>CAYGBP010000006.1:2559-3434 GCA_964348105.1 uncultured Nitrospirota bacterium
TCTCCAGGCCGACAAACGGTTCGCCCAGACCAGGCAGTCCGAGGACGATGCCGTGAAAGCTCAGATAGAAGGAGTTGGCGACCGGATACAGCGCGAAGATGAGGACGAACAGCAACGCCGGGAGGACCATCCATGCGGCCGTGGACGTGTCGGATCTCCTGCGGCGAATCATCGCGCTCCCTGGGCGAGGCGCAACAGTCGGTCGATCTTGCGGTCGGCGTCCAGGGCGGCGGCTTTAAGGTTTTCGTCGGAGGCCGTCAGGGCACGGCTGAAAAAACGCTGCATGATGTTGGATACCGCCGGGTAGACGGGAGTCCGGGGACGTGGCGTGGCGGTCTGGAAGACGGCAAACTGGTCCTGAAACTGCGGATTGGCCTGAAGGGTTTCCGGGTCCGAAAATAGCGCCTTGCGGGCGGGGGCGAGGGAGGCCTTCATCGCGAAGAATTTTTGCATTTCCGGACTGGTCATGAAGGAGATGAAGGTCCAGGCCGCGTCCGGATGACGGGAGTAGGCGCTGATGCCGTAGAGCCAGCCTCCGAGCGCGGCTATGCTGCGACCCTCCGGGAACCGGGGAAGCGTGGTGACCCCGACCTTTCCGGCCACCTTGGAGCGTTGAGGATTATTGGACACCTCCCAGGCATAGGGCCAGTTTCGATGGAAGACGGCCTTTCCCTGCGTGAAGACCGCCAGCGATTCCGGCTCCTGATAGGTCAGCGCGGCGCGAGTGGCCAGCTTTTCGATGATTTCCTCCCGCACGAATTTTACCGCGCCGAGGACCTCCGGTGTTGCCAGCATGGATTCTGACCCGTCAGCGGAGACCAGCTGCCCCCCCTCCCCCCAAGGGCTCAGGGTCCTTCTTCCCTCCTCCGGCAACG
>CAYGBP010000006.1:3444-5815 GCA_964348105.1 uncultured Nitrospirota bacterium
GCCGTCGGCGGAGACCAGCTGCCCCCGGTTTCCCTCGACATATTCCAGCATGTTGCAGATGAGGCCCTCATACTGTTTGAATTGTCCCGAATAACCCCTCAGGCCCGGTTGGGACTTCGCCTCGCCCTTGAGGATGGTCTCGGCTTGTTGGACCAATTCCCCCCAGGTGGCGGGCGGGGAATAGCCATATTTCGACAGCAGGTCTTTTCGGTAGTAGAGCATGCCGCTGTCGATCCATCCCGGCACGCCGTAGACGCTGCCCCGGTAGGTCGCCGCCTGAATCGTGCCGGGGAGAAACTTTGCCCGCTCGTCGGCCTTGAAACGCTCGTCCAGCGCCAGCGCCCAGCCCGCGGAGGCGAACTCCGACGGCCATATGACATCGATAAAAAATACGTCCACATTCCTGTCCTTGTTCTTAAGCTTCTGCGTGAGCAGGTCATGATATTCGGTCGACGAGTGAGGCCCGATATCGCGTTTGATGCGAATTTCAGGGTGGGCTTTGGAGAAGCGCGCCAGCGCCTCATCCCATACCTTGGGTTGGTTGGGCTTCCATGACACGAACCGCAGCGTGACGGGATCGGCGGACCCGGCGGGCTCGGCCGCCCGGGCGGCCTGTTGGCCGAGCATTCCGGAGAAAATCAGAATCGACAGGAAAAATAATTTCGCTCTCATGATGGGCGCATCCCTCAATTTTGATGGATTATATTGATCGATCGGGTGTTTGTCAAAAGGCCGGGCGCGTGATCCGGACGGATCAGCCCGCCACTGCGATGATCAGGGCCAGGGCCAAGACCTGGATAAGCCAGCCGATGGCGCAGACCGCGACGGCCCGCCAGGTGCTCCGGTAATCCAGCGCCTGTCGGACCGCGATGACCATGGCAATCAGCATCCAGACGCCGGAAGCCACGTAGGCGATTCCCGTCAGGCCCGGCAGAATACCCAGGATGCGAATGACCCCGGGCGCGCTTGAAAATCCCGTGGTACGCAACATCTGGCCCAGGTCCGCCTGGGTCTGAGGCTCCGGAAGCAGTCGGGTGCCGATCCAGTAGGCGAGGAAGGCCCAAATCACCCATCCCGCGATGGCGGCCAGCGTCCCGATCAGGATATGACCATAACCGCCGACCAGGCCGACGGTTCCGAATCCCGCGGCCAGGTTGGAAACGACCACCACGCCGAGCGCCTGTTTCGTGGCGGTCTGATCGGCCTCCACCTCTTCATACAGGTGTACGTCCAGCTTGGCGGCGCGAATTGCGCGGGAGACGACCTGCTGCAGGCTGGCCTGGCTTGAGTCATTCATGCTTCAGATGACGGTCCTAGATGGATCATGACAGTTGGATGACTGAGACAGGATAACCTCGCGCGGGGCGGGGTGTCAATTCAAAAGTGGATCGACCCCCGGGATTTAATTCTTGACAGACCCTTCGATCGGGTTTAACCTGTTGGCGCTTTTCCTTGAACGCTCCCGCGCCCTGGGATCGCCGGGGGCGGCGGCCGTTGACCGGGTCTTGCTCTGAATGGCCGGGCCTGAATGACGCTCCAGGGGGCCAGGCAACTTCGAGGTCCATGAAGCCTGATCTTACAAAAGCGGGAGATGCCTCCGCCCCCTCCGCAGTTCCCCCACGATTTTCATCCATGGGAAGATTTCCATCATTCGGCAAGGCCGGCTTTCAAATCGTGAAGAAGTTCATATGGCCCGGGAACAACCGGCATGGGAGGATGGGCCTTGCGTTGAGAGGAGACTGTCCTAAGTGAAAAAGACCACGCGGGCCAAGGCTGGTCCAAAGCAGTATACCATCGTGCAGGCTTCGAAGCGGCTCAAGATCACCCCCGAGGCCGTCCTGAAGGCCATTCGTGCCGGTCGGATGAAGGCTCGCCTCAGAAAGGTCAAAGTTCCGAAATACCTCTGGATGATCGCCGCCGAGAGTGTCGAGAAGTATACCGTATCGATGTCTCACCGATTGCGCGGTTTAAAAAACGCTTGACAGGTTAGTATTGTATAACCTATAATCATTTTGGAGGGGGTGCGGGGCGTGGCCTGGAAGGCGTTATGCGCGGATCGGGGCGGATCATCGCAGGCTTCCGTCCGCGGGATTTGCGGGACGGGGGATATCCGTTTTCGGACGGATGCGGAAGGCTTCACCTCGTGGCCGCCCTTTCCGCAGATCGACTGGTCTGCATTGCGGCCCCGGTCCCGATCGTTCAGGTCGTCGCCATGATTCCCATGCCGACCGCGCCGGTCATCTGCTGGGACATCGAGATTCTGGATGATCCGGGACACCCCCTCCGAATTCACACCTATTTTGATATCATGAAGGCGCATCACCGGTTTTTCCTTCAGCGTCATGGTGGCTGTGCTGACTAGCAGTGTTGT
>CAYGBP010000006.1:5825-9167 GCA_964348105.1 uncultured Nitrospirota bacterium
ATCCCCGGTTCATCTTGCTTCACCTCCTCGCCCCGAAGCGGTCCGCCATTCTGGCGACCAAGCCGGTCGCTCCGCCCGGGGGGACGTTGGATGCCCTGCGGGAAGCCTTTAGCTACCGCCGATTCATCCCCCCCGGCAGGTATGACTTTTCGTGCGCCAGGACGTCGCTTCAGCAATTCGGTGGAGGAGATGGGATCTTGGGGTGGGGGCTGTGACCCGCAGTGGCCGAAATGGGGCGCTTTTGACCTATCGGGGCTTGTCATTCCCGATCGTGAGAACGCCCGCGCCGTTGATCCGTCCTTGTTTGAGTCGATTCAGGGCTTCATTGGCCTGGTTCAGGGGAAAGGTCTGGACCATGGTCCGAATCGGAATTTCGGGGGCCAGGGCGAGCAGCTCCGCCGCATCCTGGCGGGTGCTTGCCGTGACGCTTCGGATGGTTTTCTCGCCATAGAGGTGGGTGTCGTAGTCCATCTCGGGAATCCGATCCAGGTAGATCGCCGCGATCGAGAGGGTGCCTCCCGGGCGAAGGTTCGACATGGCATTCAGGACGAGCCGGCCTGCGGGGGCAAAGAGGATCGCCCGGTGCAGTTTATCGGGCGGGGTGTCCTGGGCCGAGCCGGCCCAGGTGGCCCCCAAAGAGCGGGCCAGATCCTGGTGCCCGCGCGATCGGGTGAAGGCGTACACCTCGTTGCCCCAGTGACGGGCGATCTGCGCCACGATGTGCGCCGAAGCCCCGAAGCCGAACAACCCAATCTTTTCACCCGTCTGAAGCCCGCTACGTCGCAGGGCGCGGTAGCCGATGATTCCGGCACATAACAAGGGTGCCGCATCCTCGGCGGCATAACCGCGGGGAATCGGACAGGCGAATTCCTCGGATACGACCGTGAATTCCGCATAACCCCCGGCCACATGATAGCCCGTAAAGCGCGCGTTCGGACAGAGATTTTCATTCCCGCCGTGGCATGCCTCGCACCGGCCGCAACTGAAGTTGAGCCAGGGGATGCCCACCGGGTCGCCTCGTTTGAACCGGCTTGCTCCGGGGCCCCCACCCTGGACGATACCCACCACCTGATGCCCCGGAATAACAGGCGTTTTGATCAGGGGAAGCTCACCCTCCACGATATGCAGGTCCGTATGGCAGATACCGCAGGCCTGGATCTTGACCAGGATTTCGTTTTCACGGGGTTCCGGGCAAGCAATCTCCCAGGGCGTCAAAGGCCGGTCTTCGATTCGGCCGAATTTGTGGAGGATCATTGCCTTCATCGTAAGCCCGAGGAGCGAGCCATCAGATCGGCCGCCTTCCGCTTCACGGAATCGGTGATCGAAACTGTAGCATACGAAGGACGGGCCCGCAAGGGAACTGGAGGACACGGAAGGGGTTCTGTGCCTGCCATGATGCATATCACTATTTTTAAATGACGGGCATCATGGCGAATTTATGGGGATCAATCTATATTCATTTAAGGGAGGCCTCTGTGGAGTTTCGACAAACCCCTAGTATCATTTCCGTTCTCCCCTTGCCCAATCTGGTTTTTTTTCCGCGGACGCATGTCGCCCTGCACATTCCACGGCCGTTTTTCAACCGGATCTGGCTTCCCTCCCGTCCAGCCGAATTCTGGCTGGGCATCATCCTCAAGCGGGTGGGAGAACCGAACGACTCCGTACAGGGTCAAATTGGCTGTGTGGGCCGGGTGACCCGTTGGTGCGAGATTTCTTGCGGACGCGTCGTTCACCTGGATCTCATGGGGCTCGGTCGCTTCATTCTTAGGGAAGGATGGTTCGATAACGGCGTGGGAAGCGCCAGGATCGATCCCATCCGGGAAGGTGATCAAATACTGCACCCGGAGAGGAAACGGGACCTCATCCGGGTGCTGCGCGTTCGCGGTCCGCTTCGAAATATGGCGCCGGAAACGGATCAGTACCTGACCGAGGTGATGGACGACGAGTCCTTTGTGAATCAAATGTGCCTGGAATCGGGCCTTTCTGCCGAGGCAAAGTATTTTCTCCTGGAATCGGGTGATTTGAGTCAAAGGGCCGGCCGTCTTGCCGACTTCCTGCGTTTGGGGTCCCGAACGAGCCGGCCTCATCTGGATGTCTTCCGTGGAGAATCCTGATTCATTGTTTTTATTAAGTTAATCATTGTCCCCCGCATTCCGCTTTATCTCTTGGATCGTTCAGATTAACCCCGCATCTTTGGATTTACCAGGATATCCTATTGAAAAATTTGAGGATTTCTTTCGACCGGCCCTGCTGAAGGGGTGATCGGGCGGCTGCCAGGCCGGGTCAGTCGGAATTTTAAAATTATCAATTTAATCAATGGATTATATCGATTCAGTCGGGCCTGGCCGGGCTTCAAAGAGGCCGCCCCCCGGTCATAGAAACGCTGGGCTCAATAAACCCCATTGACGATGGACATCAAATTAGTTTATCATAAAAATCAAGCAAGTATGCGTAGATCGGCGAATAAAAACTCCAGAAAACATCTGCCGGGGAGATGGCGAACCAGGGCACCCCTGAAGACTGCCCGCTCGCACCCCGCCACGACTGTTTACGAAAACAAGATCTATGTTTTCGGAGGAGGCGGTCCGGCCTTCAAGAGTCTGAACAGCGTGGAGGTGTATGACCCCCGCAAGGATGAGTGGCATCGTGGCGCTTCAATGCCGACGCTGCGCTCGGGTGCGATGGCCGTTACCGTGGATGACCGGATCTATGTCATCGGCGGCGGCTTCAAGAAGCCGGACGGGAAGTTTCGGTTCCTGCGGACCGTTGAGATCTATGATCCGCAAAAGGACCGTTGGGAGCCCGGCCCGGATATGCTCATGCCACACGACTACCCCGCCGTGACCTCCATGAACGGGCATATCTACATCCTGGGTGGCCATCACCCCGACGCCACGGAGGGCGGACCTCAAACAGATCCCGGGTTTGCCTTCTGTGAGCGAATGAACATCAAGACGGGTGAATGGGAGGAAGTCGCGCCGTTGCCCACTCCTCGTTTCGCGCTGTCGGCGGTTTCGCACGGCGCGCGAATCTGGACGCTCGGTGGAGTGGCTTTCACACCCAGCGGGTTTAACGAGTTTAATTGTGTCGAGACGTACGATCCGGTTTTACACGTTTGGACCCGGACGACGGACCGTGTGCTCCCGTGGTCTTCGGCGGCTCACGGTTCTGTCATTCTAGACAAGAGGCTTTACCTGTTTGGCGGATTCAGCGGGACGGGGGGGATCGGCACCCAGGCGGCGGCGTATGACTTCGGATCAAGGCGTTGGAGTATCGTTCCCCCGCTGCCGACGCCCCGGGCCGCCATGGGGCTGGCCGCCTTGGATCATACCATCTATTTGA
>CAYGBP010000006.1:9177-12770 GCA_964348105.1 uncultured Nitrospirota bacterium
ATCGGTGGCTGGGCTCCCGACCGGTCCGTCATGAAAGGCGTGGAGGCCTACAGGCCGTTTTCAAGGCCAGGTTGAGGCGTGATCCGACAGGGCGGCTTCAGGCCTGTCTGGCCCGATCTGCCGACCTCTGCGAGGATGACATCGCGGGCTCAATCCAGATCGCTTAGTTCCTCGTTCTGCCACCCTTCCTGAGTTCTTCGGTTTTGACGGCGCTTTCTGATCCAGACCCAAGCCAGCCCCATGATGACCAACAGCCACAGAACGGTCGAGCTGGTCAGCACGGGGATCCAGTTATACCGGGTCCGCACATGCCGCAGCCATTGCCCCTCAAACGCTTCGAAAGGGGTCCCCAGGGCCTCTTCCGTGGCGGTTTCGAAAGATACCCCCCGGCTCAGCGACTCCAGAAGTCGCCGCAGACCCTCCTCACCATGCCGGATGATCAGGAATTGGACGAGGCTGCGGCTTTGGATGTAGGCCTGTCTGATCCTTTCGTCCTCCCTGAAGGCAACCGCCAGCTCCTCGAGCGGGATCAGGCGGCCCGTGAGCACGGCGCGCGCCATGACAAAATCCTGGGAAGGATGCCATTCCCCAGAGGCTGCCATGGCGACTCCCTCATTGAGCCACCGGGGCAGAGGATGGCGTCCATACCGCTCGGCCAACAGCAGATGGGTGAGCTCATGCGTGAAGGTTTTGTGCGTGTCCTCTCCGTGTCCGGGGATCAACCGCGGGGATCGAAGGATCATCGTGCCTGATTCGGGGTAGGCGACGGCGCTTACCCAGGCGGGAAAAGGATCATTCGGCGGACGGAACTGATTGAATTCCTCCTCGGTGTAGGCCATAATCACCCGGATCTGCGCGCCTCCCGGTTCGCCGATCAACTCCACGATCCGGGACCGGGTCGACTCCGCCTTTCGAAGGATGCCTGACATATAAGGCGCGTCCTGATGGTGATACTCGAATCGGAAGTAGCGCGAATGATCCGTTTTCTGTTGATGGCCGGCGCCTTCTGACCGGGAAGAGAGCGCAATGAGGGAAAATAGAAGCAGGCTTCCCACCGCGATTCGGGTCTGGATCGGCCGTTCCATGCCATGATCTTACCATGGGACGCAACTCCGATCGTGATTTAAATTTGCCGTTTCTTTGGTTATAATCCCGACCATGATGACGGCCGGCCGCCCAAACCCTCTCGAGAAGATCGACGTCGTCCTGGTGCGTCCCCTCCGGCCGGGGAATATCGGGGCGTCGGCCCGCGCCATGAAGAACATGGGGGCCAGACGCCTGGTCCTCGTCGACCCGGTTCGGCCGAGATCATCCGAAGCCTATCGCATGGCCTACGGGGCAAGGGAAATACTGGACCGCGCGACCGTGGTCACGTCTCTTCCCGATGCGGTTTCAAAGGCACGGTTGGTGGTCGGGACGACCGTGCGGCAACGCAAGGGCTACGGTCCGATCCCATCCCTGCTGGAGCTTATCCCCGAGATCCTGTCCCGCGCGGCCCGGGACCGGGTGGCGCTGGTCTTCGGATCCGAAAGGACGGGATTGTCCAACCGGGATATCGCCGTTTGCCAGAAGCTGGTCTCCATACCGGTCGCCCCGGTTTTTCCCTCACTCAACCTGGGGCACGCCGTGATGGTCGTCCTGTACGAGTTGTTCAAGGCAGCGGCAGGGAGCTTCCAAAAGTCGGATCGCCCGCTTGCCCCTTCGAACGAATTGGAGCGGTTTTACCGGGACCTTGAGGGACATCTTTCCCGCATCGGTTTTATCAAAGGGCCCCAGGGACGGTTTATCATGGAGGACCTTCGAAGGATTTTCGGTCGGGCGGGGTTGGATTCCAGGGAGGTTCGCATTCTGCGGGGTGTGATTTCTCAAAGTCGCTGGGCGGCCGCGCGGGAATCGGGGGGCGACGAACCCTGAATTTCGCCCTGAACCGAGCCTCTACCTCCTTCCGGGGCGGCTCCGGGGACCGCCTCCCCGGCGTCCTTTGGGTCTGGGGGCCCCCCTTTTGTGGCCCGAATCAGGACGGTATGGGATCGGCTTCACAAAAAGCTCCTCTTCGGCCCATTCGACCGGTATCTTGTGGCCGATGAGCGTTTCAATCTCCTCCAGGGAATAGACATACTCTTCGCAGGCGAGGCTGAGGGCCTTTCCCTCGGCCCCCGCCCTGGCGGTTCGCCCGATCCGGTGAACGTAATCCTTGGGATCCTGCGGCAAATCGTAGTTGATCACGTGACTGACGGCCTCGATGTGCAGGCCCCGGGAGGCGACATCGGTCGCCACGAGGATCGGCAATTGCTTTGTCTTGAATTGTTCCAGGACCTTCAATCGGTTTTTTTGCGGCAGGTCCCCGGTGATCGCCCTGACATGGAATCCGTGCCGCGTCAGCCTTTCTTCCAGAATTTCCCCTTGCCGTTTCGTGTTGACGAAGATCAGGACCCGTTCCCAATTCTGCTGCTTCATTAAGCCGAGCAGCAGCGGAAATTTTTTGGCCCTTTCGACATGGTACAGGGTCTCCTGAATTCCGGTGGCCGTGACTTGCTGGGGAGAGACCTCCACGCGCTTGGGGTTGTTCATATGCTCGTAGGCCAGCTCCATCACTCGGTAGGAAAGGGTGGCTGAAAAAAGCATCGATTGGCGCTTGTTGTAGGGGGGCATGCGGCGAAGCAGGTATCGCAGATCCGCGATGAAGCCCATATCGAACATGCGGTCGGCCTCGTCGATCACCAGGATCTGCAGCCGGCGAAGATCATAGACTTTCTGCTTGAAATAGTCGATGAGCCGTCCAGGGGTGCCGATCAGAATATCCGGCCCGGATTCCAGCTCGGATTTCTGTTTCAGGTAATCGGCCCCGCCGTAAACGACCAGCAGCCGGAAGGGGGTGCCGCTTCCCAGGCCCTTTGCGTCTTTGAAGATCTGGATGGCCAGTTCACGCGTTGGCGCGATGATCAATGCTCGGGGCGACGCGCGTTTTCCGAAGGGCGGTGGGGGAAGGGAAAGCAGGCGGGTAAAAATCCCGATCAGGAAAGCGGCGGTCTTGCCGGTGCCGGTCTGCGCCTGGCCGGCGACGTCCTTTCCCGCCAGGGTGACCGGCAGCGTCTTTTCCTGGATCTCGGTACACCTTGAAAAACCGACTTGCCGGACTCCCTGAAGAACTTCGGGAGGCAGCGGCAGATTTTCAAACTCCATAAAATTCCGGGTACGAGTTCGTGTGAGGATCTCCACGGATTGTTTGCCCTTATTATACTCCGTTTGATGAAAAAGTAAATGACCGTGGAATTTCGCTTCTTGACGCTTCCTTCGGCCTTTCAGTAAGATAGCCTCTATGGTTTCGCCGTCGAACAGCGCGCCCCAAGGCTGGACACGCCAGGCCCCGATGCCCCTGGTCCGCTCCCATTTCGGCGTGGCGGTTTGGGAAGGGAAGATTTTCGCGATCGGGGGAGGCGGACCGGATTTCCAAAGCCTGAACCGCGTCGACATCTATGATGCCGCGGCCGACCGCTGGAGCGCCGGGCGGCCCATGCCGACTCGCCGCTCTGGAATCGTGGCCATTACCTTCGGCGACGAGATCTTCGTGATCGGCGGAGGCTATAAGAATC
>CAYGBP010000006.1:12780-17387 GCA_964348105.1 uncultured Nitrospirota bacterium
ACGGAAGCTTCACCTTTCTGACCACAGTCGAGATCTATGACCCACGATCGGACAACTGGCGCAAGGGCCCGGATCTCAAAACGCGACATGACGCCCCGGCCGCGACGCTTTATCAGGACCGGATCTACCTGGTGGGAGGGCACCATCCGGATGCCACGGGGGGGCCTCTGACGGATCCGGCCGAGAGTTGCGCAGAGGTCCTGGAGGGCGGGGCGGAAGGGGCATGGAGATGTCTTGCCCCCATGCCGACCCCCCGATTCTCGCTCGCCGTGGCGCCGACCGCGCAAGGGTTGTCCGCGATGGGCGGCGGGGCGTTTCGAAATGGCGCATTCGAGAATTTCGATTTGATCGAGACCTACGATCCCGAAAAGGGCCGCTGGAGGAAAGAGACCGGTTTTCGACTGCCGTGGCCGTCGGCAGGTCTGGGGGTCTGTGTGGCGGACGGTGTGCTGGTCGTAATGGGTGGAAACGATGGGGCGCGCATTCAGGACCGCGTGGCCCGGTATGAGGCGACCACGGGGACCTGGGTTGAATGCCCGCCCATGAATGAGCCGCGGGCGGCGATGGGGACCGCCCGGATTGGGTCCCAGATTTACGCGCTCGGCGGCCGCGGGGCGGACGGTCGGCATCCGGTCGATTCCCTGGAGTCTTTGACGCTGTGAGGGGGAAAAGGGATGCGTTACCGAAAGCTGGGCAGGTGCGGATTGGCGGTATCCGAGGTCGGTTTCGGCGCCTGGGGGATCGGTGGCGGCTGGGGGCGCCGGGATGACGCGGAGGCGATAAGGGCCCTGGCCCGCGCCTTTGACCTCGGCATAACACTCTTTGATACGGCATTGGCTTACGGGGATGGACACAGCGAACGGTTGATCAGTCGGGCCCTGGGGCACGTCCGAGACCAGATCGTGATTGCCACCAAGGTTCCACCCAAGAACCATGAATGGCCGGCGGGACGGGGAGTCCCCCTCCGGGAGGTGTTCCCGTCCGATTGGATCATCCGGAGTGCCGAGCGCAGCCTGAGAAATCTTCGAACCGATTGCCTCGATCTGCTGCAGTTCCATGTTTGGTCCCCCGACTGGCTTGCCGAATCCGATTGGATCGAGGCCATGGAACGCCTCAGGGCGCGGGGAATGATCCGGTTTGTGGGGGTCTCGATCAATGATCACGATCCGGAGTCCGCCCTGGGGCTGGTCGAATCCGGAAAAGTGGATGCGCTGCAGGTCATTTATAATATCTTCGATCAGAGTCCGGAGGCCCGTTTGTTCCCATTGGCCCTCCGGGATGGTGTGGGCATCATCGCCCGGTGTCCGTTCGATGAAGGGGCGTTGACGGGCCGGTTGAGCGCCGCGACCGTTTTTGAGAGCGGTGATTGGCGGGCCGATTATTTTGCAGGTTCGAGGTTGGCGCAGACTCTCGAGCGGGTGACGCGGCTTCGGGCGGACCTTGCGGGAAGCGACGGGACACTTGCCCAGGATGCCCTGAGGTTTTGTCTGGCACACCGCGCCGTTTCAACCGTGATTCCGGGGATGCGCCGGGTGGAACACGTGGAGGAAAATGTCGGTGCCTCGGATATGGGCGGCTGGACCCGCGAGCTGCTCGAACAGATCAGGTCGCATGCCTGGGATAAGAATTTTTATGATTGACGGGAGGGCTGCTCCGTTTTGACATGAAGAAGTTCTTTGGGAAGCTGGAACTGGACATCCTCTTCGATGACGTGGAGCTCCTCGACGGCGGTCGCCCCCTGGCTCTTGAGAAAATCCACCACCTCCTGCACCAGTATTTCCGGTGCGGAAGCGCCCGCCGTAATGCCGACCGCCTCGATCCCCTTCAGCCAGTCCGGACTGATGTCGCGATAAGACTCGATCAGGTATGAGGTAATGCCGTACTGCTCCCCCATTTCCCGGAGGCGATTGGAGTTGGAGCTGTTGGGCGCCCCGAGGACCAGCAGGAGGTTGACCCGCCGGGCCATCTCCTTCACGGCATTCTGGCGGTTCTGGGTTGCGTAGCAGATGTCCTCTTCACGCGGGCCTTTGATGCTGGGGAAGCGCCGATGCAGCGCCTCCACGATATCCAGGCATTCATCCACGCTGAGCGTCGTCTGGGTCACGTAGGAGAGGCGGTCAGGATCCTGGACGTCCAGATTCTCGACGTCTTCCACCGAGCTGACCAAATGAAACTTGTCCGGAATCTGGCCCAACGTCCCCACCACTTCGGGGTGGCCCGAATGGCCGATGAGGATCAGCTCATACCCCCGGTTATGATCCCGGTTGACCTCGCTGTGAACCTTGATGACCAGCGGACAGGTGGCGTCGATGACCTTCAGCCCCCTGCGTCCCGCATCCTCCCAGACCGACTTGGCCACGCCGTGGGCGCTGAAGATGACCGGCACGTTGTCGGGGACTTCGCCTAGCTCCTCGACGAAAACCGCACCCTTCGCCCGGAGCGATTCAACGACATGACGATTATGGACGATCTCGTGACGGACATAAACCGGAGGGCCGTACGCCTTGAGGGCCAGCTCCACAATCTCGATGGCACGGTCGACGCCGGCGCAAAAACCCCTGGGGCTGGCCAGAATAATTTTCATGGGCCTGATTGTCCCCTATTGCCTCTAAATTGTCAATAGGGATTTCGGACGTCGCCCCGCCGACGCTTCTTTCAACCGAATATTATGCCCCCGAGGGAGTTTTGGGGAATCGCTTTTCTCACTATTCTCAATATTTCGCACTCATTAGTTTTCGGGAATATTCTTGGCCCATGTCGAAATTATCCAATGAATCTAGAGGGTTAAGATGGTCGGATTGACCAAAATCGGGGCATCGGTATGGATATTGCATGATTTTTCCTTAAAAATGGATGTGTTAGGAGTCTAGGACCGAGGTTGTCTATCTGGATCTTGATTGAACAGCCTGAAACCCACCATGCCAACACGAAGCTCGCACTCGAGGTCCATTCATCCGATCCATTCGACAGCCCTTGTCTGCCTGCTTTTCCTTTCGATTGCCGCTACACCGGGCCATGCCGCTGATACATGGAGCGTGAACCAGACCCAGAACCTGGGGTTAGCCGGGACCCTCCTCGCCTCACCCCCAGGGAGTTGTACCGCCGTGCCGAACGGTTTGCCCGGGCATTGCTCGGCCCGGGCCCAGGCAGCCTTGCAAGCCTGGGTCAACGGGGAGTATTCGATGGGCAAAAGCTGGAGCGATCTTCGACAGTCACCGGTCAGCCCTTCCGCCGAGCCTCCAACGGATATCGGAACGAGCTGGATCCCCGAGGTCTGTAACAAACCCTCCTGTGGACACCTCCTCAAAGGGGACGTGATCTTTGTCGACGAAAACGGCGACGGGAACTTCGATGACACGTGGTATGATACGAATAGTAATGGGATCAGGGAAAACGGGGAGGTCGACCGCTTGAGGGCCGACCAGTTCGGGTGGGGCGCCACCAGTACGATCGTTAATTTTAACAACCTGGGCAGTCCCACCATTCCGCAGATCCTGCTTGAGAGCGGAACCAGCCCTCCGGGCCTTTCCCGGGCCAGGGTCAGGGTGGCGCTTGGCGACAATCCGGAGTGTGTCGACGTCCGCTCGGTTAATTGCCATATCAGCTCGGGCGGCGCGGGCGTGATCGCCACTCCGTTCAGCATCACGGATGATTTCAGCAATCCGAACGATACATCCTCCTTGGTCGATAATAATGAATTCTACGGAGTTTGCGATCCGGACCGGTTTTCCGGCGATCTCATCAGCATCCAGCGGCAGCTGGACAACTGTCTCTGGAAGGTCGGCTCAACGCCGGTGACTGCTCCCCGGAACGCAACCGTCACGGGCGAGGGGAATGCCTTCCGGGGCTCATGGGTCAACCAGGTGACCACCAAGTATGTGGCCAGCAACACGACGGATCGCCAGGTCTTTACACAGGTATGGCGTGTGGACTATGGTTTTCAAGAGGTGGATCCGAACACGGGCCTGCCGGTTCCGATCGACGAAGCGCTGTACGAAAACTCTATGTTCGTGCTGCAGCATGATCTGGACCCGAGTCCCTCAACCAACTTTTGGATTGATCCGAACACGGGGCAGTTTGCTGTGAACGCGAATGCGAATCCGGATACATACGATTCCCAGTTTTTTCTGGCGCATTCCGCCCTCGCCAGGCGGTACGGAAGGGATTTTGAGAATAACCAAATCCTGCCGCCGGGTGATCCCTTGCAGGATAAGACCAATCCCACCGACGATCCCTTCTGGCTGGCCGATGATTCGGGGACCGACCCGTTTGATAAGGACTTTGACACCGATCCCCAGTCCGGCGTGGGACGGACCACCCAATTTAAATTCAAATACGCCCAGGAGGTGGAAGGGATTCTCTACTCCTGCCTGAACTGCAGCAATGAGCACCCCTTTGACTTTCCGGAGCCGCCGAGCTACGTTTTTAACTTCCAATCGCCCGGGGGCGTGGAGTTTCTGTCGCATGACCAGGTGATTTCTGGGGCGACCTTTTCAATTCCTTAGCGGCTCCCGGGGATTTAAATCGTCCCGGATGTCTGAAGGCAGGAAGTTCGGTCCCGGTCCGCGGCGAGGATCGGACGTTCCGGGACGGTTTCGTCATGCGGG
>CAYGBP010000006.1:17397-18272 GCA_964348105.1 uncultured Nitrospirota bacterium
GCGCAGGCGGGCGAAATTGGCGGGATGCCGGCCATCTCGTCGTTATTTTGTCTTGATCTTATCCAGGCCCTCGCGGACCTTTTCCGCTACTTCTTCTCGAATGTCCTGCATCTCGACCAGGTCGATCATATCGCCCTCCGAGACGCTGATGAATTCGCGCGCCTTGCCTTTGGTCAGCGAGATCAGGAAGTGATCGCTGGTGGCCCGGGTGGGGATGACCACCTGCACCTCGGGGTCCATCTCCGAAACCAGCTTGATGAAGGCCTCCTTGCCCTTTTCCACCTCTTCATCCATTTCATTCCCCTTTTGATTCGGTATTCAGTCTCATCTGTTGGTACCAGAGGGCCCCGATGATGGTCTTGCTGTCCACGATGGCGCCGGTCAGGACCTGCTCCAGTAAAGCGTCAAATGGCATCGACAGGACTTCCAGGAACTCTCCCGGCTCCGAATGCGCCTCGTCCACCGGCTCCAGATCCTGTGCCAGGACCACCGTGATCTTGCCGGTCGAGAAGCCGACCGAATGATAGAAGCTGCACAGCGGCGTCAGGGACGCGGGGCGCATCTGAATCTCCTCCCGGCACTCGCGCTCGGCCGTTTGAAGCGCGTCCTCTCCGGGATCGATGACCCCTGCCGGGATCTCGACCGTGATTTTTCGGATGGCAGGCCGGTATTGTCGAACCAGATACACCCTGGAGTCCCGATCCATCGGCAGGATGCCGACCGCGTCGGGGGGCGAGACGATCTCGCGAGTGGCCTTGGTGCCGTCCGGCAGGACGACAGTTTGCAGCTCGGTCCGCACGTAGCGGCCCTGAAAGACCACTTCCTTGCCGACCAGCCTTTCTTCCAGCTTTTTGGGCGGTTTCCGCGATTCGATG
>CAYGBP010000006.1:18354-30787 GCA_964348105.1 uncultured Nitrospirota bacterium
TTGTGCCGGTATCGGCTGGTCGGCTCATGAGGGGCGAGGCCCTCCAGAAACTGGTCGTAGTCCTGGATCAGGCCGGATTCGTCGTCGTTGATATAGACGCTGGCCGTGATATGCATGGCATTGACCAGGCACAACCCCTCGCGCACGCCGCTTTTTTTCACGGCTGCCTCTATCTGGGGCGTGATGTTGATATATTCACGCCGGTTCTTCGTTTCGAACGTGAGCTCCTCGCGGTAGGATTTCATCCGACATGTTTCTCCTTGAAATTTCCGCCACCGGGGCGGCCTGTGGGATGTGTCCCGAACCATCTTAACATACGGCGGTGTTTGGGGGCAATTTGCAAGCAGGGGTTGGAATAAGATATATTCTTTATGAATAGGAGCCTTGTGAGGTAAACTGAGCGGGATGATCACCGGAAATACAGTGGGCTTGAAGGCCAGCCAGATGAGGGCCTTGGAGCGACTCGGAAACAGGAGGATCCCCCGCGGGCGGGTGATCACGCCGGAGGCGGCCCGCACGCTGACCTCGATCAGCGGCGACATCCGGCGGCAAATCGGACTGCTGGTCGACCGAGCTGGAAAAATCGATTCCATCGTCGTCGGCAATGAACGGGAGATCGTCATCCCGGATCTGTCCAAATTCCGTCTGGATCGAAGCCGTTTGCGTGGCGTTCGGTGCATTCATACGCATCTGAAGGGCGAGGCGTTGACACGAGACGATCTCAACGACCTTGCCCTGCTGCGGCTGGATTTCATGGCCGCGATCCAGGTCAAACAAGACGGCCTGCCGGGGCAGATCTCGGCGGCCCATCTCCTTCCGGCGAATCCCCAGGAGAAAGCCTACGAAATCCTTCCGTCAGTCGATTTTTACCGATTTGAACTTGAGTTTGCCTCCTTCATCTCGGCCCTGGAGGCGGAAATGGAGCGGGGGCTGGCGGCCCGGATCGATCTTCGGGACGGGCGGGAGCGCGCCATCCTCGTATCGGTGTCCATCAAAGGCCGGTTGGATCAGGAGGAGTCCTTGGCGGAGCTGCGGGAGCTGGCCCGCTCGGACAACGTCCTGGTGCTGGACAGCGTGGTTCAACGGCCCAAGCGGATTCATCCCCGTCTCCTGATGGGAGAGGGAAAGTTGCAGGAGCTGTTGATCACCTCCCTGCAACGGGGCGCGACGTTGTTGATCTTCGATCAAAACCTGACCCCCGGCCAGGTGAAGGCCATCGGGGAGGTGACCGATCTGAAGGTCATCGACCGAACGCAGTTGATTCTGGATATTTTCGCCCGCCGGGCCCACAGCCGGGACGGGAAAATACAGGTGGAGTTGGCACAGCTCAAATACCTTCTCCCCCGGCTCTCGGAAAGGAGCACGGCGCTATCCAGATTGACCGGTGGAATCGGGGGGCGCGGTCCGGGTGAGACGCGTCTGGAGGTGGACAGGCGCCGGGTGAAGGATAAGATCGGCCGCCTGGAAAAGGAGTTGGAGGGGCTGGGCCGCTCGCATCGGGAGCGCCGCGTCAAAAGGATCAAGAGCGGGATCCCGATCGTGTCGATCGTGGGTTATACCAACGCCGGCAAGTCCACGCTCCTCAACGCCCTGACGGAAAGCCGGGTGGAGACACAGGACCTTCTGTTTGCCACATTGGATACCACCACCCGCAGGCTGAGGTTTCCTCAGGAGCGCGAAATCATCATTACGGACACAGTGGGCTTCATCCAGGATCTCCCGCGTGATCTGTTGGGCGCCTTTCGCCCGACGCTGGACGAGCTTCAGGATGCGGATCTCCTGATCCATCTGGTCGATGTCAGCCATCCCCTGTTCGATCAGCAGATGAAGGCGGTGGACCGAACGCTGACCGAGTTGGATCTGCACCAGATTCCCCGGCTCCTGGTATTCAACAAGGAAGACCGGGCCGACCCTGTTATGGTGAAAAACCTTTGCCGGCAGCACGGCGCCGTCTCCATCTCGGCGATCCGGCCCGCGTCGCTGCCCAAGCTGCCGGCCGAGATCGAGGAGCGGCTCTGGTCGGATGCCGGCCGCGCCGGGGGGTGGCCCCGAGAAGGCCGATCGGGGGAAGGGTTCGCTCACATCAAGTAGTCGGATTCCCACCACAGGGGTGAGACCGGGAGGACGGAAAATATGACGCCCTCCCCAATGCCCCCCTTTGATGAACCGCTGCACCGGTCAATCATTCACCATCCGGCGGAAGGATCTGCAGCGATTTCAGAAACTCCACCAGCTCGGCCTGTTTGGCAGGGGATAGCGCCGCGAACCGATCCCGTTCCTGGCGCGCCTCTCCCCCGTGAGCCAGGATGGCCTCGGTGATGGTGGTCAGATCTCCGCGGTGACCGTAAGGCGCCGAGCTTCCCACGTCCCAAAGCTTTCGCGTGATGAACTGGTCGGTCGGAACCCCTCCCTGGACCAGCTTTTCGTTGCAGAAATGCGGCAGCGATTCATCGCAAATCCGGTGCCGCTTCAGATCGGTAAACGCCGCCACCATGATCCGGCCGTCCGCAAGCCGTTCGAGTCGGGGACTCTCTCCCTGCATCGTCATGTCAAAGCAGAATGATGCGCTCGCATTGTTGAAGGTCCCGGGCGGATTGAGGGGGTTGGGCTCGCAGAACAGGGGACTTTCCAGCTCGAGCTGCGGCCTGTGACAATCGGCGCAACCGATCTGGACGAACTGCCGTTCGCCGCGCAGGGCGGCCTTCGCGGCCTGGCGCCCGGCCGGGATGACTCTCCCCGGGGTGCCCAGGGCCGCCTGGAAGATCGTCACGCTCGTGATATCCCCGACGGAAAGCTCATCTTCGATTCCATCCTGGTCGAAGTCACGGCTTCCGGTCCGCTCCGCGCCGAACCGCTCGACTGCCTGCATGCCGTGGTGGTGGTTCATCGCATTGACAGTGAACTCGCGAATGGAGCGAACGACGCCTTTCTGGTGGAAGGGCTTGATGATCAGGTCAGAATCCACCCCCTCGATTCCCGAGAGATCGACGCTTCCGTCCGGGTGGGCGGTGATGCTGCCGAAATTGACTCCCTTGGTATTCAGGGACCGGCTAACGCTCTGACCGGATGCAGCCGCCTGGGCGAGGGCCGCCCTGCGAATTTCCATCAGGTCGGCCGTCATCTCCCGCCCGAGCATTTCGATTGGGCCGGAGCCCATCATACCCAGCGTATTGCGCTCATCGCTGAACTCAGGCGAGACGGAGTGGGTAACGGGGTCCACGGTCTGCGCTAGCACGAACACATTAGCCACGAAATCACCGCCTCCTCCCGACCGCGGCTGGTTGTGACAACCCGCGCAGGAGTTTGAATCCGGCGAGGAGGTTCGGATGAAGTTGGGCTGATCGGGGATTCTGGACGTCGGGTCCCCGCTGCCGGTGGCGGCCGGGCGGCCCTGCCCGTCCAGCGTGTTGAATTTCGCATCAAACAGGATGTTCCCTCTCTCCAAAATTTGCTTCAGATCCAGCCTGCCGCTGGTGATCTCTTTCTGCTTTAGGTGTCCCGGGAGAACCGGCCGATCCCCGATCGTCGCATTGACATGCGGATCATGGCCGAGGGCCGGGTATACGCCAAGGGATAAGGTCCAGATTCCGATGGCAAGCGAGAGAAATAAGCACAGGCAGTCATGTCGTTTTTGTATGCTCAAGTCTGCCTCCTTTTTGATTGCTTGGCGCCAGCCGAAGATGATCCCCCCGATCGGTCTTTCGTGGTCCGTGGTCACGATTTTCTCATCGGCCCGATTCGTCGGCTGGTCGGGACGTCCCTCGCCGAGGGGGGGATTATTTTTGAAAAAAGTGGAAAGCCGAAGCCCTATAAATAGGTTAGACGGTCCCGCCCAGACCTTGTTGCCGGGTGATCATTCACTCTTTTAAGCAATACCCGTGTCAATTCCGTGAAAGAATATTCTTTGAATAGCTTAATTATGTAGCAGAAAATAACATCATCGTCAAGGGAGATTGCAGGGGTGGCTGGAGATAGGTGGAAGGCGGAATGTGGCCCCTTTTGCCGCAGCGGGAAAAACCGGGGCCATCGCGGGTGAGCTCAGCACGAATGCATCGCTCGGGCGCGCGGAGGTGCCGAATCCCATGGGCTAAGCAGAAAAGCCCCTAGGCTGCGATCTCGACGGGCAGAGCCGCCCTCAGACCTTGTGGGTAAGCCGGCCGGGTTGGTTTTGATGACCTGGAACTCAGGATGTGCCGGCGGAGCGGTAGGCGTCGACGACGCTCCAGATGACCAGGCCGAAAAGAACGGCGACGGCCAGCATCGCCACGAGGGATGGCTCGCCCACCAGAAACCGGCGCCTCATGCTCCCGCTGAGGATCAGAACAGGCACCAGAAAGCCGATTCCTTTGAGCCAGTGATGGTTGTAGAGCTGACCCGTCCCGGGCAGGACGGCCGAAAAAGCGGCGGCTAACACGTTTTTGCTCATGTGCACACCTCCGGGGATATGGGTGGTGATCCTGCTTGACTTAATTGTCCCCCAATTCCCGGCTTTTGTCAAACAAGGCGGGATTGGAGCCGATTCCCATTACCGGGTTGAACAGCCCCGGTTGCAGGGGAAAGGGGCGGTCTGCACAGATTCACCTGCTGGGGAGTGGATATTATTCGATATCGCATTGATATTAAAAGAAAATATTAAGGTGCCTGAACACTCGGGACGGTCCGGAACCGAACCGTCGGCGCTCTCAGGCGAAATAGAAGTATTTTTCTTGAATCGCGGGTCAACCCCCCGGGAAATCCTTCCTCTCGGAGCTGGAATGCGCGGGCAGGAGGGGGAGGAGCACCGGGAGGATGTTATCCACGACCCGTTCGTATCCCTCGGGGGTGGGGTGGATCCCGTCGGGTTGGTTCAGGTGGCGTTTTGCGGCCACGCCATCGAGGAAGAGCGGAACGAAGGCAAGATCGTACTGCCGGGCGAGGTCATAGAAGATCTCCGAGAATTTCCGGGTATAATCCGGGCCATAATTCGGGGGAATCTTCATGCCGGCCAGGATGACGGCCACCCCGTTTTCCAGAAGCTTTTCGATGATCCGGCCGAGGTTTTCCCGGGTCTTGTCGAGGTCCTGTCCTCTCAGGCCGTCATTGGCGCCCAGCTCCAGGATGACGATCTGCGGATCGCTTCGGAGAATCCAGTCCACGCGGCGAAGGCCGCCGGCGGTGGTGTCCCCGCTGACCCCGGCATTTACCACTCGGTAGGAGTACCCGAGCTTATTTAATCGTCGCTCCAGAACGGCGGGGTATGCCTGCTCGGGCGCGATTCCGTATCCCGCCGTGAGGCTGTCGCCGAATGCCACGATGGTGCCGCTGGCGGAATTCGGGATCGCCTCCTGGATTCGCGAAGGCGCCGCGCCGCGCGGTGCCTTCTGAGCCGGGACCTCGGTCGGATTCGATTGAGGGCGATCGCAGCCGGTCTGGGCGATGAAGCCCAGCACGCAGCATGCCAGGAGAAGTTTTCTCATACAGCCGTTAGTGTATAATACGAGGTCTATCCGCGCAAGCAACGCCAATTCCAATCGGGGTGCGATTGATCAGCGTTCAGAACCTGTCGATGCAGTTGAGCAGCGGCGGAAGCGCCGTGAAGATCCTCAACGAGGTCACGCTACAGGTGCCCAAAGGGGAATTCCTCGCGATCGTGGGCCCCTCGGGCAGCGGCAAATCCACCCTCCTGGGACTGATCGCCGGGTTGGATCGTCCCACGAGCGGGACCGTCCATCTCGACGGCATCGACCTGTCATCCCGGAGCGAGGATGAGCTGGCCCGACTCAGAGGGCGGATGATCGGGTTCGTCTTCCAGTCTTACCAATTGATTCCCACACTGACCGCCCGCGAGAACGTCGCCGTACCGCTGGAACTCGCCGGTGAGGAGGAGGCGTTCGGGCGCGCCGCCGAGCTTTTGGAGGCGGTGGGCCTCAAGGACCGGATGCATCATTATCCCTTGCAGCTATCGGGGGGGGAGCAGCAACGCGTCGCGCTCGCCCGGGCGTTTGCCCGTCGTCCTCCGATCCTCCTGGCCGATGAGCCGACGGGGAACCTGGATACCGAGACGGGCCGCAGGATCATCGACCTGCTCGTCCGACTCCACCGACAGCACGAAAATACCATGGTCCTGGTCACTCACAATCATGACCTGGCCCGGCAGGCCGATCGGGTCATCATGGTCAGGGATGGCCGCGTAATCCCCCAGGAGCCTGGAGAATGAGCCGGTTCGAGTGGTCGATGGCCCGGAGGGAGATTCGAGGCTCGATCCGGCATTTCGTCTTCTTCCTGATCTGTATTGCCCTGGGGGTCGGCGGGTTGGTCGGCGTCGGGGGATTTTCGGCCGGCTTTGATTCCGCCGTCAGCCGGGAGGCCAGGAACCTCATGGCGGCCGATCTGCAGATTCGATCCAACCGGCCCCTTTCTCCCGACGCGCGCGCATACGTTCGATCCCTGGAACGGCGGGGGGTCTCCGGTACCGCCGCGATTGAAATGATCGCCATGGCATCAGAACCGGAATCGGGGGCCTCCCAATTGGTCGAGTTGAAGGCCGTCGGGGCCGGATATCCTTTTTACGGCGAACTCGTCACGGATCCGCCGGGAATGCTCAAATCCCTTCCGACCGGCGCGACGGCGCTGGCCGAAGAGAGCCTGCTGATCCGGCTCGACGTGGAGATCGGACAGGAAATCCGCCTGGGGGATGCCGCGGTTCGAATCGTCGGCGTGATCGAAAAGGAGCCTGACCGGGTCGCCGGGGCCTTCAGCCTCGGGCCGCGAATGATGATCTCGGAGGAGACACTCGCCGCGACCCGGCTGATTCAGGCCGGAAGCCGGGTCCGGTACCGCACCCTGCTGAGGATTGCTGCCACTTCCGATCTCGAAGCCCTGAGACGGGAGATGGCAGCCGCCCTCGCAGCCGAAGGCGTGCGGGTGTCCACCTATCGCGAGGCGCAGCCGAGGCTTCGGCGGTTTCTGGAGAATCTGGCCACCTACCTCGGACTGGTCGGCCTGACCGCCCTCCTGGTCGGGGGCATCGGGGTGGCCAACAGCGTGATCGTCTTCATCCGCGGCCGGTTGGACACCCTGGCCATCCTCAAATGCCTGGGCGCCGATTCACGACAGGTCCTTCGAGTCTATCTCATTCAGACGGTGCTGCTGGGCGCCGTGGGGTGCCTGGCCGGGATCTTGATCGGCGGCGCGGTCCAATGGATCCTTCCGCTTGTACTGTCCGACCTGATCTCGGTCAGCCTGGAATGGAAACCGCCTTTCCTGCCGGCCTTCCGTGGGCTGGTCATGGGGATGCTCACGGTGCTGCTTTTTTCGACCGTCCCGCTGCTGGCGATCCGGGATGTCAAGCCGGCGCGCGTGCTTCGCCGGGACCTTGCCGCTGGCGGTGGAATGGATGGTGCTCCGGACTTGCGGGGACGTTTGGCGTCCGGACGCGAGTCGGCTTGGGTCGGGGCCGGTATTGCGGCCGGCCTGGCGGCACTGACGCTCTGGCAGGCAGGCTCGTTGGATGTCGGTCTGTTGTTCATCGGGATCCTGTGCGGTTCCATGATTCTGCTCGCCCTGGCGGCGTACCTGCTGATCCGTACGTTGAAAGGGCTGGGCGGCTTCGGTGGCCTGGTCTGGCGGCACGGTCTGGGAAATATCCATCGGCCCGGGAACCAATCGGTGCTGGCCGTCCTGTCGATCGGGGTGGGGGTGACCATCATCCTGGGGCTGCTCCTGATCGAAAAAAGCCTCATGCGGCAGGTGGGCGAGCATATGCCGAAGGACGCGCCCACGTTTTTCTTCATCGATATTCAGCAAGACCAAAAGGAGTCCTTCCGTACACTGCTTGCGCGCAGAAATCAAACGGTCGAGCTGACTCCCATCGTCCGTTCGAGGCTTTACGCGATCGACGGCGAACGGGTCTCCGAAATGGATCTCGGCGACAGACGCGATGCCTGGTATTTTCAGAGGGAATACGTGCTCACCTCATCGTCCGCCCTGCCCAAGGACAACCGGATTCTCGAAGGCCGCTGGTGGCCCTCGGACCCGGGGCCGGCCGTATCCCGGGTGTCGGTCGAAGAGGAGGCCGCCCGGCATCTCGGCGTCACCCTCGGGTCGACCCTCAGCTTCGATGTGCAGGGCGTGCTGCTGCAGGGCGTGGTTTCGAGCATCCGGGAGGTGGACTGGGGAAACATGTCCACCAACTTCTATATGATTCTCTCACCCGGCATGCTGAGCGGGGCCCCCACGACGTATGTGGGGACGTCGCGATCCGAACCGGAGCAGGACGAAGCCGTCCAGCGGCTGGTCGCATCCAACTTTCCGAATGTGACCTCGATCAACATCCGGCATGTGATCGATACCATCCGCAATGTCCTGGAGCGCATCGCGCTGGTCCTTCGTTTCATGGCCGCCCTGACCATCGGGGCGGGAATCGTCGTCCTTGCGGGGGCGATCGCCGCGACCCGGCACTGGAGGACCCGGGAGTCCGTCGTGTTCAAGACCCTGGGCGCCACGAGGGGGATATTGGCGCGAACCTTCGCCGTGGAGTACGGTGTCCTGGGACTCATCGCGTGATTGATCGGTTCCGCGATGGCAAGCCTTCTGTCATTCGTGTTTCCCCGGATGGTGATGGACGTTGCGTGGCACCTTCATTTCACGACTCTTCTGGGGGGATTGGTCCTGACCGTGGCCCTGACCCTGCTGAGCGGGTTTATGATCACCTTCCGAATCCTGGGTCAGAAGCCGCTGGCCGTCCTCAGGCAGGAGTAGCGTTCTGTTGACTTTTCCCGTATTTCCGGTACCCTTAGGAGTATGAGACCGGGGCGTACCTTATGGGTGGCCGCAGTCCTTTCCGTGACCCTGGCGGGTTGCGCAGTCCCGCACCATCGAGCCGAGTTCTCCGCCCAGCCTTCGCCCAAGATCAATCAGGCAAAAGTCGCGGACAAGTCCGGACGGACGCCGGGGCTGCGCCAGGAGATCGTCCAGACCGCCCTCACCTTGTTGGGCGTGCCCTATCGTTATGGAGGCACGACGCCGCGGGGCTTCGACTGCAGCGGCTATGTCCGCTACGTCTACCGGAAAGCGGCCGGTCTGCTCCTTCCCAGGGTTTCAGGGGACCAGGTGCGCGTGGGGCGGGCGGTGCATGCGTCCGACCTGAAGCCCGCCGATCTGATCTTTTTCAAGTTCAAGTACCAGAAATCGCTTCACGTCGGAATCTATATCGGCGAAGGCAGATTCGTCCACGCGCCCAGCAGCGGCGGACGGGTGAACGTTCAGAAGGTCCAGAGCGCTTATTGGAAGAAACGCTACGTGGGGGCGAGGCGGATTCTGTGATCGGGTCTTGCTTGTCTCCTCGACTGCTGTTATAGTGTTACGAATCAGGGGAGTCACTCCTCCCCGAGTCCCGGCGGAAGGGGTTGCCGCTCTATCAGTCTGCGGCGGCCTTTGCAGTCAGAGAAAGGATCGGGGCGAGCCACCGGACGGGCAACGGCGGTCTGTCTGGGAGGCAGGCGGGGTCTGGGCCCCGTCGAGCGGCGAACCGCCGGAAAGGAGGTGGTCCAGTGGGCATGTGCAACCCTACGGCGAGTGAGGTGGCGGCGTCCTAGTACGCCTCACTGGATCAAATGAAGAGGGGACTGGGGCGTGTACCCGGTGCCACCGAAACCCGGAAGCGCGGGAGTCCGTAGCCGCCGTCGGGATCCTTGCGATCCGCTTCCGGGTTTTAATTTGACAAAAAAAAGCCCCCTGAATTCGGTGGGCGCCGGTACCTGAAAATCACTCTAAGTGGGTGCCTTGTGGACCGCTTTAGGCTTCCCTGTCGAGATGGCCGACTGGGCCTGCTCACCACGCTCCAGCGCTGGCTCCCTGACTCTTGCTGTTAACAGGTCACCGCGCCTCAAAATTCAGAGGGCGCTCTTTTCAACTACATTATACTATTCCCGAAGGTGGAATGCAAACCAAATCGTAATACATTAAGCACTGATCTTTTCCAGCGCACGCCGGTAGGTTTTCATCGCCGCCTGCCCGAACAAGACGAAGCGCGCCAAACGGATTTCGGGGTTATCCTTCAGATAATCGCGCGCGGTCGACAGGGCGATGCGGGCGGCATCCTCCATCGGATAGCCGTAGGCTCCCGTGCTGATCGAAGGAAAGGCGATCGTTTGAATCTTGTTTTCCTTAGCCAGCGCCAGGGAATTCTGGTAAGCCTTTCTCAATAGCTCCGGCTCGCCGTGCCGTCCGTCCCGGAATCTGGGGCCGACGGCATGGATGACGAACCTGGCCCGGAGGTTTCCCCCGCCCGTGATGCGGGCCTCTCCCGTCGGACACCCGGCGTGTCGTTTGCATTCCTCGAGGATCTTCGGACCTCCCGCCCGGTGAATCGCGCCGTCCACCCCTCCGCCGCCCAAAAGCGTGCTGTTGGCGGCATTGACGATCGCATCCGTGTCCTGAAGGGTGATGTCGCCTTCCACCAGCTCGATGATCGAACCGTTGATCTGTTTTTTCATGGCAGGATTACCTTCCCAGGACAACCGGTCGGCTTCAGGAAGCGGGGCGGCTCAGGTTGGGCTCATACAGGATCTGGATCACGTTTCCGTCCGGGTCCTCCATATAAAAGGACACGCTCCGGTCCCGGTGAGTCTTGAGGGGTTTGACGATCTTCACGCCTGCCCCCTCAATGATCTCGAAGATGCCGGAAACCTCCTCGGGACTCTTGACGATGAAACCGAAGTGATCGAGCGGTTGATCATCCCCCGCGCGCATCCGGTCGATCTGGTCTGGGGCGACCTGATGCAGGGCCAGGTTATCCAAGCCCGAAGTCAGGTAAACGTTTTCGGGATCGGGTTCCCAGACCACCTTCATTCCGAGCAACCCTTCATAGAACGCCCGCGACCGGGCAATATCCTTCACCCGCAGGGCCAGGTGGCGCAGTCCCTGAAGATCGATCGATGGCTTGACGCGATTGCCCAATGCGAGATTTTCTCCTCTTGGGGGAATGACAGGGCATCCTATCATTTAAAAAGCAAAAAGGTCAAACGGCGAGGGACGGTTGAATCCCAAAGGATCAGCCGTTGAGAGAAGGAATATCAACCTTCTCCGCCACCCATGCGGAGCGGTCGTCTGACTGGGCGTATTGCGGCCGATCCGTTAGCTGGGTCAGGATCCGGTGGGTTGCGGCGGGGAACGGAAAGTCCGCAATCTCGGCCAGCGTGATCCAACGCCAGTCCGATCGTCCGGTTGCGTTTCCACCGAGATGCTGAAAGATGGCGGGTCGGTAGGTGGCCTTGAAATGCGTGAAGGCATGATCGACGGGCCTTAGGGAGCGGCGCAGCCTGACCTTGACACCGCAGACCTTCCACACGGCCCGGCAGAGTGAAGAATCGTTATTCGGTGTCACCCGGATTTGAATCTCGGGCAAGTCCCACAGCCCGCCCAGGAGCCCCTTTTTATTGCCATGGGACCTTCAAATAACTTCGCCATGATCGACATTGCCACAGAAAAGGTCATGAAGGCTGTGGCCGGTCCTGTAAACCCGCATGGGATGCACCGCAGAATTCGGCGAGCGGGCAGAACCCGCATGATGGCCGCTTCAGGGTGCAGACCGTCGCCCCCAAGTCCATCAGTGCCTGGTTGAAGTCCCCTGGATCGGTGCGGGGAAGGACCCGTTCCGAAAAGGCCCATAGTTTTTTGAGGGCATCCGGTGTCTTTGGTGAATCCCGGAGGCACAGCAGTCGGGCGAAAAGCCGCTTCAGATTTCCGTCCAGGATGGCCGCCGGTCGGCCGAAGGCCAGGCTGGCGATCGCTCCAGCCGTGGAACGGCCGATGCCGGGGAGCATTTCGAGCCTCCCCGGATCGGCAGGAAATTTTCCGTTCCATTCGTTTGTGATAATTTGCGCGGTGCGGTGAAGATTACGGGCCCGGGCATAATATCCCAGCCCCTCCCACTGCTTCAGGACCTTTTGCAGGGGGGCGCGGGCCAAAGCCTTGACGCTCGGGAACACCCTCAGGAATTCGCCGTAGTATGAAATCACGGTGGTCACCTGCGTTTGCTGCAGCATGACCTCCGAGATCCAGATGCGATAGGGATCGCGCGTGCGCCGCCAGGGAAGCGATCGGCCATGACGGCGGTACCAGTTGAGAACCCGCCTTCGTAGCAGAGGAAGCTGTGCCGGTGTCGGGAAGTGCAGTCCCTTTCCCCTCAGGGAAACGGGAGACAAGACTATCGCTTACCTAGAATTGCATCCTTCGCCGCCTTCGCCACGCGGAACTTCACAACGCGCTTGGCGGGGATTTTGATCGGCTCGCCGGTCTGGGGATTTCTGCCCATCCTGGCCTTGCGGTTGACCAGGACCAGCTTTCCGAGTCCGGGGAGGGTAAAGGAATTCTTCGCCTCGCGATAGGCTAAGTTGGTGAGCTCCTCCATGGCCTGGCCCGCCAGCTTCTTGGTGGCGCCGATCGGATCCCC
>CAYGBP010000006.1:30883-34209 GCA_964348105.1 uncultured Nitrospirota bacterium
AGCGGCCCTACCGTTCCTTCCTCGATTCGATACGGCCGAAAAACAGGCAATAACTGCTGGAATCCCCGAAAACTGGGCGAAAGTATAAAACGCGAAACTGAAAAAAGCAAGGGAATTCTCAAAAATTTTCTATTTCCACTTCACGGTGCAACCCACGACGGGGGTTTCCCCAACCGCGGGGATTTGGCCGCTCAGAACGGCCTCCAGCGCCTGCTTGAGGTCGTGCGACTTGACCTCGGCGGGGCTCTCGAAGTTATCGTCGATTCGGCCGTGGTATCGCAGGGTCCCCTGTGCATCGAACAGGAAAACTTCCGGCGTCTTGGCGGCCCCGTAGGCCCGGGCGATGGACTGATCCTCGTCATGCAGATAGGGGAAAGGATAGCCCTTGGTGCTGGCGCGCTTGATCATCTCGGAGTAGCCGTCCTCCGGATACTTCTCGGCGTCATTCGCATTGATCAGGGCGAAGGCGACGCCCCTGCTGCCGTATTCCTTTCCCAGGTCAATCATCCGGCCTTCCCAGGCCTGGACATAGGGACAGTGGTTGCAGGAAAAGATGATGACGGTTGCCTTCTTCCCCTTGGACAATTGCTCTGCGCCGACCTGTTTGCCGTCCACGTCCTTCAATTGAAAGGGAATCATTCGGCTTCCGAGTGCGAGTGCCATGCGACGCTCTCCTTTCCTATTTGGATGACTGCTTGGGTTGGGCGTGCCGGAGAATCGCGGCCCTGATCATCTCCTCGGTCGGAACCGGCGTGACGCTGCCTTCCGGCGTATGGTAGATCCGGCAGTTCAGTCCGACGCGCTGCGCACGGGCGCCCTCCGGATCCATGTCCTCGCCGTTGATCCGGATGGTGGGGGATCCGCAGAAGCCCCAGCGCTTCGCATCCTCGTCCGTGCGAATCTCCACCCGGTCGATCCGGGCGGAAACCTTTTCCCGCTCAAGGACGCTTTCAAGCCGGTCCAATGCCGTTCCATGCGAAGGGCATTCCTCCCAGAAAAGAAATTCGATCTTCAAGGCGTCGGCCGTCATGGGTGGTATTAAACACCAGTTTGACCGCTGATGTCCAGTAGCGCGGTGGGCGATCCTCCAAAAATGCCTTGATGACCTGAGGGCCGCTTGGTAGAATGAGGCCTGCGGATGATTCGAATCACGATTCCGGAGGAAGACGGCGCATGGCGGAGTACAAGGCCCAGATCATGGTATGCGTGAACAGCAAGGGGGCCGCCGACAAGCGGCACTGCGGCGACAAGGCCGGCATGGAGGTCCTTCAGGCCTTCAAGGACGCCCGGGGCCGTTTGGGACTGGAGCGGGAGGTCACGATCAACAAGACCGGCTGCACCGGCCAGCATGACAAGACGGCCGCTGACCAGACCACCATCATCGTCTACGGGCCGAATGCCGGCCTGGGCGGGGTATGGTACCGGGTGGCCGCCGCCGACGCGGAGGAGGTGCTGCGGGAGCACATCCAGAACGGCCGCGTCGTACAGCGGCTGGTCAACCCGGCCATCTGTATCAACTTCCAGTCCTGATTCCCCGATTCAATCCCAAATCCACTGATACCATTTGCGGGGTTTTTCGCTTTCCTCGATCCCCATCAGGTCTCGGATCTCATTGATGTCCCATCCGGTCAGCTTGGCCAGGTTGACCGCCTGGCGCTCGTGGCGCTTGGCGAGCGATTCCCGGTAAGCCGCGGTCTCGGCGCACTCGTCCGTTCCTTTGTAGGGATGCCGCAGGACGTAGCGTCCCTGGAAGTTGGCCCGGTCACCCGTTTCCTGGAACACCAGGTCCTCCGGGAAATGCTCCGCGTCGTATCGCACATGTAGCCGCGTGACGAAGACGTCCACCGGCCCTCCGCCGGGCGGGATCCGGGGGAAGATAGGCTTCATCCCTTTCCGGCCGTGCATCCGCTGATCCAGCCAGAAGACGCCCAGCCGCCGAAGCTCGTCGGGCGAAAGCGGATCGGCCGCGCAGGGATCGCACCAGCTCATGTCCCAGGCGTATTCCAGAAAGACGGCCCGCCCCCTTTCCTTCTCGGTCTGGTTGGCGAACATCGCCTTGTAAAAAGGGCCGAACGAGTCCTTGATGTAGAGGGGAATGTCCAGGTCGGTGGGAAGCTTTACCGTCCGGTAGTTGGTGGTTTCCACCCGACCTTTCCGCGTGAGGGTGTATACGAACAGCTCCTGCGGTCCGTCGGCGTTGATCATCCCGAGCCGGATGGGCAGCATGAACTTAGGCGACTCAAAGGCGACCTGGATGGGCCGCAGGTAGGAAAAGCCCAGCCTGGCCTGTTCTTTCAGGTTGACCTTGGCCACGAAGAATTTCATGTCCTGCTTGATGTAGCTTCCCAGGACGCGGGAGGCCCCTTTCGGAATTTTGTACCCGTTCTCCCGCAGCCAGGTCTCCAGCCCGTCGCTCTGCCGGGCCGACAGGATCAGGATGTCGTATTCACCGACGGTGTACCGGGCCTCGATCGTAATCCCGCGCCGTCGGGCCTCCCGCTCCATGACGCTGTCTTCTAGCGCCGCCATCGGGATTCTTGCGCTTTCCTTGTAGAGCCGCACGGCGCAGGGATTCTCATCGAAGTACTCGACCAGACGGGGGGCGGTATAGGCGTCCAGATGATCGATCAGGGTGCGTTCGCCCACATTCACCTGGTCCTTCTCCAGGACGGTGGGGACCGGGATGACGATCGCGAACTCCTGGGGATCGCCTTTGAAGTCGTTGCTCATCGTGATGACCGTCTTGTCGTCATGCCGGGCGATCACCACCTGAGATGCCTTGTTGTACAGCTTGGTGTCGGCCTTGGCCACGTAAAAACCGCAGAAGGCCGAGGCCGTGCCGGCCGTCGCGAAAACGGCCAGCAGCGTGAAGACGGATATTCCGGCAAAGGTTTTCATGTGATCCTCCTTTGTGCGCAGGTCAGTGCGAACGGCCGCGGGGATCGCCCGCAGGCCGCCCATTCGAATTTTTTTCCGTTCAGCATGCGGTCCAGCAGCGGCGTCGACAGCGAAGTCAGGGCGAGCGAGTAGAAGAGGCCGTTCGGCCGGTAGAGGCCGAACTGGATGAAGCCGGTCCCGGCCGCCGCCAGCAGGGCGAAGAGGATGCGTCCCGCCCTGGAGTCCGGCGTGGTCTTCGGGTCCGAGATCATGAAGAAAGAGAACAGCAGAAGCGCTCCGCTCTGGACGGTGTGAAGTGGAATGGCCAGGGGCTGGCCCAGCCAGGCCGCCCGCCCGAACACGATCGCCAGATAGAAGAAAAGAAAGGCATAGGTCACATCGCTCCGGGCGGAGCGGTGGATGATCAGGCCTCCCAGGCAGGCCATCAG
>CAYGBP010000006.1:34219-45840 GCA_964348105.1 uncultured Nitrospirota bacterium
CTCCTTGCCCCATTGGCACGGCGAGACCCAGACGCCGTCGGTGAGAATCATCATGGAGACGATCCCGAAGTTGGTCGGGTTGAAAAGGTGCTTTCCGTTGCAGCGAAAGACGAATTTCCCGGCGATGGTCAGCACGGCGCCCAGGATGGCGAGATCGGCGGCGGCGGCGCGAAGCAGCAGGCAGAGGGACAGTCCCGAGATCAGGGCGCTTTTCGGATCAAACCGGGGAAGGGACCACAAGAGCGTGCAGACCAACTGGGTGTAAAGGGCGGTTGCGATCAGCAGGGCGGCCCGGCCGGGGGTGATGTCGAAATCCAGCCATCCCATTCCGTACAGCAGCAGTGCCGAGAGAACGGTAATCTGGTAATAACGCGGGTCCAGGCCTCCCAGACGGCTCGCCAGGGCGGTTCGCATCGGGAAATTTTCTAAATGGGTTTTCGTCTGCATGCCCGATTAGACAACCCGGCCGTGGAAAGGTTCCCGAAAAAATCGGGATGAGCTTATCAGTGAGGAAGAGCAGATTTCTTAAGGATTTTTCGGGGATTGGATGATGAGACGGATATAAACCGGGGTAGGCGGGGCGGCTTCCATCGCCATCATTCTATCGGAGGGCTTGAAGGACTTCAGTTGGTCGGACGGAAGGGTGGTGATCTCTTTCCTGCGGCCGGGCTCTACGGCGGCATGTTCCGCGATCAACTCTCCAAGGAAGGCGATTTCAGTCTGGAAATGCTCCAATCTGTCCGGCGGAATGCGAAGCCAGTAGGCCGATGCCAGGGATGGCCCTGCGGCCTGCTGGTCCGGCGGCGGAACCTCTCGAATCGCCCCGGATGCGGCCATGACCCGGTCCAGCTCCAGCGCCAACCGTGCCGGGTCCCTGTATTCATCCGAGGGGACCAGCGCGAAATCCATCCGGGGGACGTCCAGCGCCGCGGGTGGATATGGGGGTGATGGAGCTGCCGGGGGTCTGCCTAACACCCCGGCGTCGGGTGCGACCCGAGCGCGTGGCATAGCCGCTTTTTCCTGGCTCGCGCTGATTTCCCCCGGGTCCGTGCCTTTTTTGCGCAGTGGCTCGGCCGCGGGTTGTTCCCGGATTTTGTCCATGCCCTCGGGCGTGACGTCTTCGAATGACTCTTGCAGCTCTTCTTCTTTCGTGATCGAGACCGAGGGGGGCGGGATGACTTGCGTGGCTTGATCCCGGACGGGCTGGTTGGCCTCGTACAGATACGCGGCGAAGACGGCCACCAGGACCAGCGCGGCGGCCTGGATCGGGATCTTCGTCCAGAGGGGGAAGAAGATCCGCTCCCAGATGCCGGGCCGCCGGGCCTCGTCGCGCACGCGCGCCATGACCTTTTCAGAAAAGCCCGGGGGCGGCTCCACTTCGCGAAGTTCGGCCACGCTTCGGATGGTCTGCTTGAGACGCTCCGCCTCGCCGAGGCAGGCGGCGCAGGAGGACAGATGATCGATCACGGCGCTCTCCTGCGAGGGCTCAAGTCCGCCTTCCAGATAGAGCGACAGCTTTTCCTGAATCCGATCACAGTTCATTTTCGCGTCTTCATCTCCTCGAAATGCGGTGCCAGGATTGCCTTAAGCGCCTGTCGGGCCCGGTGCAGCCTGGACTTGACGGTGCCCAGCGGAATTTCGAGTAGTCCGGCCATCTCTTCGTAGGCCATCTGCTGCAGGTCGTGCAGGACGATCAGCAGGGCCTCGTCTGCGTCCAGGCTCGCGATGGCCTGTTGGACCTTTTCCTGAATCTCCTGGCGCTCCGCATCCTCCTGCGGGCCGGGTCCGGGGTGGGCCAGATCGGTCATGCGCGGGCCGTCCGGATTGGCCGGATTATCGCTCAGGCTGACCCTGCGCCGGTCAGACGCCCCCTGCAGCCGTCTTCGGTTCTTGGCCTGGTTGATCGCGATGCGGTGAAGCCAGGTCGAAAGGCTCGAATCGCCCCGGAACTGGCGCAGCGAACGGAAAGCCGACAGGAAGACCTCCTGGGCCGCGTCCTGCGCGTCGCTGTAGTCTCCCAGCCAGCGATACAGAAGATTGAAGATCTTCTTCTCATGACGACGGATGATTATCGCGAAGGCGTCGGTATCGCCTTCGCGAACCCGCCGAACGTATTCCAGGTCGTCTTTGGCCTCATGCTCCATTAGACACCGCGACCCTTGAAAAGGTTCTTTCGTGTCTAATTATAGCCGACCCGACTCGGCGTCCCGATCCGGGTGGAGCGGGGATTCCTAGGATGACAGAAAGTAGAAATGATTCGTCGGCCCCTGTCCGTGCCCGATCGCCAGGGAATGCCGGATCGCCTCGGTGATGTATCGCTTGGAGGCGCGGACGGCCTCGATCAAGTCCCTGCCCAGGGCGAGCTGGGCCGCGATGGCGGCCGAGTAGGTGCAGCCGGTGCCGTGCGTGTGCGGGGTATCGATGAATTCTCCGGGGATGAGGGTGAAGTCCCTGCCGTCGTACAGCAGGTCGGTGGCGGGCTGCTCGTTCAGATGCCCCCCTTTGACCAGCACGGTTTCGCAGCCCAGCTTGTGAATCCGCCGGGCCGCCTCGCGGGCGTCCTCCAGGGTCTCGATCTTCAGGTCGGCCAGGCGCTGTGCCTCGTGGATGTTGGGCGTCACCACGCGGGCCAGCGGGAAGAGATCCCGCTTGACCGATTCGACCGCGTCGGGCTTGAGCAGCTCGCATCCGCTCTTGGAGATCATCACCGGATCCACCACCAGGTTTCGGACCTTCAGGGCGCGCAGCTTTGCCGAAACGAAACGGACGATTCCGGTCGAGAACAGCATGCCGGTCTTGATCCCGCCGATTTCGAAGTCGTCGAAGACGGCGTCGATCTGCGCCCCGATGATATCCTCCGGCAGGGGATGGACCATCGTCACCGTCTTGGTGTTCTGGGCCGTGAGCGCCACGAGGACCGAAAGGGCGAAGACCCCGTTGGCCTGGATGGCCTTGATGTCGGCCTGGATTCCCGCCCCGCCGCCCGAATCGGAGGTGGCGATCGTGAGGGCCTGCTTCAGATAGGCCACTTCTCCTCCTTCCAGGCCATCTCCCAGAACATGAACTCATACCGGGAGCTGATCACGAAATGAGAGTCCATGCGGAGCTTTTCGTCCACCCCGGCCTGCTCTACCCAGCGGTCCACCCGGTCGCGCATCCAGGCCGCCACCTCGGCGAATTCCGGCGAGGCATACAGGTTGAGCCAGTTCTTGTAGGGATGGCCGTCTGCCGGCGCCCCGGCCTTGAGCAGGTGTCCGCCCACCTCGCAGTAGATCCAGGCGCAGGGCAGGGCCGCCACCACGATCTCGGCCGCCGAGCCGGTCTCGGCCACGTGAAGCAGGTGTCGCGTGTAGGCGTAGTTCGTGGGGGCCATCGGGACGCTGGCCATCTGCTGCTCCGTCATGTTCCACAGTTTGCCGTAGTCCTGATGCAGGGCCCGCTCCACCACGATCGTATCGGCCGCCAGCTTGGTCAGGTGGCCCATCGATTCGCTGTCCGGCGCCTTGCGGGCGGCCGCCGCGAAGACCTTGGCCAGCTCGAACAGGAACAGGGCGTCCTGGAGGATGTAGTACTTGAATTTCTCCTGGGGCAGCGTGCCGTCTCCCAGTCCCGATACGAAGGGATGGGTGAGCTGCGCGTCCCAGATGGGCTTCGAGATTTTCTTCAGATGCTCGCTGAAACTCATGGAGGTCTCCCGGTGACGGACAGGGATTGTCGGTGAAAAACTGTATTATTTTAGCACCGGGCCGGAGGCGAATTCAATCGGGTGGCCGGGGAGAGGGCGGCGGAGTCAGACCGAAACCAGGAGCAGGGCGATGACGGCGAGGGCGACCAGGACGAGTGCGGCGGAATAGAGCAGCAGGCTGGGATCGCGGGGGGGCCTGATCTTCCAATGATCGGGGTAAAGCCCCCGGTCGGCCAGGTACTGCCCCGGCTCGAAGAGGCGAAGCGCCTCCTCGATATCGATCACGGCGCGCTTGGCCTGGGCGTGACGGCGGCTGTGCTGCTTCATGTGATGGATGCAGAGTCCCGTGAAAACGGCGACCCCCGCGGCGAAGGCCCAGGCCGAACCGGCCAGGAAGGAGGAGGTCGAATTGAAGTATAAAAGGACGGCCAGCAGCAGGATCAGAAACCCGGTCGCCAGGGCCGAGATTCGCATCATCTGCTCGCGCCGGGCGAACACCTCGTTCTTGAAGATCGGGTAGAGGAGGCGCAGGGTTTTCAGCTTTTCGGCGTCCAGATCAAGGGGCTTTTGCATGCGGCGGTGTCCCGGATTGGGTTTATGTTTTTTTATTTATCTTATCACAATTCCTTGGCGGGCACCGTCGTGCAGCAGACAAATCTTGGAGAGATAGCTTGGGGGCAGACTCGCTGCCTAACAACCGGATGGATGGGTATTGAGACATATGGCACAACCGGCCCCAGTTGTGCCCCATTCAAGCCAAGTGTCTATTGTTGAGAGTTGCGAAGAGAGGTTCACATAAAATGGGCGTAAGAGGTGCCCGCGAAGCCTCCCTCTTGACGGGGGGTACGGTTTGATTTAGGATTGGGGGACTTTCATGGCGGTCGAAAAGGGGGTTTAATCATGGCAGGACAGATGGTGAATTTCAAGACCAACGGCGGCACGACGCCGGGCTATGTGGCGGCGCCCAAATCGGGCAAGGGCCCCGGCGTGATCGTGATTCAGGAATGGTGGGGCCTGGTCCCCCACATCAAGGACGTCTGCGACCGCTTCGCGGCCGAGGGTTTCGTCGCCCTGGCCCCGGACCTGTATCACGGCGAGACCACCACGTCGCCCGACGACGCGGGACGCCTGATGATGGCATTGGAGATCGACAAGGCCGAAAAAGACCTTCAGGGGGCCGTCAATTTCCTCAAGGGTCACGAGTCGGTCTCTTCTCAAAAAGTGGGTTGCGTGGGCTTCTGCATGGGCGGGCAGTTGGCCTTGTACGCCGCGACGAAAAACGCCTCCGTCGGGGCCTGCGTCGATTACTACGGCATCCATCCGAACGTTCATCCCGATCTGGCGAAGCTCAACGGGCCGGTCCTGGGCTTCTTCGGCGAGCAGGACACCTTCGTCACGCCCGACGCGGCCAAGAAGCTTGCAGAGCAGATCAAACAGCACGGAAAGCAGGCGGACTTCACGATCTTCCCGGGGGTCGGGCATGCCTTCTTCAACGACACCCGCAAGGACGTCTACAACCAGGAGCTGGCCAAGAAGTCCTGGACGCGGATGCTGGAGTTCTTCAGGCAGAACCTGGCTTAAGACTCCCCGTCAATTCCCCTCTGCGTCCACCCGAGATGCTCACCACGATAGGGGAGCCGGTTGGTATCGATCCGAGCGATGGGTCTTGTCGCGATTGTCGCGCTGCTGTCCGGCTGCGAGCAGGGCCGGCATGCGGGATCGCTGGACGAGATCCGGGAGCGCGGCAAGCTCATCATCCTGACCCGCAATGCCCCCACCACATTGTACGAGGGAAGGGACGGCCTGACCGGCTTCGAGCATGACATGGCCGTCTCGTTCGCCAAATTCCTGGGCGTGCAGCCCCATTTTCGCGTCAAGAGTACCGTCTCGCAGATCCTGGAGTCCCTGGAGGAGGGCAACGCCGACCTGGCGGCGGCCGGCCTGACCCGGACCGAGGCCAGGACGGATTCTTTCCTGGCGGGGCCGGTCTATCAGGAGGTGAGACAACAGGTGGTCTGCCGACGCGGCGGAAAGCGCCCCCGCTCGGTCAAAAAGCTCTCGGAAGTGGGGCTGACGGTGGTGGCCGCCAGCAGCTACGCCGAGCGGTTGGCCGCACTGAAAAAGGAAAAATATCCCGATTTGGTCTGGAAGGAGACGGACCGCAAGGACAGGGAGCAGCGTTTGGAAGAGGTATGGGAGGAGAAGCTGGACTGCACCGTGGCCGACTCGAACATATTATCCCGAACTGGTAGTAGCCTTCAGCCTGACCGAGCCTGAGCCGCTGGCCTGGCTGATGCCGCCTGGCTCAACCGACCTGGAGCTGGAATTACAGGCTTGGTTCAAGGAATACAAGGCGAGCGGGGCCCTGGCCAATCTCCTGGAGCGTCACTACGGCTACATCGATCTTTATGATTACGTCGATACGAGGGTCTTCATCCGCAAGATCAAGGAGGTCCTTCCCAAGTACAAGGTCCTGTTCCGGCGCGCGGCCAGAAAATACGATTTTCCCTGGACGCTGCTGGCCGCCCAGGCCTACCAGGAATCGCATTGGGATCCTGCCGCCCGCAGCCCCACCGGCGTGGAGGGGATCATGATGCTGACCGAAGGCACCGCCAAGGCGATGGGCGTGAAGAACCGCAAGGACCCGCAGGAGAGCATCATGGGCGGGGCGAAATATCTGGCCCGGATGCGCGACAAGCTGCCCCGGCAGATCGAGGGTCGGGAGCGGACCTGGTTCGCGCTGGCGGCCTACAACGTTGGGATGGCGCATCTCAAAGACGCCCGCAAGCTGGCCCGCCGCCTGAACAAGGACCCGGACCGGTGGCGGGACATGTCCAAGGTATTGCCGCTGCTCTCCCAGAAGCAGTACTACAAGACCCTCCGGCACGGGTACGCCCGGGGCAGCGAGCCGGTGCGCTATGTGAACCGCGTGCGGGCTTACCGCAACATCCTCGAACGAAACACACGATAATCAGTGTGCGCTCTGTATGAGATGGCGGGCGGGTCCTGTCCTCGGTGAGCCCAGCCGTGCTCGGAGCACCCCGCCCGAAGCGATGAACTGGCTCTGCCAGTCCGAGCGCGGGGGTGGGGTATCGGAGGCCGCAGGCCGCACGGACCCCACATATAAAGAATCGGGACCCCGATCCTGCGCGCGGCCGGGCGCCCCACCTCGGCCACCCGCCCTGCGGAGTGAACTTCTGGTATTTTCGAAAAATACACGGGGAGGCTTATATCAGAATTGGGTTCACACGTGTTGACATTAGCAAGGCCAGGGCGGTACCTGCTACAGCGGCCGTCTCGGAGGCCGCCACATCAATGGATTTGATCCTGCGGCGGCTGAGAGTCGAGGGCCGGCGAGGACCGTAACCGCAGCCGAGCCCGTGCCGCGACAGGAGGTACCGCCCTGGCCTAGCCAAGCATTGTAAAGTTGGTGCCGCCGACGTCTCCGGTTTATCTTTATCCCGGGGGGTAGTATAATCTGGCTATGCCGCTCACCCGTTTTCATCCCGTCATCGCGCGGTGGTTCGAGGGCCGTTTCGGGGCGCCCACCGAGCCGCAGCGCCTGGGCTGGCCGGCGATCCAGTCGGGCGAGGACAGCCTGATCGCCGCGCCCACCGGGTCCGGAAAGACCCTCACGGCCTTTCTGGCCTGCATCGACACGCTCTTCCGCGAGGCGGCGGCGAACGACCTCCCGGACCGGACCCGCGCCGTCTATGTCTCGCCCCTCAAGGCGCTCAGCAACGACGTTCAGCGAAATCTTCAGACGCCCCTGTCCGAGATCCAGGCCCTGGCCTGGGAGTCGGGCCTCCTGACGCCCGAGATCCGGGTGCTGGTCCGAACGGGGGACACGCCGGCGGCCGACCGGCAGGCGATGCTGCGAAAGCCCCCGCACATCCTCGTCACCACGCCGGAGTCGCTCTATCTTTTATTGACGTCCGAAAAGGGCCGCGGGATGCTCAAGCACGTGGAGACGGTCGTGGTGGACGAGATCCATGCCGTGGCCCGCGACAAGCGCGGCTCGCATCTGTCGCTTTCGCTCGAGCGCCTGAATGCCCTGTGCGAGAGGCGCCCGGTGCGCGTCGGCCTTTCGGCCACGCAGCGGCCGATGGACGAGATCGCCCGCTTTCTGGTGGGGAGCGGGCGCGTGGATGCCGACGGCCGTCCCCGCTGCCGGATCGTGGACGTGGGACACGACCGCAAGATGGACCTGGCGATCGAGGTCCCGCGAACACCGCTCTCGGCCATCTGCTCCAACGAGCAGTGGGGTGAGGTGTACGAGCGGCTCTCGGAGCTGGTTCAGGCGCACCGAAGCACGCTGATCTTCGTAAACACCCGGCGGCTTGCCGAGCGCGTTACGCACCACCTGACCGAGCTGCTCGGGCCCGAGGCCGTCTCCTCGCATCACGGAAGCCTTTCGAAGAAGATCCGGCTGGACGCCGAGCAGCGGCTCAAGGCCGGACAGCTCAAGGCGGTCGTGGCAACGGCCTCGCTGGAGCTGGGCATCGACGTGGGGTATGTGGACCTGGTGATCCAGATCGGCTCGCCGCGGGCGATCGCCACTTTTCTTCAGCGCATCGGCCGCTCGGGCCATGCCCTGGGGCTGGTCCCGAAGGGAAGGCTCATCGCGCTGACCCGGGACGCCCTGCTGGAATGCATGGCGCTGATCCGGGCGGTTCGCTCGAGCAAGCTGGACCGCATCGAGATCCCCGAGGCGCCGCTGGACATCCTGGCCCAGCAGATCGTGGCCGAGACGGCCTGCCGCGACCTGCCTGCCGGGCAGGCAGGAATGAGCGAAGACGCCCTCTATGAGCTTTGCCGGGGGGCCTGGTCTTACCGCAATCTTTCCCAGAAGACCTTCGAGGACGTGGTCCAGATGCTGACCGACGGATTCGCCACCGGCGGCGGCAAGGGCTTGAGCTACCTTCACCGCGACCGGATCAACAGGAAAATCCGGGCGCGGCGGCCCAGCCGCCTGGCCGCGCTGACCTCCGGCGGGGCCATCCCGGAGCTGGCCGATTATCGCGTCGTCGCCCAGCCCGAGAACGTCATGGTGGGGACGGTGGACGAGGACTTCGCGATCGAAAGCCTGGCGGGGGATGTCTTCCTGCTGGGCAACACCTCCTGGCGGATCCTGCATGTGCGCGGCGGGGAGGTGGCCGTCGCCGACGCCCACGGGGCGCCGCCGACGATTCCCTTCTGGCGGGGCGAGGCGCCCGCCCGGACTGTGGAGCTGTCGGCCGAGGTCTCGGCGCTTCGCCGCGAGCTTTCGGAGCGCGCGCACCATCCCGAAAGCGCCGTCGCCTGGCTGATGAATGAAGCGTCGGTCGGCGAAGCGGCCGCCAGACAGATCGTGGAGTACGTGGCCGCCCAGCAGGCGGCGCTCGGCGTCGTCCCGACGCAGGAGCATCTCGTCTTCGAGCGCTTCTTCGACGAGGCCGGCGGGATGCAACTGGTCATTCATTCGCCCTTCGGCGGCCGGATCAACCGGGCCTGGGGGCTGGCCCTGCGGAAGAACTTCTGCCGTACGTTCGATTTTGAATTACAGGCCAGCGCCGACGACGACGGCATCGTTATCTCGCTGGGCCCGCAGCAGAGCTTCCCGCTGGACACCGTGGCCCGGATGGTCCCGACCCAGCAGGCCGCCAGGGTTTTGGAGCAGGCCCTCCTGGCCGCCCCGATGTTCATGACCCGCTGGCGGTGGAACGCCAACCGCTCACTGGCCATCCTGCGGCAGCGGGGCGGAAAGAAGGTCCCGCCGCCGCTTCAGCGGATGCGGGCCGACGACCTCATGGTGAGGGCCTTCCCGCAGCAGATGGCCTGCCGCGAAAACCTTCCCGGCGGTGACATCCCGATTCCGGATCACCCGCTCGTGTACCAGACGGTCTACGACTGCCTGCACGAGGCGATGGACCTGGAAGGGTGGTTGGAAATGCTGCGGGGACTGGAGTCGGGCCGGACGCGGTTCACGGCGATCGACACCACCGAGCCCTCGCCGTTCGCCTATGAGATATTGAATGCCAATCCTTACGCCTTCCTGGACGACGCCCCGCTGGAGGAGCGCCGGGCGCGCTCCGTCGCCACGCGCCGGACGCTCACGGTGGAGTCAGTCAAGGACCTGGGGCGCCTGGACCCGTTGGCGATCGATCAGGTCCGGTGGGAGGCCTGGCCGGTGGTTCGAAACGCCGACGAGCTTCACGAAGCCCTGACTCAGATGGGTCTGCTCCCGGCGCGGGAGGGGCTCGACTGGCGGGAATATTTCGGGGAGTTGGCCGCATCGGGCCGCGCAATCGAGGCGAGGAGCCCTGACGGGGATACCATCTGGGTGGCCACGGAGATGGTCCCGATGGCCCGTGCGGCCCGTCCGGATCTTTTGATCGAGCCGTCGCCGGTCATTCCGGACGGGATCAGGACCGACTGGGAAGCCTCGGATGCGCGGGTTGCCCTGGTGCGGGGACGGATGGAGGTGGTGGGCCCGGCGACGGTGGCGGCGCTCTCGAAAACACTGGGGCTGGGTGAATCACAGGTCGAGGCGGGGCTTGCCGCGCTGGAAGGTCAGGGGCTTGTCCTTCGCGGACGGTTCACCCCGAATGCGCCGTCTACCGAATATTGCTCCAGGCACTTGTTATCCCGGATTCATCGACTCACGATGGACCGGCTGCGCCGCCAGATCCGGCCGGCCACCGTGGAAGATTATCTGATGTTCCTCTTGCGATGGCATCATCTGGAGCCCGGGACGCAGGCCGGCGGGATCGACGCCCTGGCATCGGTCATCGACCGCCTGCAGGGCTTCGAAATCCCGGCCGCGGCCTGGGAGCAGATCATCCTTCCGCTGCGGCTTTCGAAGTACGATCCCAAATGGCTGGACGATCTCTGCCTGAACGGCGAGGTGAGCTGGGGAAGGATCGAGCCGCCGCGAACCGGCGGGGAGGAGAACGGGTCCAGGGTGCGTGCCGCCAACCGGCTGCTTCCCGTCTCGCTCATGTTCCGCGAGGACCTTTCCTGGCTGCGGCGGGATACGCAAAAGAATCTGGATCTTTTCCTGAGCCATCCGGCGAAGGCCGTTTTGGAGGAATTGAAAAAAAACGGCGCGTCCTTCTTCTCGGACCTTTTGTCCGCGACGCGCCTCCTGCCCACGCAGTTGGAGGAGGCCCTCTGGGAGCTCGTCGCGGCGGGCCTGGTGACGGGTGACGGTTTCGCCGGGCTGCGCTCGCTGGTCAACCCGTTGCGAAAGCAGCAGGAGGCGAAGATCCGGCGGCTTCGAAGCCGCGGCAGGGCCGTGCATGCCACCCGGCGAGGCGCGGGCCGGTGGACGCTCTTCCCGTTTTCTTCGGATGCCGTGCCGCGGGAAGAGATCGTCGAGAACTGGGCGCGCCAGCTCCTGCACCGCTACGGCGTCCTGTTCAGGGACCTTCTGGCCCGCGAAGACTGCGCGCCGCCCTGGTGGGAGATGCGGCCGGTCCTTCGGCGCCTGGAGGCGAGGGGCGAGATCTACGGCGGGCGGTTCGTCGCGGGCGTGAGCGGCGAGCAGTACGCCCTGTCCGAGGCGGTCGAGATGCTGCGGCATATCCGGAAAAATCCCCCCGAGCCGCAGCCGGTCTATGTCTCCGGCGTCGATCCGCTGAATCTCGTCGGGATCATCACGCCGGGCGGGCGGCTGCCGGCGCAGATGGGGAATACCGTGGCCTATTACAACGGCGCGGTCGCCGGGACCTCGCGGGCGGGGGAGGTGGGGGTGGATGGTAAGATTGAGGGCGGGGTTGCCGAGAAAATAAGGAGGGTTTTGTCCTCTGGGAGGTTGATTCAAACTGGACCGCAGTAGTTCCTGTGTTAATGGCATCCATGGTTCGAGTTAGTTTACTCGTTATACGCTGCGGGGGCTCCACCCCCGCACCCCGGGGAAAGGGGCCTGGTTCGAGGCCCCTTTCCAAACCCCCGA
>CAYGBP010000007.1:0-1748 GCA_964348105.1 uncultured Nitrospirota bacterium
GTGCCTATCGGAATGATGCCGGCGGTCAGGATGCCGGCCGGGCCTATGTCTATTACGGCGGCGCGATGGACAACCTGCCGGACGCCGTTTTCACGGGCCAGGCGGCCGGGGATCAGCTCGGCATCCGCGTGGCCAGGGCCGGGTACGTGAACGGCGACAATTACGACGATCTCATCCTGGGCGCCAGCCGGGCCACCGTGGGCGGGATGATCAACGCCGGGAAGAGCTATCTCTTCTATGGAAGCCAATTTCTGGCCGGACGCAATGCCGGGCTGGCGGACATCATCCTGGAAGGCGACACGGCCGAGCAGGCCTTCGCGTCGGTGGCCTCGGCGGGTGACCTGGACAATGACGGATTGGATGAGATCGTAGTCGGGGCGGCGGGGCATCCGGGAGTCCCGTCGGCCGAGACCTGCAATGACTTCCTGGACAACGACGGCGACGGCCGGATCGACCGGCAGGATCCGGACTGCTACCTGGGCAGAGCTTATGTCTTCACGGGCGTCACGCTATCGGGGCTGACGATTCCGGCGACCCGATCGGCGGCCGCCGCCGATTTCATCCTGAATCGGCCGGCCGAGGCGGATGGCTTCGGATTTTCGGTTGCCTCGGCGGGCGATGTGGACGGGGACGGGTTCTCCGATCTGCTCATCGGAGCTTTTCTATCCGACCGGGTCACCTTTACGAATCCCAACGAGAACTGCATCAACGGCGTTGACGATGATTCCGATACCTTGACGGACTTCGAAGACCCGGACTGCCTGGTGGCCGACCAGGGCCGCGCCTATCTGTATTTCGGGGCCAGCCCGTTTCACGGCAGCCAGACCGGCCGAGCGCCGGACATCACCTTCATCGGCGAGGCCAACTCCGGGACGAACTCGATCCCCGAATCGGGTCAGTTCGGGTTTGCTGTTACGGGAGGACGGAATACCAACGGGGACATTTACGATGACATTGTCATCGGGGCCTATCTTCATGATACCGGCTTCCTGCCTGAGAAGACGGATATCGGACGGGTCTATGTCTTTTATGGAAGGAGCCTGTTCAGCTGGCTTTCGACCCCCACCATCGATTTAAGCACCATGGGTGCCAGCCTGACCTTCACCGGCTCCGAACTGGATACCGACCTGCTGGGACCCGATAACGGATTCGGGATATCGGTCCAATGACCGTCGTTACGAAGCTCTGCTGTCCAGAATGAAGGTGACGGGTCCGTCATTGACGAGACGGACCTGCATCATGGCGCCGAACCGCCCGGTCTGGACCTCCAGGCCCGCGTCGCGGAGTTCGGCAACGAATTGTCCGTAGAGATCTTCCGCGGTTTGCGGATCGGCCGCCGGATCGAAGCCTGGCCTCAGGCCCTTTTTCAAGTCGGCCGCCAGGGTGAATTGGGAGACCACCAGGGCCGACCCCTGGGTATCCAGCAGGGAGCGGTTCATCCGGCCCCGCTCATCCCCGAAGATCCGCAGCCGCGGGATCTTGTCGCACAGAGTCCGGACATCCTCGGAGCCGTCCCCTTTGAGGATGCCCAGCAGGATCAGAAGGCCGTTGCCGATCGCGCCCACGGGCTCGCCGCCGATGTGGACCTCGGCCGAACTGACCCGCTGGATCACGGCCATCAAGCGGCGCCCTCGTGCTTGAGCAGGGTCCGCTTGATCTCGACTCCCCCGGTATAACCTCCCAGCGAGCCGTTGCTGGCAATGACCCGGTGGCAGGGAATGATCAGGGGCAGCGGGTTCGCTCCCAGG
>CAYGBP010000007.1:1758-7037 GCA_964348105.1 uncultured Nitrospirota bacterium
CGATGCCGAGGGACGACTTCAGGGCATCATCAGCACGACGGATGTGCTCGCCGCCATGCTCCGTGCAGGCAATTGATTTAGCGAGGGAATGTCTTGCCGTCACACGCCTGGCAGGGAATGATCAGCGGGAGGGGGTTCGCTCCCAGGGCCAGTCCGACGGCGCGTGCCAGGGAACGGTTTCCCAGCGAGGCCGCGATTTTGAGGTAGGTGGATTTCTGGCCGTACGGGATCTGCATGGCTTCCATCCAGACCCGCCGCTGAAAGTCGCTCCCCTGGTCGAGGTCCAGCGGAAGATTGAAAATTCTTCGCCGTCCCTCACTGTAGGCCGCCAGCTGGGCCTTGGCCTGCACCAGGTGATTTTCGATCACCTTCAGGGCCGACCCGGAATAGGCGGCGGCCATCGGGCGATGAATGCCAAGCTTGCGCTCGGCCTGGGCTCGCTGCTTTTGCGGAGGGATAACCTGCCGCACGCCGGTTGGCGAGACCGCGATCCCGATCCAGCCCAGCGCCGTCTTGAAGACTGCCTTGTGATAGAGTCTCAAAGGATCCTCCCTTTTGCAGATCGTCTGACTGATCGTCCCCCGGGGGGCGCTGAGCCGACCGGCCCCTTATCTTCATTCTATCTGATTTTCTTCCGGATGGCTCCGAAAAGGAAAAATAATTCGTCACTTTTCATGAAAAGGTGTGCCAGGAAATACACCGCGGCCCCCCCCGCGATCCCCCCCGCGAGCCAGAACGACTTGCTGACCCAATAGCCCTCCATGATCCAGATTCCCTGGCCGGCCACCCAGTGGCAGACAAACGCCAGAACGATGCAGGCCGCGGCGGTTCGGCCGATCGAGCCCGCAATCCGCCTCCATTCGATCAGGTTCAAGCCTTTGCGGTGAAGCTTCCAGACGAGGAGCGAGAAGTTGAGGATCGATGCCAGCGAAGCCGCCAGCGCCAGTCCGACATGCTGCAGCCAGGGCATGAGCAGCAGGCAAAGGATGATATTGGCCAGAACGGCGGTGATCGCGATCTTGACCGGCGTGCGGGTATCCTGAAGGGCGTAGAAGGCCGAAACGACGATGCGGACCCCCGCAAAGGCCCACAGCCCGACGGCGTAGCCCACGACAGCCCCTGCGGTTCCCAACGTGGCGTGATAATCGAATTCCCCGTGCTGAAAGAGCAGGTGCACGATGGGGACCCGGAGCCAGATCAGGCCGATCAGGGCGGGAAAGCAGATAAAGAACACCGTTCGTAGGCCGAAGGAAAGCGTCTGGCGTAGTCTTCCGTGGGCGAGATCGGCGGCCTGGGCCGCCAGGCTCGGCAGCAGCGCCGTGGCCAGGGCGATGCCGAAGATGCCCAGCGGGAAATGAATCAGTCGGATCCCGTAGTAAAGGTAGGTGACACTGCCGTCCGGGAGGAAGGAGGCGAACAGCGTGTTGACGAGGATGTTGATCTGGGACACGGCCAGCCCCAGGACCACGGGCATGAGCAGCAGCCCGATCCTTCGAATCCCTTCGTCCCGAGGTGCCCAGCGAAAGCCCAGACCCATCGACCGGCGGTACAGCCCCGGGAGCTGGACCAGCCACTGTGCGAGTCCTCCGATCAGGATCCCAATGGCCGCCCCCAGGATGGGCTCGCCCAAAAAGGGCGAGATCGACAGGATGGCCCCGATGACGCAGAGATTGAATATCGCCGGGGCGACCGCCGGCGTGCCGAATGACCTCAGCGAATTATGCACACCCATGGCCAGGGCGGCCAGCCCGATGAACAGCAGATACGGAAACATCACCTTCGTCAAGAGGGTCGTCAAATCGAATTTATAGACATCATCGCCGAATCCCCAGGCGATGGCCTGGACCAGCCAGGGGGCCAGCAGGATCCCCAGGCCGCTGATGGCCGCCAGTCCCAGAAGGATGAGTGTAAATGCGGCGTGGACCAGCCGCTTGGCCTCCTCCCGGGCGCGCTTTTTCAGGTATTCGGTAAAGACCGGTATGAATCCGGCCGAGATGGATCCTTCGGCGAACAGCTCGCGCAGGATGCTGGGGATGCGGTAGGCCACATAGTAGGCGTCGGCGGCCAGACCGGCGCCAAAAACAGCCGCCATGACCATATCCCGGATCAGCCCGAGAATACGGCTCATCAGCGTGGCTAGGCCGATGATTCCGGCGGCTCGTGTAATCCTTTCCTCTTCGCCGTCATGCGGCAGGGCCTCGGTGGTCTTCAATGGGCCTTGACCCCGGGCTGTAATTGTGTTAAAAAAAACGAAGGAATCGGATTTGAGAAAGGGTTGAGTCGATGCAGGTTCATTTATCCACCATCAAGCGCGAAAGGCAGATCCGGGCGCGTCAGGCCAGAAACCAGAATGCGCTGTCCCGTCTGAAGACCTTGTTAAAACGGGCCAATTCGGCGATCGCGGCCGGTGATGCGGCAGCCACCCGGGATGCGGTGGCCGCCACCGTATCGGCCTTTGACAAGGCCGCCTCCAAAAAGCTCATTCATAAGAAAAAGGTTTCGCGGACGATTTCGCGCCTGACCCGACGAAGCCAGGCGGTCCTGGCCCCAAAGGGTTCCGGCGAGAAACCCGGTCCGTCCGAGACCGGCGAATCCTCCGCCTAGATCCCGCGGGATCCATTCGGCGGGCCCGCGGGATTTGTACCGCAAAGATCCAGCACCAAATCTTCCAGGATCAGGCGAGCCGGGAGACGGCTTCCTTTGAGTCGCGAGTCCGCCTCCAGGCAAAGATTGAAGGCCCGCGACCAGCGCCGGGAATTCTTCCCGGCCCCCGTTGTCTTTCCCTTCACCGGCGGCGGTCCGCCGCCCTGGAGCCTCCGTCTGAAGTTGGAGGTCAGCAAACCCAGCAGGGCCAGAGGGTATTCCCCCGAGTCAAGGAGCGTTCCAAGCAGACAAAGCGCGCGCTCGCGGTCGCCGGAGCGTACCGCGTCGAGCCATGCGAAGGCCGAGACGCTGGCCTGTCCCGTCAGCAGCGTCTCGATATCCTCCGGCTCCAGCGGCTCGGTGCCCGCAGATGCCAGCGAGATCTTCTCGATCTCGTTTTGGATGTGAAAAAGGTCGGACCCCGCCCGGTCCTTGAGATGCTCCACGGCCTGGGGCGAAAGAATCATCTTCCGCGATCGGCAGAGATCCCGGATCCAGCCCGTGATCTGCCGGTCATTCAGCCGTGAAAAGACGACTTCAGCCGTTTTTGATTTCAGAACGGAGAAAAGCTTCTTTCTCTGATCCACCTTTCCGGCCACCAGGATCAGGCAGGTGCTGGGAGACGGGTTATCGAGATAGGACAGGAGGGCTTCCGAGCCTGACAGGCCTTCCAGGTCACGAACGATGACCAGCCGGCGGTCGGCGAAAACCGGAAAGGTCTGGCAGACCGTGATGACCTCCTGCGCCCGGGTGCCGCTCCCGCTGAACGGCTGGTAGTTTAAGTCTCCCGCGCCGCCCGGGACGATTATTTCCTTGAGTTTGGAGATCGCCGCTTCGAGCAGGAGCCTTTCGTCCCCATGGAAAAAATAGACGGGGTGGATACGTCCCTGGGCCGCCTCCTTCAAAAAATCGGAATAATTCATGGAGCGGACATTCCCTCCGTTGGCTTCCGGGGATGCGCAGCCGGGGGCGCCGGCTCATGATCGGGCGCTTTCGGGGCCGGGAAGAGATCCGGATGCGCCCGGATCTGGTCGATCTCGACCCAGATCTCTTCGGCCAGGCGCTTCAGGGCCTCGGAGATTGCCAGGTCCTGGGCTGAACGGCTCACGGCCGGATCGGGATTCACGGGGTATTCGGCGCTCCCGGTCAGGCCGTCGTTCTTCCATAGGATGACCTGATCGGCGGGCGACACCAGCCTGAATTCACCGCTGACCGTGACCCGGTATTCCGCCACTCGGTGAGAGCGGTCAAATGACAGGGGCTCCAGCGAGATCGACAGGATTCTTCCTTCCAATACCGCACCGGCCTGGCCCCGATGTCGCGCGATTCGATAGCCGGGCCGCGTCAGAAATTCCTCCCGCACCGCGCGCGTCAGCTTTCCCTCGGCGCCGGGCTCGAATGAATCATTATCAAAGACGGGAATCATGATGGCGGGCGCGGACGTTTCACTGGAGGGATCCGGCATGGACTGGCAGCCGACGATGAGCATCATCGAGATCATCCAGGGCAAAGCCCGATATCTGAAAGGCCGGTTAATGGGCGGTACCCTCGCCTTCGCCGCAATAGGGACACAGGATCCATTCGGGGCGGATGGGTTTTCCGCAGGGGCGGCACCGGTTGGATATTGTCGTTCCGCAGTAGGGGCAGGCCAGATAGTCCGTGTTCAAGGCGCTCGAGCATGAGGGGCAGAAGCTTTGCATCGACTCCTCCGATTCAACCACCCGGGCCAGTTCCTGAAGCGAGGAGAGCCCTTCTTTGACCTTCTTCAGGCCTGCATGCAACAACCCGTCCATAGCGGCGCCACGGACCGCCGATCGGATCGCCTCCTCCGGCGCGGACAGCGCGATGAGGTTCAACACTTTTATTTCTGACACCATTCATTTATGATTTCGAAGATTGCCGTCCGCCCGGAATAACCGGTCTGCCGGCATGCAGGGCACCCTTTGCCCGCCATCGGATGGGCGGCGGCCAGGGATTCGCGCGGGATGGAGAGCGCCAAGCAGTCCTCGGCCGAAGGGGCTTGATGCGCCTTGCACCTCCCGCAGAGAAGCCGGATCAGCCGCTGTGCCACGATCCCGATCAACTGGGATGCGACCAGGTAGCGCGGTACCCCGATGTCGATCAGGCGGCTGATGGTGGCGGCGGCGTCGTTGGTGTGCAGGGTGGAAAGGACCAGATGGCCCGTCATGGCCGCCCGGAAGGCGATATCGGCCGTTTCCCGGTCCCGGATTTCCCCGATCATAATGATGTCGGGGTCCTGGCGCAGAACCGATCGAAGACAGTGGGCGAAGGTGAGCCCGATGTCCGGGTTGACCTGGATCTGGCTGGCGCCTTCGATGCAGTATTCGATCGGATCCTCGACCGTCGTCAGGTTGACGGTCAACGATCTGAGCCGGTTGACCATCGCGTAAAGCGTCGTGGACTTTCCGCTTCCGGTCGGCCCCGTCACCAAGATGATGCCCTTTCGATGGCGTAACAGCGACTCGACTCGATTCAGGTCTTTCGGATCAAGCCCGAGTGTTTCGAGCATGATCATGGCGCGGGCCTGATCGAGGATGCGGATCACCGCCTTCTCCCCAAATTGTGTCGGAATCAGCGAAACGCGAAGATCCACCTCCCGGTGGCTGAACCGGACC
>CAYGBP010000007.1:7047-18107 GCA_964348105.1 uncultured Nitrospirota bacterium
GCGATCACCGCGGTGGCCTTCGATTGGACCATCACCACCAACCTGCCGCCGGTGGCGGACCCGATTGCGGATCGGTTCCCAGATGAGGGCGACCTGGTGTCCCTGGACCCGGTGGACCAGGTGGGGCTGGACCGGACCCTCATCGCGCCGTCCTGCGGCAGTCGGCGTTCCGCGATATCCAACCGGCAAAGGATCTTGATCCGGGAGACCAGTCCCCCTTGAACCCAGCGCGGCAGCCGCATCTCCTCGCGGAGCAGCCCGTCGACGCGATACCGCACGAGGCAGCATTCCGGGCCGGGCTCAATATGGATGTCGCTCGCTTGATGCTCGATCCCCCTGCCGATGATCAGGTTGGCCAGACGGACGATCGGCGCCGGCTCACCCTCGTTGGGCAGGCTTTGATGGGTCAGCTCGTCGGCCGAGCCCTCCCAGACGAAGAGCTTGCCTTCGTTGGTCTGGCCCGAGTCCTCGGGATGGATCTCGAGCGGCGTTTCGCCCCCGCCTTTTGATGAATCCTGAAGGTGATGAGTGACGGAGCGCCCGGGCTTGTTGAGCGAGTATTGGCGCTCGATAGCGGCCCGGATCTGCTCCCGGGTGGCCAGGAAGGGTCGGATCCCGTACCCGCTGTAAAACGAAAGATCCCGGATGCAGTCATAGTTCAAGGGGTCCCACATGGCGACGGCCAGCGCCCGTTCATTAAAATCGATCGGCATCACATGATGCCGCCTGGCCAGATGCTCCGGGATGAGCGTGAGGACCTCGGGATTGATCGCCTCGCCGTCCAGGCGGACCGTTTGATAACCCAATTGCTTGGACAGTGTCTGAATGAGCTGATCCTCCGTCAGCAGGCCCAGGGTCACCAGGGTTTCGCCCAGCTTCTTGCCCGAGCTTCGGTGAATCTCCAGTCCCCGCTTAAGGCTATCGGGATCCAGGGTTCCCTTTTCGAGGAGGTTGTCGCCCAGACGTCCTTTGTGGGAGTGGCTTCTTTCGCGATCCATCATGGCGCGGCACCCGGGGTCGGGGATTGCGTTCTAAGATACTGAAAGGATCCCGATCTTGTCAAGATCAAGGCGTGCGGGGGCGCGATCCGTTTTCTCAGGTTTTTCCACTCGTTGAGGAGGATGTTGCGATCCCAGGCCACCGGAAAGACCGGAAGGTCCGAGGCCTGCGTGACGCGAAGCGAGCGGTGATCGGCCTGAACCAGGATTGCGCCGTCGCGGTCGGTCCGGAAGAGCCGGCCCCCAAGCGACTCGTAGGCGGCGATCACCTCGTCGGCCGGATGTCCGTACGGATTTCCCGCGCCCGCCGAGATGAGCGCGATCTTGGGTGAAACGGCATGAATAAATTCATTCTGTATGGATCCCCTGCTGCCGTGATGAGGAACCTTGACCAGGGTGGAGCGCAACCGTTCCCCCAGGGCGGCCATTTCCCGCTCGGCCTCCTTTTCGATGTCTCCGGTGAGCAGAACGCTGAAGGGCGGGCATTCGATTCTCAGGACCAGCGAAAGGTTATTGATTTTCGAGGAGGTCAGGCCGGCAGCCTGCGTCCCGTTGCCTGAAGGAGGCTCCGGGTGCAGGATGTCCACCTCGCATCCCCCGATCGAGACGGGCGCGGGCTGTCGTGAAAGACGTCGCTCCGCCAGGTCTTTTTGATTCAGGCCCGTTCGAAACTTTCTGTAGAAATCGGCGTCAACCTCGATCCCGTTGGTCCACACCTCTCCGACTTCAAAGCGATCCAAGAGGAACGCGAGGCCGCCCATATGATCGAGCTGGGGGTGGGTGCCGACGAGGTAGTGAATGCGGTGAATCCCCCGGTCCCATAGAAAGGGGGCCACAACCAGTCTGCCCAGGTCGTAGTCGCCGTAGGTCCTTCCGGCATCCACCACCATGACCTGGCCTTTCGGGAATTGAATGACGGCGGCGTCGCCCTGGCCCACGTCGAGGAAGGAAACCCTGAAGGTGTGCGAAGAAACCGGGTTGGCATGGATCAGGGCCCCCAAGAAAGGAAGAAAGAGAATGGCCGCGGTCAGCCCCCACCGGATCCTTCTCCGCGTGCGGCTCCAGTAGATTCCGAAGGCCAGTAGATAGATCGCACACAGCAATAGGGGCGAGGGAGAGGCGACCCGAATCTCGGACCAGGGAAGGCGCGAGAATAGTTCAACGCCCGCGTAAAAGATCTCGTAGCAGTTTTGGACCAGGCCCCCGAGCGGGAGACGGGCGGGCTGCATCAACAGAGAGCCGATGGCGGAGAAAAGACCCAGGGGCACGATGATCATCCCGGCCACCGGCACGAGCAGCAGGTTGGATAGCAACCCGACCCAGCTCACCTGATTGAAATAGTAGGCCACGATGGGAGCCGTCCCCAGCGTGGCCGCCAGCGTGATCAGCATGAAGGCCCTCCCGTTTTCCAGCAGACGTTCCTTCAGGTGTCGGGGTAGAAGAGATTGTATGTCGCCTTCCCGCTTCCTGCGGGTTGCGTCGATGACGAGCGCCATGATGAGGACCGATCCGTAAGAAAGTTGGAAGGAAATATCGCCAAGGGCGTTGGGGTTCCAGAGGAGCACCAGCAGGGCTGCGAGTCCCAGGGCGTTGAGCAGGTTGTCCTCCCGAAAGAGCAGGACGGCCAGGAGAAAGGCCAGGATCATGATGAGCGAGCGGATCGTGGCGACCTGCCCGCCGGCCAGCAAGGCATAAAAAACGACGGGAAAGGCGGTGATCCCGGCGGCCCATTGCGAGGGGGTTGCATAGGCGCTGATCCTGAGCAGGATGCCGGGGGGCAACAGCAGGATCGCTTTACGTGCCAGGGGAAAGACGACGAAGGCCACGAGCCCCAGGTGGGAGCCGGAAATGGACAGGATATGGGTGGTCCCGGAAGCCATGAAGATGTCCCGGATGCGGTTGTCCAGATGGCCCGTTTCCCCGATGATCATGGCGAGAAATACAGCCAGGGGCTCTGCGCTCAGCGAATGCAAGGCCGCATGGCGAATGTGCTCCCGCCATTGATAGACGGTGCGCAGGAGGATCGATCCGCGCCGGCCGGTCTTGGTCACATCGGCCGGGCGCGAGACCGACGCCTCTGCCAGGATCCCCTGTCGCTTCAGGTACGCGGCGAAATCAAAAAGCCCTGGATTGGCAAGTCCGCGTGCCGAGCGCAGTCGGACGCGCGCCTCCAGGATGTCCCCGTATTGAAAGGACCCCAGGAAGGGATCGGATGCGCGAAGTCGCACCCGGCCGGACACGGCATGCTTCTGGCCGCCGAATGAAACTTCTTCGACCGTCAGGAGGACGACGGATCGATCGGGATAGTGAACCACGGGGCTATCAATATAACCTCGTAGCGTGACCCTGTCCCAGCCGATGCGGTCCGAAGCAAACCGCGAGACGTCGTCCGCAGGACGGTGCCAGTTGATGAAATAGGCATAAAGCAGGCCCGAAATCAGAACGGCGAAGAGCGCGGGACCGGCGGGCAGTGAATACCCTCGACCCCGCAGGATCGCTTCAGCCGTCAGGGCGAGTCCGATCACCAGTAGAATTGAGAGGGGGAAGTAGATCGCTCCCTTGCCCAGCAGCAGGCCGAGCAAAAAAAAGCAGGCAAGGGTCGCGAGGGGTCTCTGCATGAAAGGAGGTGTTTGCCCTTTTGGTGTTTTCGTTCAAAGAGCGGGTGATGCTCCGGGCGGGGCCTCCGGGGCCGCTGTCCCGGTCCCGGATCTTCTCGATCGTGACAGACGAAACACAGATCCTGGTGCGAGGTCCGAAGGTAGGGCGGGTTCTGATTGTTATGCGGATTGTGGCAGCTGTCGCAGTGCATGATGCCGTACGAGGTTCTGATCACGCTCGATGATGCCGATGGGTCATCGGTCGCAGCGGGGCGGAAGTAGCTCGATACCGGACCGGTGGGCATCACCAACCCGTCGGCCGTCAGGTCTGCGATGGACCAGTATCGCTGCGAGCCCGGGGTGGGTCGATCGTTGATAAACGCGCCGCTCGGCCGTCTCGGGTACGGGATGGCGGAAGGATGATCCATCGAGCGCCCCGGCGCTGGTGCGGCCTCGTCGGTTCCTTTTCTTTCGCCATGCATGTCCACGGCCAGCGCCCCGTCATGGCAACCCAGACAGGCATAGGAGGATCCGAAGGGCTTGCGATCGGTTCGCCCGTTCATCCTCGCCAGCGCTCCGGGCAGGGAAAACTGGCGCGGTTTTTGCCGGGGGGTCCAGAGGGGGACGGACCCCGACTCGCGGGGCAAATCGGCCTCCCCCGCCTGGATCAGGACCGCCCCATCCGTGTGGCAGGCCATACAGACCCTTCGGCGATCTCCCACGGCGCGCCGGGGAAGAAAATTATGGGAAGTCTGCAGGACTTCCTCGAAGGGTTGAGCGGCAATGAGGGCCCCGGTTCCCAATGGCGTCGGCCGAGCCCCATCGGGCAGAAAGGGCTCAGCACGGCGGCCACAGGCGGCACTTAGGATGACGAGAAGTATCTTCATGGCTTGTCGAGTGAATCCGGGTTCGGCCCTCGCCCCCGGGGGACGGCGGGGAAGGAGCCGTACCGATGCTACTGCGGATAGGATCGGCCAGGCTTTCAGCCAGCCTTGTGATCTCATCCTTGTCTTCTCCCTCGATCATGATCCGGACGGCATGCTCGGTCCCGGAGTACCGAACGACCACCCGCCCGGTTCCCTCGAGCCTCCGTTCGACTTCAGACAGGCATTTCGCATAACCGGGAATCGATTTGAGCTCCTTTTTTTCCCGGATTTTGATGTTTAAGAGCAGCTGCGGGAACCGGGTCATGCAGGAGGCCAGATCCGACAGGGGCCGGCCGGTCTTTCTCATTAAGGCCAGAACCTGGAGGGCCGTCACGATGCCATCCCCGGTGGTGTTATAGTCCAAAAAGATGATGTGGCCGGACTGCTCGCCGCCAAAATTACAACCCTCCTTGAGCATCCGCTCCAGGACGTATCGATCCCCGACCGGCGTGCGGATCAGCCGGATGCCTGCCTTCGAGAGCGCCTTCTCCATTCCCAGATTGCTCATCACGGTTGTAATGACGGCATCTCCCTTGAGACGACCGTCCCGGCGCATGGCCAATGCGCATGCGGCCATGATCTGATCCCCGTCGACCAGCGTGCCGCGGCTGCAGGCAAAGACGGCGCGGTCGGCATCTCCGTCGTGCGCGATGCCCAGGTGTGCCTGATGCTCGATCACCGCCTGCTGCATCGTTTCGGGGTGGGTCGAGCCGCACTGCTGATTGATGTTTACCCCGTTGGGACTGTCGGCCAGCGTGATGACCTCGGCACCGAGCTCCCGCAACACGGCGGGGGCGACCTTGTAAGCGGCCCCGTGCGCGCAGTCCACGACCACCTTCATTCCCTGGAAATCCATTCCCTTGGGGATGGTGTTCTTGACGAATTCGATGTAGCGTCCGGCCGCGTCATCGATCCGGTGAGCCTTTCCCACTTCATTGGCCGTCGGGCGGATCTGGTCGATGGCGCCCGAGAAGATCAACTCCTCGATCTGCTCTTCGACCTGATCCGGAAGCTTGAACCCGTCTCCCGAGAAAAACTTGATTCCGTTATCCTGGAAGGGGTTGTGGGATGCGGAGAGGGTCACGCCGGCGTCGGCCCGCAGGCTCTTTGTGATAAAGGCAATGGCCGGCGTGGGGAGCGGTCCGACCAGGAGAACATCCACTCCCATCGAGCAGATCCCCGAGGTGAGAGCGCTTTCCAGCATGTAACCGGAGAGGCGCGTGTCCTTGCCGATCACGATCCGGTGGCGCCCAGCCCGTTTCTTGAAAATATGGGCGGCGGCCCGGCCCAATTTCATTGCCGTTTCGGCCGTTACGGGCTCCACATTGGCCACGCCCCTGACGCCGTCGGTGCCGAAAAGTCTTCGCATAATTACCATGTTAGCAAGTTTGCCCCTTCAATGCAAGCCAATGGACGGCTTGCATTGGGGGGATGCGTGGGGTATAATAGCGCGCATTGATCGGGATATGATTTGGATCGAGAGGAATCGGTGAAATGAGCGGTACGGTGACCGAAAAACAGGTCCTCGAGGCCTTGAGCGGGATTCAGGACCCGGATCTCAAGAAGGACATCGTTGCTTTGGGGTTCGTTCAGAATATCCGGATCCAGGATTCAAATGTGGGCTTCGATATCGTGCTGACCACGCCGGCCTGTCCCGTGCGAGACCAGATGCGGGAGGAGGCCATCCGTTTGGTGGGAAGCCTGCCCGGCGTGGCCAGCGTCGATGTCAACATGACCTCCAGCGTCACCTCGGGACAGAGCCGCGTGAAGGAGAATTACATTCCCGAGGTCAAGAATACGATCGCGGTCAGCAGCGGAAAGGGCGGGGTCGGGAAAACGACCGTAAGCGTCAACCTGGCTGTCGGCCTGGCCGAAACCGGCGCGAAGGTGGGGTTATTGGATGCGGATATCTACGGGCCCAATGTTCCCTTGATGATGGGAGTCAAGCAGCCGGCGGGCGGAGGACCGGGAGGCCAGAAGGACCGGATCCAGCCGGCCGAAAATTTCGGCGTGAAAATCATGTCCATCGGCTTCTTCGTTCCGGAAGAAACCCCGATCATCTGGCGGGGACCGATGATTCATGGGGCGATCCAGCAGTTCTTGCGCGACGTCGACTGGGGTGCCCTCGATTACCTGATCGTGGATCTGCCGCCGGGTACCGGCGATGCGCAGCTCTCGATCGCGCAACTGGTGCCGATGACGGGAGCGATCATCGTGACCACGCCCCAAGACGTCGCTCTGCTGGATTCCCGGCGAGGCCTGGCGATGTTTCAGAAGGTCCACGTTCCGGTTCTGGGAATCATCGAGAACATGAGTTATTTCATGTGCCCGCACTGCGACAAGCGCTCCGAGATCTTCAGCTATGGAGGGGGGCGAAGGGCCTCTGAAAAGCTGGGGGTTCCCTTTCTGGGCGAGATCCCGATCGAGACCTCGATACGGATGGGGGGAGACCAGGGCAAACCGATCCTGGTTTCGGATCCGAAATCGCCCATCTCCGAAATCTATCGAAACCTGGCGGGGGCCGTCGCGGCCCAGATCAGCATCCACAACGCCCAGGCCAGCACGCTCAAGATCATCCAGTAGAAAAAAAAGAGCCGCCAGCCTGGCGGAGTTCCCGGCTGACGGCTCGCACCGAACGGTAGTTACCTGCGGCCGGTTTCACCCCGAAGGGCGGGGGGCGACGATCGGGAACCGCTGCGCGCCCGGAGCTCCCGGTTTTCTTCTTCCAGGAGGCTGACGCGCTGAGCCAGTTCGGCCCGTTCCCTGTCAACCGCTTCAAGGCGCTCCGACAGAGCCGCCTTTTCCTCGCCGGCCTGGGCCAGTTGGGCCGCGATCTTCTGATGCTCGATCTCGGGCACGCCGCAGCCTGCCAGTGAAAAGGGCAGGGCGATTCCCAACAGCATCAGCAGAAGTAACTTGTGCATGGCTTGCTCTCTACCTGCCGCCGGCCTTGGGTTTTTGATTACCCTCGGGCCGTGGACCGAAGGGTTTTCCGCCGGATTTTGAAGCCGGAGGTGGCTGCCTCCGGGGCTGCTGCTTTTTCATCTCTCGTCTCCTCACCGAAAATCGTTGTTGACTGTTTCGGGGTTCGTTCGAAAGCGCCCGCTGATCGAACCGGGGTTCCGGAACGGATCGGGCTACTGTTTCTTCAATTTGACCGCCTTGATGGATTTGGCGTGGCCCTTTTCCTCCTCCACCTCGACCTGCTCGCCGGGCTTCAAATCGCCCTCTTTCTTGGTGGTCCGGTCGAAATGGACCTCGTGCTCGTTGCCTTCCTGATCGACGATGATGTAGTAATCTTCGTCGATCTCCACCAGCTCGCCCGAGATCTTGGCGGCGTTGGCCGCGCCGAGCATGGCGAAGAACGCAATCGCCGTTACCAGACTGGTCAGTGTCGTTCTCACGGTTCCTCACCCCCTTTCAGTCGGAAATTTTCCACGATTTTAACAGGCGATTTATAGGGCCGGATTAAAAGCAGATTAGAAGCTTCTAATGATCAAAGCGGGAATTTGACGACGAAGCGGGTGCCCTGGCCCACGGCACTGTGGACGCGGATCGTGGCCCCGTGGGCCTCGACGATCCATTTGCAGATGCTCAGACCCAGGCCGCTTCCCTGACCGGAGCGCGAACGATCCGCCTGGTAGAATCGCTCGAAAATCCTGGGGAGATCCTTTTCTGGAATGCCGATGCCGGTATCGGAGACGGCGAGCTGGGCCGAATTTCCCTGTCTGGACACCGAGAGGGCCACCTCTCCCCTGGACGGCGTAAAGACCAGGGCGTTTTGGACCAGGTTGCTGAGCAGCTCATGGAGCAGGACTTCGTCCCCGCGCAGCCTGACCGGACCTTCGGCCGTAACGCTCAAGCGGATTCCCTTGCTGGTGGCCGCTTCCTGAAATTGCGTGCGCACCCGGTCCAACAGGCCGGCAAGATCGATCTGCGTGTGGTGGAGCGCGATCTCCCCACGCCCGGCTTTTGAGAGGAACAGGAGCCGCTCCACGATTTTCTCCATCCGTTGAATTTCCTCCAGGTTGCTTTCCAGGACGCTGCGGTAATCCTCTTCGGATCGTCGTCTTCGCAGGCTCAGCTCCGTCTGGCCCTTTAGGATCGACAGGGGGATGCGCAGTTCGTGGGAAACGTTGTCGCTGAATTCCCTGATATTCTGAAAGGAAGCTTCGAGCCGGGCCAGCATGGTGTTGAAGGCCTGGGCCAGCTCGATCAACTCCGGAGACGCGGGCGGCGTATCGATCCGATGGCTCAAGTCTCCCGAGCTGATGCGATGGGCCGTTTTGACGAAATGCCCGAGCGGCCCGAGGGCCCTGGAGGTGAGAAACCATCCTCCCAGCGACATCAGGAGAACGGCTGCCGGCACAAACACCAGGCCCAGCCAGAGGGTGTTCTGCAGATTGGCCTCGATGTCATGCATCGAGCTGCCGACCTGGATGAGATAGACGAGGCGATTCTGATAATAAACGGGTTTGGTGAAGATTCGGAGCCGGGCGGTTTTGCTCGGATTCCATGCGGTGGCGAGATGTCCCTGCCGGGGGGTGCCCTCCGGCCAGACCGTGTCGTCCAGGGGGAGCCGCTCCGTTTCGGAAAGCGATGAGGAGTACAGCAGGGTTCGGGAGGGGTCATACACCTCGATGAGGATGCCCTCCAGGTCCAGATCGGGAAAATCTGACGCTACCCGGGCAACCGATCTTTGCACCGCCCCTACCGACAGGGCGTTTCGCGGAATCGTGGCCTCCAGAATGTTCGCGATTACCTTGAGGGAGTATTCCTTCTGGTTGTAAAGGATCTGCTGGTGGGCGGCATGGCGGATGACCGAGAGGGATATCAGGATCACGGTGAGCAGCAGCCCGTACCAGAGGGCTAGCTTTGTTCGGATCTTCATCGATTACTCACCGATCGTATACCCGATGCCCCGAACCGTCCGGATCAATCGGGAGGACTGCCCTTTATCCACCTTGTTTCTCAGGTAGGTGATGTAGACATCGATGACATTGGTGCCGGTGTCAAAATCGATGTTCCAGACATGCTCGGCGATCATCGTTCGCGTCACCACGCGGCCCGCGTTGCGCATGAGGTACTCCAAAAGGGCAAATTCCTTGTTCGTCAGATCGATCTTGCGCCCCTGCCGGCTGACGGTCCGGCTGGCGGGATCCAGGCACAGATCCCCCACGCGCAGCACGGCGCCGCTTTGCGGCCTGCCGCGCCGGAGCAGCGCGCGGACCCGTGCCAGGAACTCTTCGATCGAAAAGGGCTTGGTGAGGTAATCGTCCCCGCCGCTGTCCAGAGCCTTGACCTTGTCCGAAACTCCATCCCGGGCGGTGAGGACCAGGATGGCGCTTCGCAGGCCCCTGCTTTTGAGGGTTTGGAGCACCTCCATGCCCCCCTTTCGGGGAAGCATCAGGTCCAGGATGACGAGGTCGTAGTCGTATGCTTGGGCCAGCTCAAGTCCTTCCTCGCCGTTGTAGGCCTGATCCACGGCGTGGCGCTCCTCGACCAGGGCCTGACGAATGAAATTTGAAACCTTGTGCTCGTCTTCAACGATCAGGATACGCATCGGGTTTCCGTCCCTCCAACCCGCGACCCGGCCCCATCACGGAAAGCGGATGAACCGCAGCAGGCCTTGCAGCAGGAGCCTGACGGCGCGAAAGGCGATTGACAGCAGAAGGATTTCCCCTCCGGTGGGGGGCCGCGAGAGGGTCAGTCGGACCTTGTTTCGCTTGAGCCACTGGTAGGCCTGCCCAAGGGCGTAAGCCGCGATCAGCACGAGGCACAGGATCAGGACCAGGCGGATCATCGCCGCTTCCTCACCTTGATTCGCAGGGGGACTCCCTCGAAGCCGAAGGAGGCCCGCAGCTGGTTTTCCAGATAGCGCCGGTAGGTGTCGGAAACGCCGGCGGGTTGGTTGCTGAAGGTCACGAAAAGCGGGGGACGCACCCCGGTCTGCGTGAAATAAAAGAGCTTGACCCTGCGTCCCCGGTGCAGGGGAGGCGGGTGGCGGTTCGTGACCGCCTCAAAGAATCGGTTCAGATCGCCCGTGGCGATCCGCAGCGTGTAGCCCGTCATGACCCGGTCGATGAGCGGAAAGATCTTAGCGACCAGTTTGCCGGTGAGGGCGGAAATGAAGAGGGTCGGGACATAGGTGACGAACGGCAGGCGGCGCTGAAGTTCCGAGCGAAATTTCCCCATTGCCTCCGGCTTGTTCTGACGCAAATCCCATTTATTGATGAGCAGGATGCAGCCCTTGCCCAGCTCCAGCGTCTGGCCGATCAGCTTGGTGTCCTGCTCCACGATTCCTTCTACCCCATCCAGCAGGATCAGCCCCAGGTCGCAGTGCTCCAGGGTCTTGAAGGCCCGTCTGACGCTGAACTGCTCGACCCCCCGGTGGATTCGCCCGCGTCGGCGGATCCCGGCCGTATCGACGAAGATGTACCTGTTTTTTTTGAACTCGACCATGGTGTCGATCGAAGCGTTGAAGCCGCGGCAGGTGCAAGTGGCGGAGACGGCCGCACGCCGGCTCTCGGCCCCCTGCG
>CAYGBP010000007.1:18117-18559 GCA_964348105.1 uncultured Nitrospirota bacterium
GAATCCCTCGTCGTCCCGGGCTGATCGCTGGTGAGCACCCGGTCCTCCCCCAGGATGCGGTTGATGAGCGTGGACTTTCCGACGTTGGGCCGGCCGGCCACGGCGATTCGTGGCAGGTCGCCGGCAGCGGGGGACTCCTCGGACGGGGGAAGATCTTTGACCAGCTGCTCCAGCAACTCCGCCACGCCGTGCCCATGCTCGGCCGATACCGGGTAGAGCCGGTCGACCCCCAGTCGGTAAAAGTCGAACACGTTCTTTTCCAGACCGGGGTGGTCGATCTTGTTGACCAGGAAAAATGAGGGTTTCTTGGTTTTTCGGAGAAGATCGACGATTTCCAGGTCGACGGAGGTGATCCCCTGCAGGCCATCCAAAACGACGAGCTTGAGAGTGAGGAACTCCACGTCGTCCTCCGAAAGCACTGCCTGGTCACGGTCCACCAGCG
>CAYGBP010000007.1:18569-18835 GCA_964348105.1 uncultured Nitrospirota bacterium
GGCCTCCCGGATGGCCTGCTCGGATTGCCTTCTGACCTGGGACAGGATTCCGGTCCGGCTGCTCGGATCCAGCCCGCCGGTGTCCACGAGGGTCATCCGCCGCCCCTGATATTCCCATTCGGCGTAGTTTCGGTCCCGGGTCACCCCGGGCTCGTTCTCGACGATGGCGATCCGTTTACCCAGGATGCGGTTAAAGAGTCTGGATTTGCCGACATTGGGCCTTCCGATGATGGCCACGACGGGGCGGAGCATCTTTTCCCTCAGGT
>CAYGBP010000007.1:18845-42919 GCA_964348105.1 uncultured Nitrospirota bacterium
TAGAGCAGCGCGGTTCGCCCCACCCGGCCGGCGAGCGCGGACCGCGTCCGTTGGACGATAGCCCGCAACGCCGCCTTGACGTCGTCCTCGAAGCCTCGACCGAAACGGATCTTGATCAGCTCGCGGTCGGAGACCCCCGTGGCGCGGTGCTGCTTGCGCCGCCGGCTGCTGTTATGGTAGATTTTTTTCACTTGGCGCCATCGGGATGGATGCCGCCATGACGGGATCTTCGTATCCCCTGCCGCCCCCGAAAGGAGTTTCATGAAGCCTCCGGCTGAATACAATCCGAAGCGGATCGAGCCTGCCTGGCAGCGTGCCTGGCAGCGCCAGGGCCTTTTCCGGGCCAGAGAATCTGCCGGGCGAACGAAATTCTACTGCCTGGTCATGTTCCCTTACCCCTCCGGTCGCATCCATATGGGGCATGTCCGAAACTACGCCATCGGCGACGTCATCGCGCGCTACAAGATGCTGAAAGGCGAGGCGGTGCTGCATCCGATGGGTTGGGATGCCTTCGGGCTGCCGGCCGAGAATGCGGCGATCGAAAAGGGGATCCATCCCGCCGAATGGACGCGCGATAATATCCAAACGATGAAAAAACAGCTCAACCGCCTCGGTCTTTCCTACGATTGGACCCGGGAGATCAACACCAGCTCCGAGGCTTATTACCGGTGGAACCAATGGTTTTTCATCAAAATGTACGAGCGGGGCCTGGCCTACAAGAAAATGTCGGCCGTCAACTGGTGCATCTCCTGTGAAACGGTTCTGGCCAACGAGCAGGTGATCGACGGGCAGTGCTGGCGATGCGAAACCGCCGTGGAACAGCGGGAGCTTTCCCAGTGGTTTTTCAAGATTACGGCATACGCCGAGGAGCTGCTTCGGGACTGCGATCGGTTGACGGGATGGCCGGAGCGTGTCATCACGATGCAAAGGAACTGGATCGGTCGGAGCGACGGCGTCGAGCTGGAGTTTCAGCTGGCGGAAGGGGCGGGGTCCTTGAAGATCTTCACGACCCGACCGGACACCCTCTTCGGGGCGACCTTCATGGTGATGGCCCCCGAGCACCCGATGATCCCGGATCTGATCCGGGGCAAGCGGCAGGCCCACGAGGTCGAGGAATTCGTCGAGCGCGTCCGCCAGCAGGACAAGAGAATCCGAACGGCGCAGGACCTTGAAAAGGAGGGCGTCTTCACCGGTTCGTATGCCGTGAACCCGATGAACGGGGAGAAGATTCCGATCTGGGTGGCCAATTTCGTCCTGATGGAGTACGGCACGGGAGCGATCATGGCCGTGCCGGCTCATGATCAGCGCGATTATGAGTTTGCCAAGAAATACGGAATGACCGTTCGCGTCGTAATTCAGCATCCCGACGGCGGCCTGCAATCCTCCACCCTCGCCCGGGCGTACGAGGAGGAAGAGGGACACTTGGTCGATTCGGATCAATTCTCCGGCTTGTCGCCGGAGGAGGCCAAGGGCAGGATTGCGGCATACATCGAGCGGCAGGGGATCGGGAAGCGTGCGGTGAATTACCGGCTGCGCGACTGGGGGATCTCACGCCAGCGTTACTGGGGGGCCCCGATCCCCATGGTCTATTGCGAGCGGTGCGGGGTTCAACCCGTCCCGGAGCGATCGCTGCCGGTTAAGCTGCCGCGCAAGGCCTCCGTGACGGGGAACGGAGGGTCCCCGCTGGCCGAGAACCGCGCCTTTCTCAACACCACCTGCCCCAAATGCCGTCGCAAGGCGCGACGGGAAACCGACACCATGGATACTTTCGTCGACTCTTCGTGGTACTTCTTGCGGTACGCCGACCCCGGTTTTGGCGGCGGGCCCGTTCAAAAAAAGAAGGTATCCTACTGGATGCCGGTGGACCAGTATATCGGAGGCATCGAGCATGCCGTCTTGCACCTGCTCTATGCCCGGTTTTTTACGAAGGTGGTTCGGGACCTGGGGCTCATCCGGCTGGACGAGCCGTTCACCCGCCTGCTGACGCAGGGGATGGTGGTCAAGGAGACCTACTTTTGTCACGACCATCACTATCTGTTTCCGGAGCAGGTGGCTAGCGGCGGGCATTGCAAATTATGCATTCGTTCGGGCCACGGGACCGTCGTGGAAGTGGGGCGGACCGAAAAGATGTCCAAATCGAAAAAGAATGTCATCGATCTGGAGGCCTTCCTGGACCGCTACGGGGCGGACACCGCGCGGGTCTTTACCCTGTTCGCGGCGCCCCCCGAAAAGGACCTTGAGTGGAGTCATGAAGGGGTCGAAGGCACCAACCGGTTTTTGAACCGGGTCTGGCGGCTGGTGGTGCCTTATGCCGCGAGTCTGAAGGGCGTTAAGAGCACGCCCGGCGCGATGGGGGCTCTGCCGGACGATCTGAAGGAAATCCGGCGGTCGGTCCACCGGACGATACAGAAGGTGACGGACGATATCGAGGACGATTTTCACTTCAACACCGCGATCGCCGCCTTGATGGAGCTGGTCAACACCTTGTACCTGGCGAGGGATCGCTCGGGTCCTCCCGTCGGAAAAGGCCCTGATGCGGAACCCGGGGCGAGGCTCAAAAAGGTGGTCTGGAAGGAGGGGCTGAACACCTTATTGATCCTGCTCTCGCCGTTTGCGCCGCATATCGCCGAGGAGCTGTGGCGGATGCTTGGAAACGGCAGGAGCGTGCTCAAGGCGGGATGGCCTTGTGCTGAACCGGACCTGCTGGCGGCCGAGCGCATCGGAATCGTGGTCCAGGTCAATGGCCGATTGCGAGGAAAGATCGAGGTGCCCGCCGGAATGGCCGAGGAAGAGATCAAACAGCGGGCCGTCGACGATCCGAAGGTCAAAGCCTGGATCGCCGGCAAATCGATCCGCCGCCTGATTTACGTCCCGGGCAGGCTGGTCAACGTCGTGGTATGAGCATGGGAGAACAGGCCGAACAGCCCTCCCGTGTGAAGGAAGAGCACGTTCCGCCCGAAGCATCCCGGTTCCTTTCCGAGCCGATCCAACAACCCGAACATCGCCTTGCCGGTATAAACCGGGTCCAGGACGATTCCTTCCGAGCGGGCCAGGTCGCGGATCGCTGCAAGCTCCTCGGGGCGGCTCTTCCCGTACCCGTCTCCCACGTACCCGTCGATTAATCGGATTTCATCGGCTCCCACGCTGATGGGCAGGCGGAAGCGTTCAATGGCGCCCTGCGTGATTTGCAGTATCCGGTCCCGGAAATATTCGGCCGTTTCACCCACAATGATCCCGTAAACCGCAATATCCATCCGAAGAAGTTTTTTCCCCAGGATCAGGCCCGCATAGGTTCCTCCCGACCCCACGGCGCAGAAGATCGAGTCGAGGTTCAGGTCTTGTGATCGGGCCTGGTGATGGATCTCCTCCATCGCGGCGACGTATCCGAAGCACCCCAGGGGATTGGATCCGCCTTCGGGAATCGCGTAGGGCCTGCGCCCTTTCGCCCTTAGTCTTTGCTCCACCGAGCCGAAGACGATATCGATGTCCCTGTATTCCTCTGGGGTGACGAAAAAGATGTCGGCGCCCAGCAATCGATCCAGGAAAAAGTTGCCCTCCGGGGCCGCGGAGGGATCCCCGCGAAGGATCAGCAGGCACTGCAGCCCCGACTTGGCGGCCGCCGCCGCGGTTGCCCTGGCGTGGTTGGATTGCAGCGCGCCGCAGGTGACCACGATATCGGAGCCGCGGTCGACCGCCTCGCGGAACAGAAACTCCAGTTTGCGGATCTTGTTCCCGCTGCTCACTAACCCCGTCAGGTCATCGCGCTTGATAAAAAAGTTCAGGTTCAATCGGTCGCCAAGCCTTTCGAGCGGTTGGATGGGCGTAGGGAGGCGGGCGAGCGGGAAACGTTGTGGATAGGGAATGCGCGAATCACTCATATCGTCTGCCGGCGGCCGGCGCTTCGATCCAGCCGTTGAGGGCCGGATTGTCGGGGCTGCGGTGTGTTTTGTGGATGATTCCCCCTTGAAGGTTCCACAAATATTCACCGCGGACACGCACCTGCATCCCGATTTCCAGTTTGACGCGACCTGCCGCCTGAAGATCGTGGGCGATTAAAAGCCTCTGTCCCTGAGGCGTTCGCATTCGAAACCGCTGATGACGTCTTCCCTGAAGGTCGTCCTCCAGAAGATGCGTGACCCGCCCGGTGGTTTCCACCGGAACCTTTGACAATTTCTTCTGATAGGCGCTCAGGGCGTCGAGGGGTCGGGGAACGGTGTGGGGCCCTTCCTGAGCCGCCGCGGGGACGGCCAGGACCAGCAACGCTACTGCCCCGATCCATGCCGGAACGGCCTTGACCATGGTGGAGAGGTCCTACTCCAGTTTGTCGAAAAGGGCATCGGCGACGGCCCGGTATTCGGCCGATAGCGAGGGGTCGCGGCGGTCCAGCTCGGCGAAGCCGAGCGCCTGTTCCATGATCGATCGCACCTCGCCCAGCTGCTCCTTGTTCGGATATTCATCGTCGATCTTCATGTGGTCGAAGGCGTTCCGGGAGGCTTTGAGAACCGTGTCATAGATGATGCGGTCTCGCCGCTGGGCGTCCGCCGAACCGGCTTGCTCCTGAAGACCGAGATCGGACAGGGGTTTCTCCGCGGCATAGCGGGCGAGGGTGCGGGTCATGCACGCAATCAGGCCATCCCTCACCGTATTACTGGAGAGCCATTTCTTTTTCAAAATCGAGTCCAGAAAATCCTGTGACTGCATGGGGCCCGTTGATGATGCCTGGCTCATAAGATACTATAGGCCGGCCCCGCATGCAAGCCGATTGGTCGGTTGGCCATCCATCGCTTGACAACGGATAAATGGATTTGCTATAAACGGGAAAATTCTTTAAGGCGGTGGAAATCCACTTCGGCCGCGCGGATCCGGAGATAGGATGGATCGATCCCCAGGCGGTGCCGGAAACCCCCGCAGGTAATAAGGAGGTCAGACCAGTGGCAAGAGGGCGAGTCAAGTGGTTTAATGCCAGCAAGGGATATGGGTTCATATCCCGCGACGACGGCAGCGACGTTTTCGTTCACTTCTCGGCCATCCAGGGTGACGGATTCAAGACCTTGGATGAAGGTCAGGAGGTCGAATTCGAAATCATCGACGGCAAGAAAGGACCGCAGGCATCGAATGTGGTCAAGGTCTGAAGGCGCGATTGCCCTTTGAGAAAATGGCCTTCCTATCGCGGGAAGGCCATTTTTTTTAACGAGCCGCTGGTTGGAACCGCCCTTAGGAATTCCCGACTTCCGAGCGCGCTCTCGGATCGATCAGCTTGAGGGCGCAGTCGGATGTGATCCGTCCCTCCGAGCGCAGTTGCTTGACGACCTGGGTGACACAGCCCAGGTAGTCCCCGTGACTGCTGTATTCCCCGTCCACGGGGCAGGCCGCATCCACCAGGGCGCCCGCCTCCCTCTCGCATTCCAGGCAGCCGCCTTCCTCCTCGGTCATCCCTTCCGCGCAGGATGCCGGCGGTGCGAGAGGCACCGCGGATCGGCCGTAAATATCGGAGGTTCCGTTCCGGTGATCGGCCCAGACCGTCATGAGCCGGCCGGCGCCGGGATGATACGATGATGCCGGCGTGATCTGCATGCCTTCGGTGTCCGAGATGGGAAAGTCCTGTCCGCCGACCAATCCGTCCGAGGTGATCACCTGGGCGTGAATCCGGCCTCCGTGTTTCGAGAAGGACAGCAGATACTGATTCAGGGAGGCAGCGAACACGACGTCGTGCGGATGGCCTCCGAACGGGGAGATCTGGAATGTCGAGGTGAGCAGTACGCCGTCCGAGGCCACCAACCGGCCGAAGATCTCATACAATCCTCCGCCTTGGCCGCCCTCGTCCGACCAGGCGACCAGAAAGCAGCCGTTGTTGGAATCGTAGGCCACGGCCGGGATGATCTGAAACCCGATCGCGTCCGCGATGATGATTTCCCCTCCGGCGAGCCCTCCATCGGCGCCGATCAATTGACCTCGGATGCTGTAGACATCCACGCCGCGATAATCGCGCCAGACGGTCAGAAAACGGCCGGATTGGGGATCGGCCGAGGCTTGTAGATCCAGCTTGCCCGAGGGAATCTCCGATACAAGAAACACTTCGGATACCGGCCTGCCGTCACGATCGAACAAGCGGCCCTGGATCTGAAAATCATTGCTCGTGTCGATCCAGGACACGAGATATCGTCCCCGGACCGGATCGAAGGCGAGGGCCGGCATCGCCTCGAATACGGGGGAGTCGGCCAGGGCCAGGATATCGGATCCGAGCGTTCCGTCGTCATGGACCATGCGGCCCAGGATGTCTCCTTGGATGGTCTCCCATACCACCAGGCTCTTCGCGGAATCGGCATCGTGAGCGATCCGGGACGCCGAGCGATATTCCACCCCCGGCGGGGAGATCACGAAATTATCGCCGTGGACTTGGCCGCTATCGCCCACCAATTGACCGAAGACGGCCCATCCGGCGTAATCGGCCGTGTCGCTCTCCCGGTGATCGTTCCAGACCGCCAGGGAGTTCCCCGTCCCGGGAAGAAATTTCAGGCTCGGGAGCCGCTGATGGTTGAGGGCGATTGCCACCTGATGGTCCAGGCTTTCCGATGAGGCAACCGGCGCGGTTTCGGTTCGGGCGGATCCCGCTTCTTCGTTCTGGCTCGAATCGACTCCCTGTTTCTTGCCGGACAGGATCTCCCCCCCGGCGGCAGGGGAGGTGCTCCCGCCGCTGCAGCCCGCGGAGGAAATGGCGAGGCCGCCCGCCAGCGCCATCAGGGCGACCGGTCGTAGGATGGACATCATGGATGAACTCCTTGGCAGTACGGGTGTCTTCAACGGGCGGGGCGATCCCGCCTTTCGGGATTTTGTGGCGCGGGTCGATCCTAAACCAGTCCGGTATTTTCCTTCGGCCGCCCGATTTCCATATGGAAAGCTTGCAATGGAGGCGCCGAATCCTTTGGCAAGGATGAGGGTACCACAAGACGGGGATCTGTCAAGGAATGGGGGATCGTTAAAAGAGAGGACGGCTGGCCCGGACGAAGAAGGTCTGGGTCCGAAACCGCGAATCGCCCTGGTCCTGCTGCGTGAAGGTGTAATCGGCGTTGATGGACACCCTGCCGAGCTGGTAGAGCAGCCCGGCGCGGCCCTCGAAGGTGGTGATGTTTTCGGCGACGGGAAAGAGCTCGATCGATTCGCGGGCGCTGGTGGTCAGGTGCAGGTTTCGGAGCAGGAAGGTGATCCATTGAAAGTGGCCGAACAGGAGGTGCCGCTCGGTTGCCTCCCCTCCCGTGTCCTCGTAGCTGTGGCCGGTGCTCAGGGTGATGCCGCGCAGGGTGTCGTAGGTGATGGTCTCATTGCTGTTGATCGCGCGCTCCGTCCCGGTTTCTTCCGTCTCGAATAGCGTGTAATTGGCCGATCCGGTGAGGGTCAGCAGATCGCCGCGGAGCAGCAGGTTTCTCAAGTAATTGCTCTGGGCCGTGGCCCTGAAGGTGTGCTGGTCGAGCGCGTCGGACCTGGAGGGAGACTGTCTCTTGGTATAGGTGTTATTGTAAATGTAAGTGCCCCCCAGGCTGACGATCCGTGGCCGCGCGTTGTTCACGCCCAGGGTCAGGGTGTTGAGCAGGCTGGAGGAAAGGTCGCCCGGCTCGGCCGTGCTCCGGATGTAGCTCGCGTTGTAGCCGGTGTTCAGAATGATCCTCTCGAACGTGCGCAGATAGTTCGCAAAATAGTTGTAATTCTGGCTCAGCGTGCGCGTGTCGGTCTGGGCATTGACGGCCGTGTGCGTGGCCGTCAAGTTCAGGCCGGTGGTCACCCCCAGGATCGGTCGGTAGGTGGTCCCCAACGTCGCCAGGTGGGAATGGGTCAGGGCCGTCTCCAGGCCGAAGCGCAGGAACCGGTAGCTGCCTAACAGGTCCAGCTTCTCGGTTGCCCGGTAGTTGCTACTCCCCTGGAAAATGTGCCGTTCGAAGGGATCCTTGAAGTAATCATAGGTGAAGCGGTTGTTCAGGGCCAGGCTGGGCTGGTGAATCAGGGAGGCCCCGGCGCTTCGCTGCTGAAAGGTGCTGAGCTGAGGGTTCAGGACGCCCAGCGTCGCCGAGCGGTTCGAATAGTTCCCGTGGGTGTTCAGCGTCAGACTCGGACTCAGGCGGGACTCGGAATTGAAATTCACGTTGTGGGCGCTGGTGGTGGGCGTGACGCCGCTTTTCTGCTCCGAATATTGATAGCGGGCGAAGACCGAGGTGGCTTCGAAGCGCTGGTCGGCCTCCAGGCTGGCGGCCTGTGTCCGGCTCAGGCCGGTCGTGGACGGCGTGGTCTTGGAATCCGTCTGAAAGAGGTTCATCCGAAGGTGGGGCAGCCGCCGAAGCGGTAGGTCCCAGGTCAGCGAGTAGGTGTCCAGCCGGTTGCGGGAGGTGGAGGGCTCCACCTCGTTGTCGCGCGTAATGCGCTGGGCAAAGAAGGTGACCGGCGTCTTTCGCGGCAGGAGGTTGAACCCGATCCGGTAATCGAGGATGTCGGTGTCGCGCGTCCGGACGCCGTCCGTCTTGCCGATGTCCTCCTGGTAGGAGATATTCGCGTCGTAGCCCCCCAGCCTCGCGTCCCCCAGGCTTCCGAAGGTCCCCAGATTGTAACGGTGCAGAAAGCTGGGGCTGCGGGTCGTGGAGGTGTCGGTCTCCACGTTGGTCTGGCCGAAGTTGAGATCGATGTTGCCCCGCAGGTTGAAGACCTGGGCCAAGGCGGTGCCGCCGCCCCAGATCAGGACCGCGAACAGTATGATCGTTTGTGCAACATGGACCATTGGGATGCGGGAATGACAGCGAGCCATCGGGTTCAGGGCCTGAAAAAGCGATCCTCCGCAAAAATGAAACCGGCCAGCTCAGGCCGTGCGGCGCTGAGCTGGCCAGTGGACCGTAAGTCCTTTGGGCAATATGACCGGTTGGCCTGAGCCGCTTATTTCTGGTGACAGGTCAGGCAAATCAGGCTGCCCTGGTTCGGCTCATGATTCAAGTCCCGTGTTGCGCCGGTGACCGGTGTCTCGGATCCATCCGCGGCGCCGCCCTGATCGGCCGTTAGGCTGGGAAGCCGCAGAAAGGTGGTCCGGGGCGTATGGGGGTTGTGGCACGAGGCGCACTCCACATACTCCGTGTTAGTCCCGTCCGTGTTGTAAAGCCTAATCCAGTCCCGCTTATCCGCCGGCATCTCCCGGCCCGCCCGCTTGACGCCCTTGATGTTCGCGGATGCGCCGGAGGGGATCTCCAGATTGGCCAGGGCATCCGTGAACTGGGGATCGGTGCTGGGCATCCGCATCGAGATGGGGTGGTCGTCACGCAGATCGCGCGTCAGGTTGGGGAAGGGCGCCATGCCGCTGGTGGTGCTATCCTGGTGCACGAAATCATTCAGACCGCCCAGGAATCCGCCGCCCACCGTGCTGCTGGGCCGTTCGGTGTCATCGAAACTCTCGGTCTCATCCACGCCCGGTCCGGTAAAGGAGATGTTGGAAAGGTTGTCGCCCTGCGAACCCGTCGTCAGGACGGCCCGGTTGTTGGCATTGAATCCGCCGGAGCCCGGGGCATTGATCAGGGCGTCGAAGGCGATCGTCCCGTCATGGCAGGACAGGCAGGCCAGCGAGACGCCCTTGGGCTGGCCGGGCGTCTGACCCGTTGAATCGAAGTTCGGCGAGGAGTAGACCTGAAACCCCGGCGAGGTATCGCTCGGCGTGGGCGGCAACGCCCGGTTCCACAGCGGGGCGTCTCCCGGGGCGTTGATGTTCGCGCCGTGGGGCGTATGGCAGAAGACGCACACCTCGGTCGTCCCCGTAGCCACAATATCAGTGTTGGAGGCGAGGTTGTGCTTCGTGTTGAAAGTATCTTCGGTGCAGGTGATTCCGGTGCAGTGGGTGGCGCTGCCCGTGGCCGTGTAGATTAGGCCGATCCCGGCCGCAGTGATCAGGGCCAGCATCAGCAACGTGATCCGGATGCCCCGCGGTTTCGAACTTTCCATTCTCTCCTCTCCTTTTTTGACAGGAAACGCAACCACCCGATGGCTGCCAACCGACTGACCGGCCGATTTCATCGCCTGACCTCGGCCTTCAGTCCGTTCGGCCGCTGTCCCAACCGTCCGGATTGATCCCGGCTCGACGGGGACTCGGGCAGATACTGGTAGATATTGATTCGCTTGTTGTATTGATCCGCGACATAAATGCGGTCATTCTCGTCGATCGAAAGGCCGGCGGGCAGCCAGAACTGCCAGGGACGGTTGCCGAACTCCCCGAAATGAAGCAGCAGGCGGCCTTCCGGGTTGAAGATCTGCACGTTGTTAAAGGCGGCGTCCACCACGTAGACATGGCCCTCGCTGTCCACCCCGATGCCCTTCGGCTTTGAGAACTGGCCGTAGCCGGTGCCGATCGAGCCGAACTTGCCGAGGAACCGGCCGTCCGGGTCGAAGATCTGGACCCGGAAGTTGAAGGTGTCCATCACGAACAGCCTTCCGCCCTTGTCGATCGCGATGTTCGTGGGGAAGTTCAGCTTTCCGTCTTCCGTCCCGCGGCCGCCGAATTCGAACAGGAACTTGCCCTCCCGTTCGAAGACCGAGACATTGTGCTTGCGGGTGTCCACGACGTAGACGCGCTGGAGCGGCTCATGGATCGCGATGCCCACCGGCTGGTCGAAGCGCCCCGCGCCGCCCAGCGCCAGGAGGAAGTTTCCCTCCGGGTCGTACACCACGGCGCGGTTCTGAAAGGTGTCGGTGACGTAGATCCGGCCCTCGGAATCGGTCGTGACGCCCAGCGGCTTGGACAGGACCCCCGGTCCGGAAAGGCCCAGGATGAAGAAGTCACTCTCCTTCGTATCGAAGACCAGGACCTTGCGCCAGGCGCTGTCGGCCACATAGATCCGGCCGTCCCGGGCATGGACCGCGTAGGGCTTGCCGAGCCGGGCCGTGGCGTCTTTCCCGATCAGGACCTCCCGGACCCGCGTCAGGATCGATTTCTTGCGGATGTCCTCCACCGCCGAGATGCTGCGAACGTATTTGATCCGCGGGGGGTCGGGCGGCAGGGGCCACACCACCTCCGGAGGCTTGGGCTTTCCGGCGCATCCGACGCCCAGCGCGGCCGCGATCAAAAAGATTCCTATTTTGCGTGACAGGTCAGACATAACGCACTGTTCTTGTTGGAGGTCCGAAGGAACGGGTCCCTCCCCTCCACATTGTCTTCATCCGGGTTATGGGGGTCGTGACAGGAGGCGCACTGAACCTTGTCCCCCTCGAAGGTCTGGATTCCGTTGACGAAGGCTCTTCCGCCCGATTCCTTCGTCAGCGACGGCTGGTTGAATCCCGGATCCAGGTCGAAGGTCGGATAGGCGATCGAGATGGGGTGATCGTCGCGAAGATCCTGCGTCAGGTACCGGATCGAGGCGTCATGCGCCCCGCCGATTCCAGCGTAAGCCCCCGCCTCCCGGTTGTGGCATTTCCCGCAGCTCTCGCTTCCGGCGGTCCCGTCCAGCGACATCTTGTAATGCGTGCCCGTGTCGGTGACGTCGTGATACTTCGGCTGCTGGATGACGGCGTCCACCGCCACCGTCCCGTCGTGACAGGACAGGCAGGCCAGCGAGATGCCGTCGGGCGCCGCCGGCACCTGCGAATCGAAATTGGGACTCGAATACATCTTATAACCGGTGGTCTCCGGCATCTGCCGGTTCCACATCGGCGCGGCGGAATCGGCGTCGTGCGGGGTGTGGCAGTAAACGCAGGCCTGCTGATAGTCGTTGAAGGTGGCGCCCGTCATGGGCCCCGTTTCGGTGCCGTAACCGCGCATGTTCAGGCCGGAGAGGTCGTGTCGGGAGCCCCGGATCGAGTTGCCCATTGCGGAGACGGCTAACAGCATCAACACTCCTGCACCGATTGAAATGGCGATTGTCAATCGACCGATTTTCATCAAATCGTTGGCTTGAGAAATAAAAAACCGCCTCGAGAACACCCCCGTTCAAAGGGGTTCCTTTGGCGGCTCGACCGGCGATGATCGCCTCGAAGCTTTGCGCCCCCCGATTACTCGGGGTTTGCCCTGAGCAAAGGATACGTCATGAATCCCGGTTCTGACGGATCTAAAGCAAGACCTGGGCCAGTCCCGACCAGATGGTAGATAATTTCAACTCTAACTAACTATTTGATAATTAAAGGCTTTTTATGGATCAGGCCTCGCCAGCCCTCGGCGGCTGGGAGCCATATGACCTTACTAGGTAAATCATTTCTGATAAATGGAAGCCGCCGCCCTCATGGACCGATAAGAATTGTGCTAAGCCCATGAATAATCGAAATAATTGGTAACCCACCGGCCCCCATTTATATAAGATCGGTCTGCCAATGTCAAGCAAAATCTGGCCTTCCGCCCGGTCCGTATCCCATCCGATCCCGAGGGGCGGCCCTGTCACCGGGAGGGCCCGACGGCGGGAGGAAGGTGTTGACAAACCTTTTCGGATATGCTTAGAATCAGCCTCTGTTTTAATAAACAGCCCAATACCGTAAAATATTTCATCAGGATCGTCTACTGGGCCGGCCTTGGACTCGCCCCGAGAGACTGGAAAGAAGGTGGGATGAAACGAATTGCGCTGGTAAGCCTGTTCCTGGTGACTGTGAGCGGGTTTTTATGGTATTTTCTGGACGGCCGGGTTTCCGGTTACTACGCCGACATGGTCCTCAACAGCAAGGCCGAAAAGCGCGGCATGCCCCCCGTCGTATTTCCCCACTGGATCCACCGTGCCGAGTTCAAATGCAAGGTTTGCCATCCACGGATCTTCGAGATGCGCTCGGGATCGAACGACATCGATATGAAAAAGATCATCGACGGCGAATTCTGCGGGAAATGCCACAACGGGGAGGTGGCTTGGAAGCCCGTCGAATGCGCCCGCTGTCACTCCGGCCAGCCCGGAATGCAGACGGGCCCGCTGCATGGGGTGCAGTAGGCAAGGACCCGGACAGGGTTTTGACTGACGCGTTGGGTTGATAAGGGAGGAATTCTCTTGATGTTTTCTCGAATTCGGATTCATGGAGTATCCCTGGCCGCGTTGGGCCTCGGGGCGATTGGGCTGTTCCTTTATGCCTGCGCGCAGGTGGACAAGGCGGCCAAGCCTGAGGCCGTCCCTCCCGCAAAATCCAAGCCGGTGGTTTCATCCCTTCCCACGGGGATCGGTGAGGTGGAGGATCCGACTCAGATTCCGGTCCCCGGGCCGCCGTTCGCAAAGCAGAACCGGGACCCGAACGTGGTCCTACGGAACATGCCCAAGGACGCCGAAGGCAATGATGACTGGGTGGCGGCGCTCAAAGACGGCCTGCTCAAGCCGCAGGGGAGCCTGGAGCCCAACAAGCCCGACATGCCCCCTTTTCCGCTGGATGTGGAGATTCCCGCCGTGGGGGCGATGCCCAATGTGATCTTCCCTCACGGTCCGCACACCATGTGGCTGGAATGCGGTAACTGCCACCCCGGGATCTTCACCATGAGGAAGGGAAGCAACCCGATCTCCATGGTCAAGATTGTGAACGGCGAGTTCTGCGGCCGTTGCCACGGCCGGGTGGCCTTCCCGATCTCCAACTGCACGCGCTGCCACGTCAAGCCCAAGACCTGACGGATCCTTATTTTGGATTCCGATTCTGAAGGGTTCAACCGGGAATGAAATCGGGACCGGATGGGGTCTTATTTGCGCCCGATGCCCAGGTAGGTCAGGCCGGCCTGCCGGACCTTGGCGGGATCGTAGACATTGCGAAGATCGATGAAGACCGGTTTTTGGAGCAGTTCCCGGACCCGCGCCAGGTCGAGATTGCGAAACTGACTCCATTCGGTCAGCACGATCAAGGCCTCAGCCCCCTTGGCCGCCTCATAGGCATCCTGGCAATAGATGATCCCCTGGAGCGCCTGCTTGGCGTCCTCCATGGCGGCCGGATCGTAGGCGCGCACCATGGCTCCCCCCTCCAGCAGTCCCTGGACGATCGTCAAAGCGGGCGATTCGCGAATGTCGTTGGTATTGGGCTTGAATGAGAGGCCCAGCACCCCCAGCGTGCGGCCGCGGATGCCGCCGACCGCTCCGGCGATTTTCTCCAGCATCCGCCGGGGCTGGCCCTCATTGACCCGCTGAACGGCGTTGATGATCTCGAAATCGTAGCCTCTCTGCCGGGCCAGGCTGCTCAGGGCCTGGATGTCCTTGGGAAAGCAGGAGCCACCGAATCCGGGGCCCGGGTGGAGGAACTCCCCGCCGATCCTGTGATCCAGTCCCATCCCTTTTGCGACCTGATCCACATCGGCTTCCATCAGTTCGCAGAGGTTCGCGATCTCATTGATGAAAGAGACCTTGGTGGCCAGGAAAGTGTTCGAGGCGTATTTGATCATCTCGGCCGTGGCTACGTCCGTCATGATGAACGGCGTCTCCAGCATGAAAAGGGGGCGGTAGAGATCCTGCATGATGGCGACGGCCTGGGGGCTTTCGGCCCCGATGATGACGCGGTCGGGCCGCATGAAATCCTCGATCGCCGATCCCTCGCGAAGGAATTCGGGGTTGGACACCACGTCGAAATCCACCTTTTCGCGGCGGACCTGCCCGATGATTTCCCGCAGCCGCCTTCCGGTCCCCACAGGGACGGTGCTTTTGGTGGCGATGATCTTGTATCCGTTGAGGTGGCTGGCGATCTGCGCCGCCACGGCCTCCACGTAGGAAAGATCCGCCGAGCCGTCGTCGCGGGCCGGCGTGCCCACGGCGATAAAAATGACGAGCGAGTTTTCGATCGCCGGCGCGATCTCGGTAGTGAAGCTGAGCCGTCCCTCCCGAAGGTTGCGGTTGACCATCTCTTCGAGGCCCAGCTCGTAAATCGGAATCCTGCCGTTTTTGAGGGCGTCGATCCGGGCGCGGTCTTTGTCGACGCAGGTGACCCGCAGGCCGAATTCGGCAAAACAGGCCCCGGACACCAACCCCACGTAACCCGTTCCGACCACACAAATATTCATGAGCGACTCATTGCGTTTTCCGGCGTATTCCGGGCAACCATTGCCAAATTATAGCAGAATGAAGTCCGGGGCACAATGCACGCCCTCGTTGCGTCACCTTTGTCGCATCTGCTATGATCGACGCGGCCGCGCCGTCGCGCGCGTCGGGACAACCCGTCTGTGAGAGTCGAGACCGACCCATGAGCGATGAGGCTGGGGCGTTGTATGTGGTCAGCACGCCCATCGGCAATCTGGAAGACATAACGATGCGCGCATTGCGCATCCTTAAGGAGGTGGATCTGATCGCGGCCGAGGATACGCGCCAGACCCAGAAGCTTTTGAGCCACTACGGGATTCACACCCCGCTGACCAGCTACCACCCCTACAACCAAGAGTTCAAGGCCGAAGTGTTGATCCAGCGCATCCGGGAAGGCAAATCGGTCGCCTTGGTTGCGGACGCCGGCACGCCCCTGATCTCGGACCCGGGCTACTATTTGGTCAGCCGATGCGCCGAGGCCGGCATTCGGACGGTTCCCGTTCCGGGGGCTTCGGCCATTCTCAGCGCCCTGGCCGTGGCGGGCCTTCCGACGGATGCCTTTCTTTTCGAGGGATTTCCCCCGCGCAAGAACGCCAAGCGCAGGAGGATGCTGGAGGGGCTGAAGGATCTGCCCCATACCCTGATCTTCTTCGAATCCCCCTACCGGATCCGGCGTCTATTGGCGGACTGCCTCGATGTCTTGGGGGATCGCCGGATGGTCCTGGCCCGCGAGCTCACGAAACGCTACGAGGAGTTGAGGCGCGGAACGATTTCGCAAGTCCTGGATTGCCTGCAGACCCGGGAAGTGAAGGGGGAGGTCACGCTGTTGGTCGAGGGGGCCGCAGGCAAGAAGCGCTAGGATTCGGGGCCCCGCTCCATATAAACCCTGAAGGCCGCGTCGTATTTCTGGATTTCCAGGACCCGGTGGCCTTCGTCGCGTGCGCTTCGGGGGACATTTCGGATGGGCTCCCCGTCATCGATGATGACGGCGAGTACCTGGCCCGGCTTCATTTCCTCGAGCTTGAGCTTGGTTTTGACATAATTGTAAGGGCACATGACGCCGCGAAGGTCCAGTTCGGCATCCGGCCTGATTTCCAATTCGCTCATCGGCAAATGGCGGGCAAAGGATTATTATTTTAATTATAAGATCCGGCCGGGGGGGTGTCAAGGAACAACCGTGATGCGGCCTTGAATCTGGCCCGATCGACGGTAAGGACTCGACTGAAAGAGCCGGTAGGCGTATTGACCCGGCGCATCGAACCGGCCGCTGACCGAGCTGAAGGGCTGGATGAAGCCGGGCATCCGCGGGGGTGGGGCGGGGGGAGGCGAGTCCGTCTGCTCCAGCACCCTTCCGAGTTGGTCCTCCTGTATCCTAAGCCTTTCCTCCAACGCATCCAGCCTCGATGCCATGGCGCTGGAGGGACCCTCCGCCGCCAATTCGGATCGCAGCAGGTCGATCTCGCGGCGTTGCTGCCGGATGGCGTCCCGAAGGCCCTCGAGATCGTCCTGCCGGGGGGCGGGTTCCCCGATCTCGTCCTGATCCAGGCCGGCCCAGGCGGCCATTCGCCTCAGGATCCCCCGCTCCGCTTCGTCCAGGATCGGATAAAGACTTAGCTCGATGACCCCTGCCGTGCGGTTGGACCAGACCACCTCCTGGCCCGCGCTGATCCGGATCAGCGCGGGATTTACCGAGAAATTCGGCGGCGAGGGCTCATCCAGTATCGTAATAAGGTTCGGGCCTTCGGAATCTTTCAGGGCCGTTGACTGCGGGGCGCAACCCACCAGCATCAGGGCCGAGCCGAGCAGGATCGGGCCGATGAGCCTGTATATTGAGATTGCTTTCCTCATGCCACTGGCGCCATCTTAACACGAATATCCGGATTGGGGCAACGGCGGTCGAGGCCGCCGATTCTGAAGGGAAGCCCCGCTTGACAGGACCGTCGCCGCGGGGATATTCTGTAGCAGATCCGGACAGTTGCCACGGTCTATCGAAGGAGGCGGTTGCATGGAAAAAGAGGAACAGGAAGGGATTCAAGTCCGAGACCGGCGACGCTTTTCCGAAGAGGAAACGAAGGCCGAGCCCTCCGGTCCCCCGAAGGGCGCAGCACGGCCGGAAGGCGGCAGGAAGGACACGGGGCCTTCGGCCGGTCCCGAAAAGAAGACCCGGCCTGAAGAGACGGGAGGGCCGCTTCCGGAGGCGAGCTTCTCCACCTTCGTGCTCGGATTGAGCGCGCAGGCCTTGATGTATCTCGGGGAAGTCCCGGATCCCCAGGCCGGCACGGCTCAGGCCGACCTACCCGCGGCGAAGCAGATGATCGACATCCTGGGAATCTTGAAGGATAAGACCGGCGGAAATCTGGATGCGACGGAGAGCCGGCTTCTGGACAATGTCCTGTTCGACCTTCGGATGAAGTACGTCGAGCGGACGAAGTAAGAAAGGCCAAGGGCCTTTATCGAAATCCATGCCGGCGAGGGATCGTGGATGGGATGGTCCTTGACCGTCCTGAGACGATTCGGGACATGAAGATATCGACGGCGCTGAGCATATCAGGTGTCTGTGCGCTCGCCTTGGTGGCCGAGGGGTTGCTGGCATACCTGGTCTTCTCCAATTACGCTTATTCCCTGGCCGAAACGGGTCAATACGCCATGGGCGAGGCCTACTCGAGCGGCCCCATGGCGAGGGTGGCCCGCTTCTTCTATGTTCTTTTCGGAATCACGGCGGCGGTGGGAATCGGGATGCCGATTCTCGCCTCCGTGATCCATCTATGGGGGCGCGGGAAGAGTCGGGATTAGGGCTGCTCGGGCCTGCCGCCGGCCATCCGATCAAGGGGGCTCGGGCGGTCGTTTCCCCATCTCATCCGTCGCGGCGTACTCGTCCAGGAAGGTTAGGGTGGCGGGATGGTCCCCGAAATTTAAGTCCTGAAACCTCAAGCCGATCGAATACCAACTGCCTCTCTCCTGGACCCAGGCCACCTCGGCCTGGATGGTCTCGGCGATTTTTAGTTTCCTTCCATCGGCGAAGTAATAGAGCGATACCGTGACGCGGCCGGAGAGCGCCTCCCTGACATAGAGCCGCACGCCGCTGTGGCTGATATTGACCACCTGCGCCTCCAGCGGGATGTACTCCGGCTCATGCTTGATATGCGCCACCCCGAGTATGTCGAAGCGGTGATTCTTGCGATGATCGTCCTTCATTACACACTAGAATATCGCGTCGGCTTGATAAGTCAACCGCAAACCGGATTGCTCGGGCAACCGCCCCTTCCCGTCATTGAGCGCCCCCGGGCGCGTTGACAGGGGGAAGGGACTTTATGTATTCTGGCGGTGCGGGGCGCGTACCGGGGAGGGGGGTGTCTTCATGACGCAGAATGACAAGCAGGTCATCTTTTCGCTGATCGGCGTGGGACGGGTCTTTCCCCCGAAGCGCCAGGTCCTGCGGGATATCAACCTTTCCTTTTTTTACGGCGCCAAAATCGGTGTGTTGGGCCTCAACGGATCGGGCAAGAGCACCCTGCTGCGCATCATCGCCGGCAAGGACAAGGACTATCTTGGGCAGCTGACCTTTTCAAAGGGCTATTCCGTTGGAATTTTCGAGCAGGAGCCGGAGCTGGACGGGGCCAAGACGGTGCGGGAGGTGATTGAGGAAGGGCGGGGGGAAGTGCTGGCTTTGCTGAAGGAATATGAGGAGGTCAGCGCCCGCCTGGGAGAAAATCTCTCAACGGAGGAAATGGAAAAGCTCCTGGACCGGCAGTCCAAGCTGCAGGAGGGGATCGAGTCGGTCAACGGCTGGGAGCTGGAGCACCAGCTGGACGTTGCCATGGATGCCCTGCGCTGCCCGCCCCCCGACAGCCGGACCAACCACCTGGACGCCGAATCGGTGCAGTGGCTCGAGCAGCACCTCAGGCAGTACAAGGGCACGGTGATCGCCGTAACCCATGACCGCTACTTCCTGGACAATGTCGCGGGCTGGATCCTGGAGCTGGATCGGGGCCACGGCATTCCGTTTCAGGGAAACTACACCGCCTGGCTGGACCAGAAACGCGAGCGTTTGGAGCGCGAGGAAAAGGCGGAGAGCAAGCGACGAAAGACCCTGGAGCGGGAGTTGGAATGGATCCGCATGTCGCCGAAAGGCCGCCACGCAAAGGGCAAGGCCCGCCTGAACCGATACGAGGAGATGCTCAGCGAGGAGCCCCAGCGCAGGGCCGCAGAGCTTGAAATCTTCATTCCGCCCGGTCCGCGCCTGGGAGACGTGGTGTTGCAGGCCCGGGAGATCGGCAAGGCATACGGAGACAACGTCCTGTTCGAAAATCTTTCCTTCGACCTTCCGCCGGGCGGCATCGTCGGCATGGTGGGCCCGAACGGGGCCGGAAAGACCACCCTGTTCCGAATCATTACCGGCCAGGTCAAGCCGGATTCCGGAACCTTCCGCCTCGGAGAGACCGTCCGACTGGGATACGTCGATCAGGATCGCCGTCTGGATGGGGATCAGACGGTGTGGGAGGCCATCTCGGAGGGACTGGAAAGCATCTCCCTCGGGAAGCTGGAGGTGAACTCGCGTGGGTATGTGGCGCGGTTTAACTTTACGGGATCGGATCAGCAAAAAAAGGTCCGGGATCTTTCCGGCGGGGAGCGAAACCGGGTCCATCTGGCGCGCATGCTCAGACAGGGGGCCAATCTCATCCTGCTGGATGAGCCGACCAATGATCTGGATGTGAACACGCTGCGGGCTCTGGAGGAGGGGCTGGAGCATTTCGGCGGCTGCTGCGTGGTGAGCAGCCACGACCGTTGGTTTCTGGACCGGATCACCACGCACATCCTGGCCTTCGAAGGGGAAAGCCGGGTGACCTGGTTTCAGGGCAATTACAGCGAATATGAGGCCGATCGCCGCAAACGATTGGGCAAGGAGGCCGATCGGCCGCACCGGATCCACTACAGAAAGCTGATCCGCGACTGATTCCCAGTCGGGATGATCGTTTAGGCGGGACAGGGCTTCAAATGGAAAAGACCGACCAGGAAAATTATTCGGCGGCCAAGATCATGGGAATGATGATGCTCTGGGCGCTTCAGATTGCCCTGGCCGCCTTTTTTCTGCTGGCCGGCGTCGTGAAGGTGGCGGGGGCCGAGCAGATCACGCGTAACTTCCGGGAGTGGGGATACGGGGACGGATTCAGGATTTTCGTCGGGATCCTCGAAAGCCTGGGCGGCCTCGGCCTTCTGTTTCCCTTTTTTTGCGCGGTTTCCGGCCTGATCTTGATGGTCCTAATGGGCGGCGCGTTTTACACCCATCTGGCCGCCGGCGAGGGATTCGCCACGGCCTCGCCCGCCCTGGTTCTGGCGCTACTGCTTGCCGTCCTGGTTTATTTCCGCCGGGGTCCCTTGATGCCGCCGGCCAGGGGGCCGGTGAAGCGCGTGGTTGATATCCTGTCACGCCTGGCCGCGAAAGTCCGGGGCGGGGGAACGTAAAGCCATCGGGCCCGCCGACCGAAAGAATCTGGCGGGATTTCAGGGGACGGCTGAAGCGGTTCATCGAGCGGCGGGTGAGCGATTCCCATGACGCGGAAGACCTTCTTCAGGAGATTTTCTGTAAAATCCATGCCGGCATCGCCGGTCTCGCGCATCCGGAGCGGCCCGGACCCTGCCTGTACCGCATCGCCCCCAACGCGATCACGGACTATTATCGCGATCAGGCCGTAAAAGCCGTTCCCATCCGCGATCCTTTAGCGCAGGCAAGGCCCGATGAGGCCGCCTCCGGTCGCGCGATGCGTGAAAGGGCGGCCTGTCTCGGCCCGATGATCCGGGCCCTGCCGGAGACCGTTCGCAAGCCCCTCCTGCTGACCCGGGAAGAGGGGTTGACGCAGCGAGCGATAAGGCGGGCCCTGGGCCTCTCGGGGGCGAAGTCTAGGATTCAGCGCGGTCGGCGGTTTTTACGTGAGACGATGCTGGACTGCTGCCGTGTCGAGTTTGACCGTATGGGAAATGTGATGGACTACAAGCCCAGGGGGTCGTCCTGCCGCTTCTGTCCCTGAGTCATGATCCCCCTCCCCATTTTTCTGGCGTCCTTATTTCCCGGTCCTCCGTCAATAGGGTTGAAAGGCCAGGTGTGAAGAGCCTGGAACCCTTTAACCCACGGGAGGATTGGCATGAGCGATGTGAGACAAACGAATCCGACCGTCCGTAGACGATCGCTCGAAATCGATTTTTGGTACCTGGACCTCAAGGTATGCGACCGCTGCAGGGCGACCGACTCGAGCCTGCGAAGCGCCGTGCGGAGCGTTAAAGGCATCCTGAAGGCGACGGGGATCGACGTCAAGGTGCGTCACATTCACGTCAAGACCGAGCCCCAGGCCCGGCGACTCGGGTTTGAAGTGTCTCCCACCCTCCGGCTCAACGGCCGGGATATCCAGATGCACTGGAAGGAAAGTCCCTGCGAATCCTGCGGGAGCCTGTGCGGGGCCGATGGGACGGTCGCCTGCCGGGAGTGGTTCTACGACGGAAAATGGCATCCCCGACCGACGGAGGTCATGATCATCGACGCGATCCTCCGTGAGGTCTATTCGGGATATACCCTGCCGCGTCCGGTTCAGCCCCCTCAGGTTGCGGGCTCCAAGAATCTGGAAAAATTCTTCCGGGGCAAGAATGGGCAGGGAAGCAAGGTCTGCTGCTGAAAGGCGCTATTCGGACTGCCAGACGAACTGAAAGATGCAGGTGCCGATCTGAAACGTGTCTCCGGCCTTGAGGGGGAGCTTATCATACCGCCCCATGCGCCGGTTGTTCACGAAGATGCCGTTGGTGCTGTCCAGATCGCATAAGAGAAATCCCCCGGAGGATTTCGAGATCATGGCGTGTTTCTGGGACACCTTGCGGTCGTCGATGACGATGTCGGATTTGGGGTCCCGCCCGATCAGGTATTCCTTCTTGGTCAGTAGATACTTTTTCCCCTTCAGGATTCCGCTGAGCACGTTGATGACGGGAAAATCCTGATAGCCGGGATCCAGGTATGGATTGCTTTTGTCGACTCGGGTGGTTCGGTCCATGTGCACCTCCGCGTGCAAACTCGTCCCCTCGTGTTAAGTGTAAATCATTCCGGCCCCCTGTCAAATCGACCTGATGGCCGGATGGTCTAAATAGTCCGGGTGTTCTCGTGGCGTATACCCGGGAATCAGGGTATTTTTAGTGCGGGAATTCCGATATTTTGGGTGCGGAAAACACGGTAGGCACACCGGCGTCCGGGGGAGGGAAAAGGCGGAATTTGACACCTGGGAAGATTCGATCTTATAATACAAAAATTTGACTGCCGTGAGGGCCTATGCCGCTGGATTCACAGGGGTATTGAAAAATGATCGGTTTCATGGACGAAATATTCAATCTGCAAAGCGCCATCCTCCTGGATTCCGTCAAGTCGCTGATTCTCCTGGGCGTGATCCTGATCGTCCGGACCCTGTTAAACCGGGTGGTCCTCCGGGTGAAGGATCTGACGGCTGAGAGCCGGCGGCGTTGGATGGTGGGGATCCGGAATATCCTGGCCCTGGTGTTCCTGGTCGGGCTGATCTTCATCTGGGCCCATGAGCTGAACACCTTCGCGGTCTCGTTGGTGGCCATCGCCGTCGCGATCGTGCTGGCCACGAAGGAGCTCATTCTCTGCGTCAGTGGGTCGATCGTGCGGATGCGCGCCGATGCCTATGCCCTGGGGGACCGGATCGAGATCGGTGCGATCCGGGGAAAGGTGTTGGATGCGACCCTGCTCAGCACGACGGTTTTGGAGATCGGGCCGGGGCACCAGTCCCAACAATATACCGGACGCGTCGTGGTATTCCCCAACAGCATGCTCTTGGCCACTCCCGTCGTGAATGAGACCTATTTGAAGGAGTATGTGCTTCAGCAGATCCGAGTGCCGCTCTCCTCCGGGGAGGACTGGCAGGCGGCGGAATCGGCCCTGTTGGAGGCGGCCCGGGAAGAGTGCGGCGGGTTTCTGGAAGAGGCCCAACGGCAGATGCAGGAGGTCGAGGGGAAGACCTGGTTGGACGCTCCGTCGGTGGAGCCGAGGGTCACGCTGCAGATCCCGGAGGCCGGCAAGATTACACTCCTGCTGCGCTATCCCAGTCCGATTGCCCGGGCCGCCCGTCTGGAGCAGGCCATCCTGCGGCGCTTCCTGAAGGCCTTTCCCCGGGGAGAATCGCGGCCCGTGTCCTGAACGGGTGCGGGCTGCTGAACCAGAAACCTCCTTTCCGCGAGATCGCATTTCGCATTATAATAATGTAGTGTCGTGAATCAAAAGCGGTGACCCGGACCGGGCCGGGTGCCGGCCCGCGGCGGTTCGGGGGAGGAAGGGTGTGAGGCTAATCTCGCAGATCGGGCGCTTTCTGGGCAAAGACCTCTGGGTCATGGAACTGGAATCCCGGCCCTGGTTTCACCGCGCTCTGATCCGATGGCTCCGGCTGGGTGTCGTGGCCGTTTCGGAGTTTCAGGAAACGGCATTGAGCTTCCGGGCCATGGGGCTGGTCTACACAACCCTGCTTTCCCTGGTCCCTTTTCTGGCGGTGATTTTTTTCGTCCTGAAGGCCTTCGGCGTCGATCAGCAGCTCGAGCCGCTGTTGCTTCGGACCTTCGAGCCCCTGGGCGAGAAGGGCGGCGAGGTCACTGCCCAGATCATGACCTTCGTGAGCGGATTGAAGGTTGGGGTCCTGGGGGCGCTGGGCGTCGCCGGCCTGTTTCTCACGACCGTCCTTCTGATCGACCAGATTGCAAACGCCCTCAACGCCGTCTGGCCGGTTCGCCGATCCCGTCCCCTGACCCGCAAGTTTACCGATTACCTGAGCGTCGTGCTGGTCGGGCCGGTCCTGGTTTTTACTGCCTTCGCCCTGATAGCCTCGGCGCAGAGTCACTGGCTGATACAGCGGGCGCTTCAGATCGAGCCCCTGGGTCAACTGGTGGTCCTGGCCACCCGGCTCATGCCTTTTCTCTTCCTCACGCTTGCTTTCACCTTCCTGTATAAATTCGTCCCCCATACCCGCGTGCAGATGGGATCGGCATTGGTGGGAGGGCTCTGCGCCGCCCTGTTGTGGCAGGTCGCGGGCACGGCCTTCGCGGCATTCGTGGTCAGCTCCGCGCGCT
>CAYGBP010000007.1:42929-43366 GCA_964348105.1 uncultured Nitrospirota bacterium
CCCAGTATATCTCTGGCCGTTCTGGTGATCTTCCTGATGTGGCTTTATGTCGGGTGGGTGATTGTTCTCGCCGGAGGTCAGGTCGCCTATTTTCACCAGCACCCCTATGCCTACATGACCCGGCTGAGTTGGCGGCGGGCGAGTCCGGGCATTCGGGAGCGGTTGGCCCTGCTGGCCCTGATTCGAATCGCCCAGCGCCATCTGGCGGGCCAGCCGCCCTGGGCGGTTCCCGAGATGGCCTTGAGCCTCAATCTGCCCGAATCGGTTCTGGAAGATCTCATCGAAGATTTCCTCCGCTTTGGGATCCTGCACCGGACGGCGGAGCCTGAAGGAATCGCGCTCGGCCGGCCACCCGAGAGCATACCGGCCAGTGAGATCCTGGATTTGATCCGAGAGCCTGACGGGGCTCAGGAGCGGGTCCCTGGAGGAGACGCCGT
>CAYGBP010000008.1:0-2104 GCA_964348105.1 uncultured Nitrospirota bacterium
CATTGCCAGGATGTTGAGTCTGGAAAAGGTCAATTACAATACCGCCTCGAATATGAAGGCCACGATGATCAGCGATCTGGTGGCCCGGGAAATCTATATTCTCCCCAGGGATGTCGGCCGCGAGGTCAAAGGTCAATTGAAGCTGGATGAGGTCTTCAGTCAAAAAGCGACATACGCCGCCCTGAATACCATCGCCAAGAATCGGGATAAGGCTCGTCATACGTCGGGTCGCAAAATTTCCCAGCCGGGGATCTCCGCGGATACGCTCGACGCCAGGAAGCAATGGCCAGAGAGGCTTACAAGAAATGGGCTTATTTGCAGGGCAATATCCATAACTCCGCCGCCATGAACGCGATCATGATCAATCAATCGTTTGCCCAGGCCCAGGCCTCGGTCGACCTGGCGTTCGGCGTCCTGGGCGCAGCCGCGGCGGTGGGACAGGCATTGATCCAGAAGGACTTCATGAAGCTGAGAAGCTGGATCGAAACCCGGAGCGGGGCCATCGGTCCGGAGGCGCCCGAGGGCTATCATCTGAGCGTGTTTTTCCTTCAGTTTTTCGATGCAAAGGCCTTCCAGCTCGATAGCCGTAATCGCGTCGCGGTCTACAGGGTCCTGATTGACAAGGACGGCAATTCAACCTCTGTGCTCGAGGGCTCAGACATCCTGGTTTGCGAGAAGGAATGCAACCTGTTCCAACCCAAGCCGACGGCGAGGGTATTCGACAAGACCACCCAGTCCGAAGACGTGCAGAAACAGCTGCGAACCTGCGAAGGGGTCGATGAGCTGCTGGATGGCGGGTTTGATCCCATCAACGGTTTTTTCGATTACATTCTTCTGCAGCACGGCCTTCAAAAGTTGGCCGAGGCCCATGAGACACGCGGTTAGTCGCCATTCCCTCATCCGGAAGATCGGGAGGATCTGGTATCATGCTTCCGAATCGTGGGAAGGCGGGGAGTCCTGATGATCAGGTGGGCGGGGGCGGCGCTATGGGTCTGCGTGGGCCTGGGGACGGTCAGTCCCTGGCTCCCCGACGCTTACGGGAAGCGCTCCAACGAGTTCGTCTTTGACCGTCTCAACCGCACCTACCATGACGTGGCCCCGGGGATGTCCCCCATCCGCCGCGGTCCGCTGACGATCCGGCTTTCCTCCCCGCGCCATGCCATCACCCTCCGGGAGCACCACCTGGAGTTGGAGCCGCAAGGGGATGGGCTGCATTCGATGCGTCTGGAGGCGGAGTTCAACGGGGCGGGGGATCTGGTCGCGGACCTCGATTTGGCGGGGCTCCAGAACCGGTTGGAGGATAAAGTGATCATTCCCGTCCAGAGAAAATCGATCGACGGAAGAGTCCGACTCGAACGAGACGAGGGAGGGTACTCGGTAATCCCCGTTACCATGCCCGCCTCGGTGGAGCTGGAAATCCGGTCAGGACTGGCCAAGCGCCTGGTGAATTGGTGCGATCAGGTTTCCTGGTTGTCAATGAATATTCTGGACTGCCGCGGTCTGGATCGCCAGCTTTCGACCGTTTCCTTCCCCGTGCCTCAGGGTGGGACTTACTTCCTCTCGGATGCCGATCTCACGCCACAGGAACATGAACAGGTTCGAGCCTACCTGCAGTCCTCGGAGAGAGGGTAATACATCGTAATACAGCTTCTCTCGGGTCGGATCAGGACGGGCTTTTGGCACCCGGACAGGAGGCAGAGGCCAAAAAAAACCACCTCCTGGGTGGCAAAGGCCTGGATCTACACACTTCACCGGCTCTTGGCCCCCGGATGGGAATCTGTCTGTCAGTTTCAGTGAAACTCGATGCCCAAACCGACGCCCAGCGACACGCGCAGAAAATCGTGGCGGCTCAGGGTCTGGATCAAGAAGCCGTCCTTGACCACCGGTAGATTCAGCAGATGCTTTGCCTCCATCAGATCGATGGCGTCGTCGATTGGCGTGGACTCGGTCACGGTCTGAACGTTTTTCTTCATGATGTCGGTCGCCCGGATGGTCTTCAGGTCCTTCCCATCCTCGATGGCCTTCAGAAGACTATCAGGGAGCGCTTCCGAATACTGGGACAGGTCAAGATCCTGACCGCCCAGGGAAAGCTCAGCGGCTTGAT
>CAYGBP010000008.1:2128-3652 GCA_964348105.1 uncultured Nitrospirota bacterium
CCCACCGTTTTAAATAGGGTCTGAATGGCCATGACTCACCTCTCTTTTTGGATTGAATGGATCAAAACCGCCCTCGCACTTAGGCTAAATACCCGGCGGCTTCCTCCTGCCGGAAGACATACTATTCTTCAAAAAATAAAGTGAGCAATATCTATGCCATATCTTCTGAGCCGGATGAGGATGGGAGGCCAAAAAGTGTATACATTGCAATGGGTTATTTGCTGATGATTTACTGAGTGCTTCGTGTGGGGCTGCAATGACCGGCCATGGAAAGCAGATTGGACAACAATTGGTGATTAGGACGGAAGCGATTGAAATATCGTACACAGTTTTGTTTACAATTATCTACATCGATAACCAGTCCGGGCCCCTGATTCGCACGGTCGAAATGCCCCGGATGAGCTCAAACCGGATTTCCGGAGATCTTGAAGTGTATTCTATGGCCTTGATTTGGGCCCGGTCGAAAAGGTGCCAGGCCGATCTTTCAGAACCGATGATTGACTTATTGGGACTGTCTACCGAATGCGCGGTGGGCCTGCTTGATCTCTTTAGATCACAAGGGAGGAAAATGAGACAGAGGGGGATCTACGATTGCTCTGCCGTTGCGTCCAATCCCCTTGATAGCCGTTCCCACTCGGCCATCAACTCTTCCGCATTGCGTTTGGCCGATGCATGGGCGTCACGGGCCTCGAAGAACCGCGCCTTGTCCCGGTAAATGTCCGGATCAGCCAGCGCACGGTTCAGCTCCTCCAGACAGGCTTCGGCCTCGGCCAGCTCCGCCTCGACGCGTCCCAACCGCTCTTTGGCGGAACGGGATTCCCGGTAGGCGCGGTTGCGGGCCTCGGCTTCGGCCCGCTTCTGGCCCTTGGTTTTCCGGCCGGTGCGGGCTGCCGGAAGCGGTTTGCTCCCCTCCGTCGGGACCGGGTCGGTCTTCATCAACTCCCGTTTGTAGAGATAGTAGTCGTAATCGCCGGCGAACAACGCCGCCTTTCCGTCTCGGACCTCCACGATCTTGTTGGCGATCGAGTGAATGAAATGCCGGTCGTGCGTGATAAAACAGAGGGTTCCGCTATACTGGGAGAGGGCCTCTTCCAGGACATCGCGCGATGAAATATCCAGATGGTTCGTCGGCTCGTCCATCAGCAGGAGGTTCGCCGGGCGGATTAGCATTTTCGCCAAGGCCAGGCGGCTTCGCTCCCCCCCGGACAGGACCGCCACCTTTTTCTTGGCGTCGTCCCCCGAGAACAGAAACCTTCCCAGGATGGCCCGCAGTCGGGTCTGCTCCTCCATGGGGGCCGTCTCGGTGATCTCTTCGAGGACCGTGCTCTCCGGTTTCAGCAGGTCCAGTTGGTGCTGGGCGTAATAGGCCAGGGTGACGTTGTGTCCCAGCCGCCGATCGCCTTTTTCGTAGGGCAGGACGCCGGCCCAGTCCGCAAGGTCGTAGGTCTCGAGTACCTCCCGCTCCTCAGGTACCGTGATGGAGTAATCCAGGGAAAAGGGAGGATTCGTCAGAACCGCGTCGAA
>CAYGBP010000008.1:3662-42983 GCA_964348105.1 uncultured Nitrospirota bacterium
ATTTGCCGGCGCCGTTCGGGCCGACCAGGGCGATCCGATCGCCGCGCCGCAGCTCGAGATTCAAGTCCCGGTAGACCGGCGTGCGACCGTATGATTTGTGCAGGTGGATGAGCCGGATGACCGAGTCTCCGCTTCGCGGCGGCTCCGGAAAGGTAAAGCGCACCCGTTTGGCCTTTCGTCCCACATCCACACGCTCGATCTTTTCCAAGGCCTTGATCCGGCTCTGGACCTGGCGGGCCTTGGTGGCCTTGTAGCGAAAACGGTCGATGAAGGTCTGGGTCTGCTGGATCTTCTTTTCCTGGTTTCGGGCGGTGGCCTCCAGGATTTCCCGGGCCTGGGCCTTGGCGACGGTGAACTGGTCGTAATTGCCGGTGTAGTCGACCAATTTTCGGCGGTCGATCTCCACCACGCGGTTGGCCACGCGATTCATGAAGTGTCGGTCGTGGGAGATGAGGACAATCGCCCCGGCGTATCCGGCCAGAAATTCCTCCAGCCAAATGACCGATTCGAGATCCAGGTGGTTCGTGGGCTCGTCCAGCAGGAGCAGATCCGGCCCCAGCAGGAGAAGCTTGGAAAGCGCGATGCGCATCCGCCATCCGCCCGAAAATTCCCGGACAGATCGGACCAGGTCGGGTTTTTTAAATCCCAGGCCGAACAGGATTTCCTGCGCCCGGGCCTCGCGCGAATAGCCCCCAATCTGCTCGTACCTGGACTGAAGCTCGCCGTAGCGCGCCAGCAGCTCCTCGGCCGTGTCCTGGGCGGCCGAGGCGATTTCCTCCTCCAGCAGGCGGAGGTGATGCTCGATCGTGGATACGTCAGAGCGTGCGGCCAAGACCTCCTGTAGCAGGGTGCGTCCGGCGTCCACCTCGATATCCTGCTCCAAATAGCCGATGACGGCATTCTTGTTCGTCGCGATGGCCCCGTCATCCGGCGTGATCCGGCCGGCCATCATCTCCATCAGCGTGGTTTTCCCGGCCCCGTTCGGGCCGATCAGGGCCACGCGGTCCTCGATTCCGATGCGCAGCGAAGCGTCTTCCAGCAGAACCTGCCCGCCGAAGCGCTTGTATATTTTCTGAATAGAGATCACACCCGTTCCATAAAAAAAGGCCCGCCGCCCCCTCCGGGAAGGAATGGGAAGGGGCATCGGGCAATCGGCCTTGCCCAATGGTCAATTGGATCTTCACCCATAATATACCAGAAATCCGTTCTCCGGGACAAGAGCCGCAAATCCTCGGAGTTGGCCTGTACCGGGCAAAAATAATTCAGTTGCATTATTCATTAAAGGAGTAAATAATGGAAAGATCTGTAATGGCGAATATGGGAATATGGAGTATTATTCCGCTGTGCGCGGATCCCGTATTTCTCCTGAATAAAGAATAGGAAATTAAGTTCAATGGATCGATGGTGCGGTCTGATCGTTTTTCTGCTGAGCGTTATGCTCGGGACGGGAGGGTGTGCGTCCCTGGGAGGGGGGGGAGGGTTGACGCCACGCGACCATATCCTGATGGGTTGGGAGCTGGCCGATCGGGGAGATCTGGACCGGGCGATCGCGCATTGGAAGAAAGCCGCGAGGCTCCAGGACGATCTAGCCGACGTGCACGACCACCTCGCATTCGCCTATCTGAGGAAAGGCATGATGGGCAAGGCCGCCAAGGAATGGAAGAAGGCCATCCGCATGGACGAAACCTTCAACTGCCACAAGGTGGTGGCGGCGCGCAAGGCCATGATCGATGCTGCACGAAAACGGATGGGTGAAGGGTTCGCGGTTAAAATGAACATTTCAGACCTATTGTCGGATGAGGATGGAAAGGAAGGATCCATTCATTTCTATCCCGAACCGATCCGCAGGGACCTGGGCAACGGGCGGTGGGGTGATCTCAGGGATGTGAAGGTCTATCTGGCGGACGGGGAGTCCAGCATCTACCAGGTTTTTGGCCTCATGGATAGTGATCGCAGCCTGACGGGTCTGATAGAGTCCGATTATGAAGGGGCGATCGTGCTGGAATCGCCGGATTTCGTGGTTCCCTGCTCGCACACGCAGTTTTTGAACAACGAAATCCCGCCCGAGCCGTTGGGCTTGACCGGACTTGATCTGTACAGGGACGATGTCCTGGGCATCGAGATTCGATACCCGAAGAACTGGTTTGTGAAACCCCTCGTGGAGGACGGCCGTGTGACCCGACTCTACCTGAGCCGCGAAAAGATTCTGGTCACGGGGCAAGATATCTACTCGGTCGGGGTGAGTATCCCGGCGTCTGTTTTAAGCAGTCAGGGCGTGGATGACAGGTTTTTCGATGAGAACATTGAAAAGCTTCGGATCCGCCTTCTGGAAAAGGGCAGGGATATCGTTGATTCAAAGGATTTGTCGATCGGCGGACTTCGAGCCAGGCTCTTCGAGGTGGTCACTCCGCGGATCACACCGACCGGCGTCCTTCCCCATCCCCTTCGAATGTATCACCTCTTCATTCTAAAGGCTCCGGAAGAGATCTGGTGGGCCCATTTCGAGGCCCCCGACGCCGAATTCGAATTGTATCGCCACGCTTTCGACAAAATGATCCGGTCCCTGAGGTTATCGGCTGGAGGGTCCCCGTTCTGAGGCTGCAGACAGTCGCCTATGATCCGGCCGGACGGGCCGCGGAGGCGGAAAAGGCATACCGCGAAGACCTCAAGCGGCACCCCGAAAACGGATGGCCGCTGTTCGGGCTTCAGAAAAGTCTCGCCGCTCAGGAAAAGACCGAAGAGGCAATAGAGGTTGAAGAGCGGTTTAAACGCGCCTGGGACCATGCGGACGTTATACTGACGGCTTCACGCTTCTGAAGCGATGGAATTGATGTGAAGCTTAGAGGGTCAGCCGATGACCCGAGGCAGCGAGACGCTTCGTGATCATCCCCGTTCTTTGATTCCTGCCGTTTGATCGGTTATAATCCCCCCGTGGAGCGAGAGGTCGCTTCCTCCGTCATGTAATTCAATCATCGGGCAATTACAGGATTCCGAAAAAACCGCATGCCGAAACGATCAAACCAGGCCGTTCTTCCCAAGCCCAAGTTTGCCGAGGCCAAAGAGAGCGTATCCGCCATCGAGATGGGATCGCGGCAGCGGGAGATCTCCGTCTCGGAGTTCTTCACCAAGAACCGGCACCTGCTGGGATTCGACAGCCCCAGGAAGTCGCTGCTGACCTGCGTCAAGGAGGCGGCGGACAACGCGCTCGACGCCTGCGAGGAAGCCGGCATCCTGCCCGAAGTGGTGGTCAAGCTGGAAGTGGTGCCGGAGGGAGGCGCCGTGCCGGCCCCCAGCCAGGCGAAGCGCTTTCGGATCACGGTGATCGATTACGGCCCCGGGATCGTCCGCCAGCAAATTCCCCCGATCTTCGCCAAACTGCTGTACGGCTCCAAGTTCCACCGGCTGAGGATGAGCCGCGGGCAGCAGGGAATCGGAATATCGGCCGCCGGCATGTACGGGCAGTTGACGACGGGAAAGCCGGTGCGGATCATCTCGCGAACCAGCGCAAAAAAACCGGCGCACTATTTCGAAGTGCAGATCGACACGAAGAAGAACGAGCCCCGCATCCTGGAGAAAAAGGAGGTGGAATGGGAAAACCACCGCGGGACCCAGGTCACGCTTGAGATTGAGGGGCGCTACCAGAAGGGCCGTGCCTCGGTGGAGGAGTACCTGGAGCAGACATCCATCGCCAACCCGCATGTGAAGCTGACCTATCATACGCCGGAGGGTGAGACCAAGGACTATCCCCGGACCTATCACGAGCTCCCGCCGCCCCCGCGCGAGATCAAGCCGCATCCCTACGGGATCGAGCTGGGCATGCTGCTCAAGATGCTTCACGATACGAAGAGCCACTGGCTTTCGGGTTTACTGGCCGGGGACTTCAGCCGTATCTCAACCAAGCTGGCCGAAGAGATCTGCAAGACCGCGAAGATCCCGCCTCACACCAGGCCGCGGGATATTCACGGAGAACGGGCCGAGACGCTTTATCAGGCGCTTCAGTCCACCAAGATCATGGCGCCGCCCAGCAACTGCCTCTCGCCGATCGGCGAGAAGGCGATTCTGGCTGGATTGTACAAGCAGATCCAGGGGGATTTTTACACGGCCGTCACGCGCCCGCCGGCGGTTTATCGCGGCAATCCTTTCGTGATCGAGGCGGGGCTGGCGTACGGCCGCGGCCCAGACGCGGCGGCCAAGTCCAGGGAAGAAAAGAAGGTCCCCCTGGCCGAAGGCGAGGATCAAAAAGGGGAACAGGAACTGGCCCGCGTGATCCGGTACGCCAACCGCGTGCCGCTGCTCTATCAGCAGGCGGCCTGCGCCACCTACAAATCGGTTCTGGAGACCACCTGGCGCAATTACGGCATTTCACAGTCCAGAGGGGCGCTTCCCGGCGGCCCCATGGTCGTCTTTATTCACATGGCATCGGTCTGGGTGCCGTTCACCAGCGAATCGAAGGAGGCGATCGCCGATTACGACGAGATTCGAAAGGAGATCAAGCTCGCCCTGCAGGAATGCGGCCGGCGCCTGGGCGTCTTCCTGCGACGGCGCGAGCGGGCCAAGAGCGAGTTTCGCCGGCGCAACATCTTCGAGCTGTATATCGAGGAAGTGGTGGAGGCCTGCAATCGCTTGAAGGGCGGCAAGCTGCCGACAAAGAAGCTCAAGGAGCAGCTTCAAAAGATCGCCGCCAAGCGCACGGGCGGCGAGCGGACGGACGAGGTCCTGGGAAAGCGCGCCACCGGCCCGGAAGGGCTTCCCCACTCCATCATCGTCACGCCCGAAGGAGCCGAAGGAGAGGTGCCATTGCCGGACGATGACGGCTTGAGGCGCGTACCCGCCGGGAAGGAGGAGCGTCAGGAACAGATGGAACTGCCCGGTTTGAAGGCGGGGCGAAAGGAGGCCAAGGCACCCACGAGAGGCAAGGGGAGAAAGGCGGACAGGAGCGGACGTCGAACAGCTCGCCAGCCCAAGAAAACTTCCCGCCCGAAGTCGGCAAAACCACGTCAGTCCGTTAGGCGAAAGACGAAATAGGGGAAGTCATGGCCAAGAAAAAAGAAAAGAAACCGAGTGTGGTCGAAAGAAAGCTGGTCGGCGTGGCGGACACGGTCGTCACCGCCGCGCAGCGGCAGAAGGATCCGACGATTTCGATCCCCATCCGCTCCCTTTCGAACGTCACTTTCAGCGAGCGCAAGGGAATGATCGAAATGGGCAATAAGAAACAGGCCCGCACATTCTTCAATGTGGGGATGGCCAAGAAATTCATGCAGACCGTGCTGGTGGCGGACGCACTTTCCGAGCTCCAGCGCGCAAACCTCACCACCTCCCTGCGTGAAATCTATTATCGCACCAAGCACACAATCAAAGACTCGCACGAGAACACCTTCGATGCCCAGACCGAGTCGGATCCGGTGATCGAGGACCTCGAGGTGTCGCTGGAGGCGCTCCGGGAAGAGCTGCATGTGCGGGCCGAGAACGGCGGCAGCGTGGTCGGGCCGCTCATCCTGGGCGATGACGGCGACCGCGTGGACTGCACCAAGTTGGGGAAGGGGGGGTACTCCGTTCCTTCGATCGTCGAGCCGGAATTTCTGGAGATCAGGAAATGCACGGCCGATTTCGTCCTGTTGGTCGAGAAGGGAACCCAGTGGAACCGCCTCTCCGAGGATAAGTTCTGGCGCCGGTACAACTGCGTGCTGCTGACCGGCAACGGCCAGCCCCCCCGTGGCGTCCGACGCCTGGCCCGCCGGCTGCATGACGAGAAACGGCTTCCGGTCTACGTCCTGGTGGATAACGACCCCTGGGGGTATTACATCTATTCGGTGGTCAAGCAGGGATCGATCAACCTCGCCTTCGAGAGCAAGCGGATGGCGATTCCCAAGGCGAAGTTCATCGGGCTGTCCAGCGCCGATCCCGAGCGGTACGGTCTTCCGCGCAATGTCGGGATCAAGCTCAACGAAAAGGACATCACCCGCGCGCGCGAGCTTCTCAACTATCCCTGGTTCCAGAAAAAGGACTGGCAGAAGGAAATCAAGCGAATGCTTTCCAGCGGCCTCAAATACGAGCTGGATGCCCTCGCCAACAAGGATTTCCAATACCTGACGAAGCGGTATCTTCCCAGAAAGCTGAAGGAAAGAGATTGGCTGGATTAGCCGCCGGCGGTATGGAGGCCTGCCTGGGCAGGGGCGGGGTGGTTGGCAATCTTCGCAAGCATCTCCTCCAAGGCCGATCCGCCGTCGTGGCCGGCGGCCCGCGCATGGGAAAGAGCACCTTTCTTCGGCAGATGGCCGCCGCATTGCCCCCCGAGGCGGCCGTTGTTTCATTCGACCTCTCCAAGAAAAAACCTGCCGATTTCCGCGAGCGGCTTCCGGACGGGAGCGATCCCGTGGTTGTTCTCATGGATTGCTGCGAGAGCTTACTCCCACATCCGAACCTGTTTCTGGATCGAATCATCCCGATCTTGACGGATCTGGGAAATGGGCTGCGGGGGATCGTGTGGGCGGGTTCGGTTGCCTGGGGAGAGTGGGCGATGACCCACCGGGACGTCTTCGGGGCCTCCCTGCGCTATTATCCCCTTGTCGTTCTGCCGCCCAAGGAAGCCCGTCCGGTTCTGAAAAGTCGATTGCGGGACTCCGTCACCGTGTCCGAGCTGGAAGACCTGCTTGAAAAAACGGGGGGGCATCCGCATCTCCTGGCGGAGACGGCCAAGCGCGGAAATGCCGAACTCGACGCATTCTTCGAGCAACTCTGGAAGGCGGCCGACCGAACGGAGGAGCGGGCTGTCCTGACCCGGCTGATCGAGGCGGGTCAATGGGTCTCCCTGGAACGATTGAAGGACGATGGCGGAAAAGGTCCGCCCAAAGAAGTGCTGGATCGCCTGGCCATCCTGGGATTGATCAACCGTACGATCGTGGACGGCGCCGCAGCCGTCCGGATTGTCTCACCTGTTCTGACCGAGTGGGTCCGCCGCACCCATCGGGTACCGTCCGGAATCTGATGCCTGTCGCCACAGCGTCTGGAGGTAAAGCTCAAGCGAAGCTTCGGCGGGATTGCCTATCGATTATTCGGACAATGCGAGCGATTTGATTTCGTGCGCCTTGTAGGAAAAGGAGAAGAATCCGGCGCCCCAGCGCTTTTCGAACTTCAGCGTGGTGCCCGAAATGCCGGTCAGCAGGGCCTCCTGGGGTTTTCCCTGGCTGCGTTCCACGATCACGGGCCGTCCAATCCATTTTCTGGCCTGAGCCAGCGCCCTGTTTCGTGACGTGACTCCCGCGCCGCGCCCGTCGAACCGGATGAGGGTGGGGGCGGGAGTTTTTTGGGTGCTCACGGCGCTGTGCACCGGTTTGGCTTCCAGTGTAATCTCCTCTTCCTTTTTTTCGGCCTCCGGTTGATCCACGGGGAGATCGAGGTCCCGCTTGATCTCATTCATTTTCTCTTCCGTCATGCCGCTCTCGAACGCGTTGAGGAGCTTTCGCGTGGCCTCGAGATCCTTTTTCTCTTCTTCGGTCATGTCGGCGGTTTCGGCCATATCCAGGCCGCTTCGCATGAATTTCAAGGCGTCCTCTTGGGTCAGGTTTTCCATCCGGATCCCGCGGGCGACCTCCTGGGAGGCTTTCATCATCTTCCAACCGCCCGCTGCGGTGAAGACATACATCCCCAGGGCGACGCTGACCGTAAAGGCGCTGATAAATGCGATAAAGGGCTTCTTGGCCTCGTCCCAGTATTTGACGGCATAGACGCTCGCGGCGATGGGGGCCACCAGCTTGATGGCCCAGGGTATATAAAGATGGTAGGTGCTGGGCCCGAACATCCGGAAATAGATGAAGTAGACAACGATGGGGATGATGGGCAGTCCGAGAATGGCCAATCCCCAGGCGATGTGCTTCTTGCGGAAAGCCACGACCAGGAGCCATATGAATGCCACCAGTGCCACGAGGCCGAGCAACTGAGATATCGTATTGATCGTGCCCATCCGGGTCCTTAAAATGCCTTCAATATTCCCTTTTATATTAAAGTCTTCGGGTGGTTCTCCCTTCAAGGGTAACCAGGTATCCCGTATTTGTCAATTTCGGGAAAATCCAGGAATATGGCCGATTTCCGGATGGGTATCGGTGGCCATTCCGAATTCCCAGGCCAGTATAGCCTTGCCAGGATGCCTGCCTTGCTTCGGGGCATCGGCTATGAGATCAAACCGTTGTCGCAGCCGAATCCGGCTTCTCTTATTTCTGATGCTGTGCTATGATTCCCGGCAAGCATCCATCGAGCAAAAAGTTGAAAACTTGGAAATCCGCTTCATCGGGACCCTTATTCGCATCCTCTTGTTTACGTTCCGGTCCTCCCATGGTGCTTCTGCTTAAGAATCTATTGTTTACGGTGGTCGTGCCGGGGACGGTGGCCGTTTATGTCCCGTATCTCATTGCGCCGGACCGGCCGCCCGAGCCGGGTCCGACCCTTGCCGTCGCGATTCTCTTTTTTCTCGCGGGCGTTACGATCTATGCCTGGTGCGTCTGGGACTTCGCGTCATTCGGAAGAGGAACGCCGGCCCCGGTCGATGCGCCGAAGCGGCTTGTCATCCGGGGATTGTACCGCCATACGCGCAATCCGATGTATGTCGGCGTGCTGATGGTGATTCTCGGCTGGGCCATCCTGTACCACTCTGCCGTTTTGCTTTCCTACGCGCTCTTCATGGCGGTTTGCTTTCACCTGTTCATTATCCTGTACGAAGAGCGGCATCTGAAGCGTCTATTCGGTGACCAGTATGCCGACTACTGCAGGCGGGTGGGTCGTTGGCTCCCCAGGCTTCGCCGTTAGGGCGGTTTCGTTCTCACGGGAAGTTTTACGAGCGTGATGCAGCGACCGAATGCAAGGAGTCATCGCTTCGGTGGGCCACTGTTCGGCAATGCAGAGGCCCGGCATGTCACCTTTGGCCGGCTGCAGTCAGGCAGGATCTTTTCATTTGACAGCGATCGCAGCGCCGTGATAGGTTGCTGAGCGAAGGACGAGATCGAAAAGGACCAGGATTCAGTGGGGCTGAGGGGGAGGGCGAGGCCCCAAACATCGGGCCCAATCAAGAGGAGCGTAAGATGTATCTCATGAAGATGCTGGTTGCAGTCGGGGCGTTGTGCGCGGTTGCGTTATTTATTCACGGAGCCGGTGTGCCGGCGATGGCCAAGACGGAGATTATTCCCGGGGCCGGCGCCAAAGCACCGGAGAACGCGGTGGAGGAGATCCATTCGGCATTCAAGAAGGCCGAGGAGGCCATCCGGGAGGGGGACCTGAAGGAACTGATGAAGTTTTATTCCAACGGGTATGAATACCATGGCCTGAAGAAAAAAGACATCAGGAAAATCTGGGAGGATCTATTCGGGAAGCATCGGCGGGTCGAAACCACGCATTTGCTTTCAAATTTCGTGGTGAAGGATGACGGAAAGGTGAAGACGGCAGAAGTCACCTGCACGGGAAATCTCTGGGCGACATCCAAGACCACGGGCAAAAGGCAAAACATCGACAGTTGGTTTGAAGAGGCGCATTATCTTATTTTCGAGGACGGAGCCTGGCGCGCCCGCGGAAACGCCGGGGAGCCTTCCCATCTCATGCAGTTCGGCAGCGCCCCGCATCCGCTATTCTGACGAAATCTACGGTAGGTCCTATCCTGGCAAGACCTCTGTGTCTTTCAAGTAACGGCTATGATCCAGAAGATTCCCAGGACGAAGACCCCGAAGCTGCTCGTTCCCCAGAGCCACCATCTCCAGCCTTCCCGGCACCGGGAACGCCTGAGCTGGACCAGGCCCGCAAGCGTCCCGCCAAGGGCCAGAAGCCAGAAGAACGGTTCATAGGGGATCACGGCGCTGGATCCGGCAGACAGGGCAGCCATCAGGCCCGCCGTGCCGGCGCCCGCAAAGAGCATCGGCCCCAAGATGCAGGAGGAACCGATCAGGGCCGAAACCAAAGAGCGGGCAGCCAGCGAGACGGTCTTATACGATTTTGTTTCTTTGCCGTTTCCCATCGGCGGATTTCCCCTTCTGCCGATTAGGACGGTTTTCTTCCCTGAAGCACCACGGTCTTCGCGCCATAGGAGGCCGCCACTTCCCGCGTCTCCGGCTCCGAGCTTTTTGAGAAATAATCCAGTTGACTGATCACCTTCACATCGACAAAGCCGGCCTTGCGGAACAGCTCCAGGTATCGGTCCTCCATCTCAGCGCCCACGATGCATTCCGCCCAAAGTTGTGGATTTTCCCGTGAGGATTGCTTGATCGGCTTGCCCAATACGATATCCGCGATCTGAATCCGTCCGCCCGGGCGAAGGACCCGGAAGATTTCGGCGAAGGCTCGCGGCTTGTCCGGAATCAGGTTGAGTACACCGTTGCTGGTCACCACGCCCACAGACGCATCGGGCAGAGGGAACTTCTCGGCATTTCCCTCGAAGAACTCCACCTGGGTTGCCCCCATCTTCGCGGCGTTGCACCTGGCCTTGTTGAGCATGGCCTGGGTCATGTCCAGCCCAGCCACTTTTCCTTTCGGCCCCACCCGGGTGGAGGCGATGAGGACATCTGTTCCGGATCCCGAGCCGATATCATGATAGGAAAAGCCCTGCAGTTCGCAGAGCACGACGGGGATTCGGAAATCTTCCGGCAGGCTGTCTACCGCCTTTTCAAGGTCCTCGCGCAGAACCTTGTTTAGAAATTCCTTCTCAGGATTTCCCCACCAGAGCAAAAAGGGGTCATGCAGCTGTTCAAACAGCGAAAAAGATGAGTCCGTGTCTCAAGAGACAGGGTCGATGGATACGGTTTGAGGCCGGACTGCCCGTTTTCGGCAGGCCGTGATGAAATGATTCGTGAGAATCCGGAAGATCCAGGGCCGGAAGCTGCCCTGATCCTTTAGGGAACCATTGTTGGCCCAGGCCTTGGCGACCGTATCCGCCACGAGATCCTCCGCGTCCGCGCGGTTCTTGGCAAGCCGGAGCGCCGCTCCATAGAGCTCATCCAGAAGGTCCATGACCCTTTCCTCGAATAATTTGGTTCTCTTTTCCTCAGGGCTCATTCCAATACCTGATGAGATGCCGTCTACCCGCTAAGACGCACCGGCAGGGTAAAAGTTCCCGAACATCGTGAGATAATCCTGATATAGCCTCTGACGGGCTAGTCCTGGCCCGGCTGGGAGACAGGGCTATTTTAGCAGATCTCAATCGCCCGGAATACCCGGGATCGAACAGGGCCGTTTTGTGTCAAGCCATTGATAAGCATAAGAAAAAATCGGAACGGGAGTCTAATTTGACTTGATCTACCCATTTAATGTAAGAAAGATGCGTTAGGCTCTGTACAGTTATTGTTCGCAATTTCTGTCTGGTCGAGACAGGCCGGGAGGATCGGGTTTGCGGCGGGAGGGGAGCCACGAATGATGTTTGACGCGGCAGTGTCGGCGCAGCAGGCGTTTGCACGGGCCCGGGACTGCAATGAACTGGGCGAAGAGATGAATGCGGCGGTCGAGGCCGAGGAGCGGTTTTCAAACGGCGTGGGTGAGGAGGCCTCGGAGGCCTACCGCGAACTGGTGGCAATCGGCGAGCGGCATCCGCAGGCTTTGGCATTTCGGGAGTTCCTGGTGTATATCACCTGGTGTCATCTGATGGATGAGACGCAGCCGGAGCATTTCAGACGGGGGCTGATCCTGTGCGATGATTTGCTTGAGCGTGACGACGGCAAGGACCCGGAGCGCCTCAGGCGGCTTCGGGAGATCCGGCGATCTTTCCGGACCGGTCTGGGCGAAGCGTCAGACGATTTGCTGGATTACGAAGCCGATACGCCCAAGGGCGGCGACTGAATTCTTCCCGGCGCGCGTCCCGGCAATTACTTCATCTCGTTTCTTACCCGGTCGCCGGCCGGACGGCAGAAGATGAAAGTTGCCCATCGCCGCTACCTCGTGGCCCTCAGTCTGGCATTTGCCCTTTGGTGGGCTCTGTGGGGGATGTCTCCCCACGATCGTGCCGACTGGGCGTTGGAGAATGTTCTTGTGGTCCTGTTTGCGGCGACGGTGGCCGCCCCCTACGGGCGGTTTCCGCATTCCCGGATATCCTATTCGCTGATTTTTATTTATCTATGTCTTCATGAAATCGGCGCCCGTTACACCTACTCGCGGGTGCCGTATAACGACTGGAGCCAATGGATCCTCGGTGTCTCGATCAGTGACCTGCTGCACCTCGAACGAAACCCGTTCGATCGTCTGGTCCATTTCGGCTACGGGCTTTTGCTGGCCTAATCCGATCCGGGAGATGTTCATTCGGGTCGTGTCGGTTAGGGGGGGTGGGCCTATTTCCTTCCCATGGATCTGACGATGTCCACCTCCATGGTGTTTGAGCTGTTCGAGTTGGGGGGGGCCGCCTGGTTCGGGGGAGAATTGGGGACGCCCACAAGGATACGGCCCTGGCCAGCCTGGGCGTCCTGTTGGCAATGATGATCACGGCGGGGATCAATATCCGTTTTCAAAGGGATTTCGCGAGGGAGTGGAACGAGAGCCTCAGGGTGAAAGGTCTTTCCCCCTTGGGCGAAGATGCGATCGCGGAAATGCAGAAGCAACAGGGGCGATGAAATCCACGGGCGGAGGCGCGCTTGCCGGGCAGGGGAGCTTGCTTCCGCCCTTTGAGGTGGTCGCCGCGCTGTCCGGAACCATTGGGTATGGCGCGGTTGCTCAATGCATGTGAATCTTCAGACGAAAGGCAACAAAAATCACAAAAAGGAGGCTATGATGTCGGACAGCGTTTACAAGATTATTGAGCTGGTTGGAACGAGTCGGGAATCCTGGGAAAAAGCCGCGGCGGCCGCGGTCGAGCGGGCGGGACAGTCCCTGCGAGACCTCAGAATTGCCGAGGTGGTGGAAATGGATATGCAGATCAAGGACGGCAAGGTGGAGGCCTATCGCGCGAAGGTCAAGGTCTCCTTCAAATACGAGGGCGAGAAATAGACCGCATATGCAAATTTGAAGGAGGGAATCGATGAAGACCCTGGGAACACGATTTGATCTGGCTGTTGTGGCGGGCCTGCTGATTACATTGCTCACCGTGAGCGGGGCCTCGGCTGTTGGTGAGTCGAATGCCGCCAAACTGGAGGGATCGTGGAGCGGGACCGTGACGGCAATCAATCCGCCGCTGGGTTCGTTTGCGAATCTCATCACCTTCATTCCCGGGGGCGGGGTCATCGAATCCCGGCGGTTGTATGTTCCCGAGACGCCCTTCGGCCCGCTTCTGGAGACACCCGGTCACGGTGAATGGTCGAAGGTCGGAGAGCGCACATTTCAGGTCAACTTCATGTTTCTAATGCAGGGCGCGCCGGATAATCCGTATAGTCCCGGGGCGCCCATTGGAACAGACCACATCAGCCTGCAGTTGAGCTTGAACCCATCGGGGACCGAGTTGACGGGGACTTTTGAAAGCGAGATCCGGGATCTTGCCGGAAACGTGATTTTCGCTGCTTCGGGAACCTATGCCGCCACGCCCATTCTCGCGGGGCGTTGAGCCTCGCAGGGACCGAATCGAAACGGGGACGATCCAATGCGCGGGATCCGGCGCTTAGCTGCAAGGGCTGACGGCAGGATGAAATCCCTGTGATCGGTCCTCTCTTCAGGATCTATTGCGCTGGGTTCTTTTGGCTCCTGGCGGCGGGTTGCGCCGCCGCCGAGCCCCGGCCCGTCGCCAGTGTCGACGGCGAGTGCGTCATTCTGCTTCATGGTCTGGCACGAACATCGAAGTCGATGGAAAAGATGGCCTCGGCCCTGGAGCGAGAGGGATTCCGCGTCATCAATGTGGATTACCCCTCACGCCACTACCGGGTTGAGAAGCTGGTGGCCCTAGCCATCCCGCCCGCCATCAATGACTGTGAAGCGACGGAAGCCGCCCGTGTCCACTTCGTGACGCATTCCCTGGGCGGGATCCTGGTGCGATACCATCTATCCCGGCATGAGTTGCCGAGGCTGGGCCGGGTCGTCATGCTCAGCCCGCCCAATCAGGGAAGCGAGGTGGTGGACAAGCTTAAGAATTGGCCCGGTTTTTACTGGATCAACGGCCCGGCGGGGGAGCAGCTCGGCACGGATATCAACGGCATCCCCGCACGACTTCCCCCGGTCGATTACCCGGTCGGCGTGATTACGGGCGATCGAAGCATCAACTGGATCAATTCGATGCTGATCCCCGGACGGGACGACGGGAAGGTGTCCGTGGAGCGCGCCCGGGTTGAAGGCATGATCGACTTTATCGTCACCCACCACACCCATCCCTTTATTATGAAAGCGGGCGACGTGATTGCCCAGACTCTCCTTTTCCTGCGCGAAGGCCGCTTTGATCAAGATCCACCATGAGCCGACCGCATTCGAAAATAACCACTGAAGGCACATGTGAAACTTGATCGTATATCCGGAGTCCCTGGAGGGGCGCTCATTCCCGTCGGCGGTGACGGAACCTCGATTGATTGATGGCGGTATTGCAGGGCGTCCGAGCATGAGATGAATCGACTTAAGGCTTTCGCCGCTTGGTTCGGGCCGTGGGCGGGGCGTTCCAGGGATCTTCGGGCCACGGGTGCTTGGGATATCGCGCCCTGAGCTCCTTTCTGACTTCGGGATAGGTGTGCTCCCAGAATCCGCGCAGGTCCTGCGTCACCTGAATGGGGCGGCGGGCCGGAGAGAGCAGGTGCAAGGTGACGGGGACGCGTCCCCAGGCCACCCGCGGGGTGTCGGCCAGCCCGAACATCTCCTGAAGCTTTACCGACAGGACAGGCGATTCACCGGGGCGGTATTCGAGTCGATGGCTTGCGCCGCTGGGAACGACGATGCGGCCGGGGGCGCCCTCATCGAGCCTCTGATGCAGCTTGGGATCCAGCAGGTTTCGAAGGGGGAGGAGCAAATCCAGCCGCTCGAGGTCCTGACGCCGTGCAACCCCCCCCAGAAAGGGGGCCAGCCAGTCATCCAGGCGCGCCTGCAAGGCGTCATCCGAGAGATCCGGCCAGCCCTCGTCGGGACACCAGTGCCGCAGTGAAAGCACACGCGCCTGCCACTGGCGCGCGTCGCGGGTCCAGGGCAGACCGGCAATCCCGATTCGACGAACGGCCTCCAGAACGGCGGTACGCCGCATTTCAGGGTCCGGTTTCGCAAGTGCCGTGCTCTTGAGGATCAGGCATCCCAGGCGCTCCTCTACCCTCGCAACGATCTTGCCCTCCCGCTCATCCCACCGGACGACTTCTGCGGTCTGCAGGCGAATCGCCTCTTCCTCCCGCAGAATATCCAGGTCCACGGCGGCTGCGAGATGGATCTTCCCTTCCGTGTCGCCGGCATCGAGCGAGGCGGCTACGAGATAAGGCTGGCGCAGAGGGTGCTCGCGCTCGGGGAGGCGGGCGCCGCGGCCGGAGGACAGCAGGTAGCGGTAGTCCCGGGGGGCCCGCTGTTGAGCGATTCGATCGGGATATGCCCATGCCAGCAGCAGCCCGACCGATTCGGGACTGATCCGGGAGGATCCCGCCTCGATCCGGCAGAGTCGTCCTACCTGACGGGCCGTCTGCTCCACACGGGCGCAAGCAGCGGGATCGGCCCCGGCCGATTGCGCCGCCTCCCTTCCCCCCCGCCGGTACGCCCGTAACGCCTCCAGACGGTCCGTGAAATCACAGGAGCGATGGGGTTTTGCCGCGAGAATATCGCGCTCCGAAAGCAGCGCCGCGATGTCACAGGCCAATCCGCCGAGATCCCGTTGCCTCGCCCGGTCAACCATATGCGCCAGACGAGGATGGATCGGGAGCGCGGCCATGGCCCGGCCGGCAGGCGTGATCCCGCGGGCTGCATCCAGTGCGCCGAGTTGCATCAGGAGGTCATAGGCCTGGGCCAGCGCGGCGTGCGGCGGCGGATCGAGCCAGTGAAGCGCCGATGGATCCGCCGCGCCCCAGAGGGCCATTTCCAGGGCCAATGGGGCGAGGTCCGCGGAACGAATTTCCGGGACAGGATGAGCCATCAGGCCCCCGTGCGTCGCCACGCTCCAAAGGCGATAGCAGACACCCGGTCCGGTGCGTCCCGCCCTGCCGGAGCGCTGCTCGGCCGATGCCCGTGAAATGCGGACCGTCGCCAAGCGGGTCAAGCCGTTCGACGGGTCGAACCTGGGTTGTCGTGCCAGTCCGGAATCGATCACGACGCCGACTCCCTCGATCGTCAGGCTGGTCTCGGCAATCGGCGTGGCCAGCACAACCCTGCGGCCCACACCGCCGGAGGGTCGGATCGCGCGGGTTTGCGATTCCCATGGCAGATCGCCGTATAGCGGCAGAATCTCAAGCCCGCGGGCGGACAAGGGCTTCAATAGCTGCCGAGTCCTACGGATCTCCCAGGCCCCCGGCAGGAAGGCCAGGATGTTTCCGGAATCCTGATCGAGCGCATGCCGGACGGCCTGTTGCATGATCTGCGGCAGCCGTTCGATTAGATCGACGGGGTCTTTTTCGGAATGTCTTATGTCTACCGGAAAACTCCTGCCCGGACTGGTGAGTACCGGCGCGTCATCCAGAAGCGCGGCGACGGCCGCGCCATCCAGGGTGGCGGACATCACCAGGACCTTGAGATTCAGGCCCAGCACCCGCCGGGAGTTTAGTAAAAGGGCGAGCGCCAGATCGGAATGCAGGTGCCGCTCATGAAACTCATCGAAGATGACCAGGCCGATGCCTTCCAGACCGGGATCGGACTGCAGACGGCGCGTGAGAATCCCTTCCGTCAGCACCTCGATCCGCGTCTTGCGCGAGACCTTGGATTCAAACCGAATGCGAAATCCGACAGTTTCTCCGATCGGCTCTCTTAGAAGATCGGACATCCGGGCGGCAGCGGCCCGCGCGGCCAGCCGGCGAGGCTCCAGGATCAATATGCCGCGGTTTACGAGCCACGGCTCCTTTAGAAGGGCCAATGGAACGATCGTGGTCTTCCCCGCACCTGGCGGGGCCTGCAGGACGGCGGATGAATGCCCGCCGAGGCATTCCCGGAGTGCGGGGAGAATTTCATGGATGGGATATTCGGACGCGTCGAAATCCTGTTCTATCGGCTGCATTGATGATGGCTCGGCCATTTTGTTTAGAGTACCCGGCTTTCAGGTTGGTGGCAAGTCCATTTCGGACCGGGTGGCGATCGGATGAAGCCTGTCGTGTCGATGAAATCACCCTGCTGGTTTTTTCTTGACGTTTCATGAATTTGAGGCTAACCTTTGGGTTGTCTTCAATTCCTGGTTTTCTCCGCAGCGGGGTGTCGCCATCGGTTTCCCATCGGTCATTACGTCTCCCAAATGGGGCATTTTGACGCTCGCCCTGTTCTTTCTGCCGGGGTGCACGGACCGGGGGGATTCGGCAGCCGCGCGGGAAAACGAGGGAACCCCCCTTTCCCAGAAAATCGACATCGTTCCCTTCCTGGATTCCAAGCGGCTTTTCCTTCGCTCGGACGTTGCCCTCGTGGCTGACAGCAGGGACGGGAGCATTCTATACGAAAGGAAGGCCGATATTCGCAGGCCGATCGCCTCCCTCACGAAGCTGATGACCGCCATGGTCATCTTGGACAAGGGTCTACCGATGAATGAAATCATTGCGATCACGAAGGCCGATCGCGACCGATTGCGGGGTTCGGGGTCCAGGCTCAGCTTCGGAAGTTGGCTGACGCGCGAGGATCTCATCAGAATCACGCTGGCGGGTTCGGACAATCGTGCCGCGGCCGCCCTGGGTCGGACTTACCCGGGCGGTACGAAGGCATTCGTGGCGGCGATGAATGACACGGCTGCGCGGCTGGAGATGCAGAGATCGGTCTTCGAAGATCCCGCGGGGCTGCGTCGCGGAAACCTTTCGACCGCCAGGGACCTGTCCATTCTGGCAAGGGCAGCCTACCGCTATCCGTTGATCCGGGAGGCGACCACCGCCGGGCAGGGTCTGGTGGTCGATCAGCAAAAGGGTCGGGCCATTGAATTCATGAATACCAACCGACTGGTTCGAAGCGCGATTTGGAACATTTCCTTGGGCAAGACCGGCTATATTTCGGAAGCCGGACATTGCCTTCTGATGCGGGCCGAGGTCGCCGGCCGTCCGCTGATCATGGTTCTGCTCAACTCGTGGGGGGAGTTGAGTAAGTTCGGGGATGCCAACCGGATCCGAAAATGGCTTGAGCAGGCCCACGATCGAGCCCTTGAAGCTGTGGCCTCTCCAGATGAAGCCGCCGATTCCATATCGGCGCAGCCATCGGCGTTGGGTGAATAGCATTTCGGAAATTAGAGGTCCGGAGCGCGTGGCTTGAACCTTTCCCTCGCCCCGTCAGATTAACAACACCTTCCGAACCCGACATCGATTCTTCGTAACGGATCGGGGGCTCCCGCCATGCGCTTTCTGACCTGGACAAGGCCCGGCGGGGCTAATGAACGCCTTCAGGGTGATGGGGATTCCAGGTCCCGCCCTTTGACGGTCTTTCGGCCGTCCGCCTTGGCCCGTTCGATGGCCGTCATGCAGAGCTGTTCCACTTTCTGGCTCAGCGCGTCGATCAATTCAGCCGAGGTATTAAATCCTGATTTTTCCCGGACAAACTTCTTGACCTTGGAAGTGACGACCAGAATATCGGACATAGCGCCCTCCTGTTTGAGTCAGCAGAACCGATGCGTGCCCTGGTTCAGAGGCGTATTATATCCAAATGCACCGGGATTGAACAAGGGGAAGCCCGGATTAAACTCCAGAAAATAAAGGCGGGGACCGGCTCCCCCCTTGATGGGCCCGTGAGTCGCCCGGCAGCCGGTCAAGGCTTAGGCCCGGGTTGCCGAGACCTTGACTGTCGGCCGGAAAATTGATTAATGTATATCAGCTCCATGGGTGAGGCCCTGCGCGGATGCAGCAAATGACCATCCATCCCGGTGAAGGAAAGGTTCAGCGGCGCAAATTCCTGAAGGGATTGGGTTCCCTGGGGATCGGTCTGCTGATTGGGCCACTGGCCGTTCGGGCGGTGGTGGCGGCCGAGGCCGTCCGGGCCTTTCCGGTGAGTCGGACGGAGGCCGAATGGCGCAGCATTCTCGAGCCGGAGCAGTATCGCGTTCTGCGCGAGGAATGGACCGAGCCGCCGTTTCAAAATAAATACCACGACCACAAGGAAAGAGGCATCTATCACTGCGCCGGTTGCGATCAGCCTCTTTTTTCATGGCGGCACAAGTACGACAGCCGCACCGGGTGGCCCAGTTTCTATCAACCCATGTTTTCCGACGCTGTCGGCACAAGGACCGATTGGAAACTCCTTTATCCCAGGACCGAGGTTCACTGTGCGCGCTGCGGCGGTCACCTGGGGCATATTTTCAAGGACGGGCCGGCGCCGACTTACCTGCGTTATTGCATCAATTCGGCCGCACTGATCTTCAAACCCTCGCGCGGTTGATCATTGAATTGGAGCGAATCTGTCACGGTTTGACGGTGACACCGGCTGATGCTTTCTATGATCCCTTGACCCGGTCATGATCAAACCGCCACTACCCGAAGACGAAGCCACCCCGCTCGAAAACCTGGAAAGGCTGGGGATTCGCTTCACGCTTGCCGAAGAGCGTTTCAAAGTGATTGAGCAATTGTCCTCGGGAGGAGGTGCGGATTGAAGACCTTCGGCATTATTGGCGGTACAATCCTCGTGATCGTGCTTCTGGTGTATTTCGCGGGCGGGCGGGAAAGGGACAAGCTAAGAGATCTAATGGTCAATAACAGCTGCTACACCGAGGCCATGGAGTCTTTTCACCGCACCGCGACGTCCCGAGAACTGGATAGCGCGAAGAGGGCCGATGAGATCACGGCCCTTTTCACGGAATTCATGGAGAAAGGCAAAGAGATCAATTTCGACAGGGTGATGGACCTTCCCAATGACAAAAAGGTTTCCTGGGTGAATGCCGTCACGCGGGAAATCGAAGAAACTTGTCCGGCGAGGATCCAAGAGGATTTCGAGGTTCGCTGTTACGTATCGACCCTGCTGAACTTCTCCAATTCGCAGGCCGCTGCCTTGAACCGGATGATGGCCGCTGAGGCGAGGCAGAAGGACGTCTTCAAGGGCCTTTGCATTCAGAAGAGGGCTTAGGCCGGATTGCGGTGAGGCGGAAAAAAGGGGCTTCGCGATGAGGCAAATCGTCAGTTTATCCTGCACGAGTCGGCCGGAAAATTATACTGTTCGTGCGCTATCTGTCGTCAATGACGAGCTGCGGGTCCAGGGGGCTGAGCCGATCATGTTCGATGGCCGGAAGATGGAGCTGGCCTTCCCCGGGCAGCCTTCCACCAAGGACGCGAACAAGCTTCGCGGGGCGATTGAGGGAGCAACAGGCGTGATCCTGGCGACGCCCGAATATCACGGAAGCTTTTCGGCCATGGCCAAATTGTTTATCGAAAACCTTGGATTTCCTTCCGCGCTGTCGGGCAAGCCCGTGGCACTTCTCGGCGTGGCGGCCGGGAGGATCGGCGCGATCAAGTCGATCGAGCACCTGAAAGGCGTGTGCTCGCATGTCGGGGCGATCGTCGTTCCGGGTGCCGTATCCGTAGCAGGGGTCCAATCCGTGTTCGGAGAGGATGGCGCGTGCACCGATCCAGGAACGGAAAAGGCCCTGAGGGGTCTGGCGCATGCATTGCTGGCCTTTATCAAAGACTATGTCTGCCCGCGCTTCGCCATGGAAGAAATGGTGCGGAGCGGAGCAAAACCCTGGTCGACGAATATCTGATTCGGTGATGGGCGCGGGAGGATTCTGATGGAGAAAACGGAAACCGGTGGGCTGCTATTGTGCATGGTTCTATTCGGCATCGGAATTGGAACGGGCACCCCGGTTCGGGCGGAGGATGCCATGGTGACCTTGAAATCGGGCGGCCGGGATTTCTCCCCGAAAAAGGTGCAGATCCGGGTCGGTGAGCGTGTGACCTGGAAAAACCCCACAAACGAAGTCCATTCCGTCACCTCGTTTGCCACCGATTCCGTTTCCCAATCGGGGGGCGAGAATCCGGAGATTAACAAGCTGGTCAGGCCCGGGGAAAGGTACTCGCACCGGTTTTCCGTTGCGGGATCCTATTTTTACTACTGTCCCATTCATCAGGGGATGTGGGGGACGGTCGTTGTCGTGGAGTGAAGTGAAAGTCCCTTAGCGGGGCCGTGGCATTCCCCAGGCCTTCGGTCAATCAAATATCGACCCAAATTCCAAGCGTGATGTGAAACTCCGTGTCCTGAAAGAATTCGGCCATGGGGGGGCGGCCGCGGTAAACCTCGATTCCGACCCGGTGCATCCGGTGTCCCGTGGGTAGAAAAAGGCCGGTTTGAAAGGCGAGGTCCACCTTCCAGTCGCGCTCCTGCATCGAGGAGGCGTCAATCGCGGCGTACCATCCCAGCAGGTCGTCCCACACGACTCTCGGAAACTCGTATTCCAGTCCGGCCTGCAGCCGGCCGGGTTCCTGTAGATCTTCATTGCCCGGTTCGTATCCGATGCCCGCTTCGCCGTAGGTCCGGGAATGCGCAGATAATTTTTTGCTGACACCTAAAGCGATCTCCCGTCGCGTATAATTGATCCGCTGACGGCCGGTTTCCTCGACAAATTCATCACCCACATGGCTGGAGAGATGCAGTGCCGAGAATTTGTAGGACCAACCCCCATGGGTCGCGGCCGTCACGTACCATCCGAAGTTTCCGTCCCACCCGATGTTGTCCTGCTTGTTCTCCAGATCGAAATAACCGTCGAAGCCGGCCTCAAAGCTCAACTGCAGGCCCAGTTCGGGTTGATTCTCGGGGTGTCGGCGAAAGACCCCGAATCGGCCGCCGCCTTTCAGCCCGATTCGACGGTCTCCGGCGCCGGCAATATCACCATGGATCAGAGAGACGATCTGGACGCTGAACCCGACCCTTTGCGGGTCGGCGATATAGGGTTTGTACAAGTCTCCCCTGGGGAGAAGCTGGATGACATGGTCCGCCTGGGGGATCTGCAGTCTGGACGCGTCCGTTTCCTCCTCGAGGGGTCCGTGCGCGCCGGCAGTTGCGGCCAGAAGCAGCAGACAAAGGCCGCCTGCCATCTTGAAGAGCAATGGGCTCAAGGTGTTTGACATGATGGCGTACGATCCTCCGTATGTCGCCGATGCACGGGGCATATTCCGGTCAGCGGGTGGTGCCCGATTGCCCGATAGATTAGCCGGTTTACCGCGGGGCAGTCAATCATCTTGAGTCCGTCCGAGCACGTCTCATGGGTATTTCCGGCAAGTGCGGGAGGACATCGTTGATCGTCGGAGGAGCAGGTCGAGTTGCCTTAGAAATGAAACCCGCCCGAAACAAAAAAAGTGTAAGCCGTGGCCTTTACCCGGTACCGCAGTCCAGTATTCGCATCTTTGCTTTCTCCGAAACCGTAGGTAAATTTGAAACCGAAATCCAGACGCGCGATCTCATCGATGAGGCCCGTGCCGATGGAGATTCCATAGAAATCGACGTGGTCAGCCTGCTCGACCGGTTGGGGATTCAGCACGGGTGCCGCCGTTCGACGGATTGGGATCCGGGGCGTGATTAGTTGCTCGACCCCCAGGGCGCCGTTGAAGACCGGGTCGAATTCGACCTGATGGGTGAAATCGGCAAAATCGCCCGAATGGTGATAGGAAAGGTCCGCCGACAGGGTGGTGCCCGGCCAAGGACGGAACGATACTCCGGCGGTCATTCCCAAGGGACGTCTGGCCGACTCCTTCCGGGTCCCTTCCGTAAAGGTGCGCGTGAAAGATCCGGTGACGCCGTCGAAGAGATAGGATCGGTCCTGATAATCGATTTCCTGGCGAAGAAAGGCCGGCGTTCTGATCACGAAGCCGACGGCATAGATGTCGGAGGGCCGGTAGAGGAGCCCGACCTGTCCAAATCCTCCGTGTGTGGTGGTGTCGCGCCGCTTAAGCTCTTCGAGCTGGATCGTGGGGGTTTGAATTCCGAAATAGACGGTCTGGTCCAGCTGGAACTTTTCGTACCAATAGTAGGCAGTCAGCCCGACCATCAATCCCGAATAGGGCTCAAAAGCAACCGACGGCCCGATCATGTAGACCTCCTGCTTCCCGGAAAAATCGGCGATGATCGAATCCCAGACGAAACCTACGGCCGTGACGCCGCCGAAACGGTTGGTGGAATCGAAATGCGTATTGGCCGGGACGATCACCGACACCCCCGCCCAGGCGTTTCGAACCCGCTTGACGGCTGCCCAGGAGCTGGGGAAAAAGGTCTCGCCTGTAATCTCCAGGTCATGTCCGAAAAGCCTATTCTTGATCGTAAGGGATTGGAGCTCGAAAGCGTTTGCTGAGAGCGAGAAGGTGGGTTTCTCCAGTTGGGCAAGTCCTGCCGGGTTGTAGTAGGCCGCTGTGGGATCGTCGGCCACGGCGGTGAATGCCCCGCCCATCTGGGCCGCGCGTCCCCCCGGCCATACGTCGAAATACCTTACCGGTACCGCGTGAGCCATAGCCGGGGCCAGGATCAGGAGCGCGAGGCAGAAAAGCCATAGCCTCAATTGATTCGGATGTTGAGGAACCAACGGCATCGCTGACGGCCATCCCAGGATTTAACTGCCCTAAAGACAGGCGGACTTTGGCCGGAGAATCACCTTCGGCCGGTACGCCCCCTGACTTATCTAGTTTAGCCGAACTTTCTGTTTTTGGGAAAATTGGGAATGATCGTGGGCCGGAGCCATTCTGGGGTCGAACGGCGGGACCAGCCGCAGGACCGTTCGATGGGATGATTCCGGCTGATGCGGGGAGGAAGAAGCCTGCGCAAGCGAGCCCCCGGGCTTAGCGGATTCGGGGTTTCGGAATGAGCCTGATTTTCTGGTGAACGATCGCGGCGGGCCGTCGGCACATCTTGACGGGCCTTATCCCGTATGACCGAATCCCCCGTCACCGCGACTTGTTTCGGTAAGGGAATCGGTGGTCTGCAGGCCGACCCGGACGACGGTGGTGATGACCCCCTGTTCGTTCCGGTCGCCGGCCCGGACGGTGAAGAGCTGCTCCCCCATCTTGGCCAGGATGACACCGACCTCCCCGCGGTAATCCGAGTCTACCGTACCGGGAGCGTTCAGAACGAAGATCCCGTGTTTGAGCGCCAAGCCACTTCTCGATCGGACCTGTATCTCGTGGCCGGGGGGCAGCTCGAAGACCAGGCCGGTTCGCACCAGGGACCATTTTCCGGCTGGGATGATCGTATCATGGCCGGCATGCAGATCGAATCCGGACGATCCGGCGGTCTGATAGGATGGGATCCGTCCGTTTCCGACCCGTTTTACCTTGATCGAAAGAATTTCTTCCATTGTACCGGCTCAACCGAAGGTGTAATGCTTTCGCACGGCGGCCTTGATTTCCCAGGTGCAGGACATCCCCTTGGGAAAGGTGACCAGATCTCCCTTGCCGACGCGGATGGGCTTTCCCCCTTCGGGCGTGACGGTGACGTCGCCCTCGAGGAAATAACAGGTCTCCTGCTCCTCGTAGGTCCATGGAAAGGCGGAGGCTTCCTTGGTCCAGATCGGCCAGGTCTTTACCTTCAACATCTCGAGCCGATCCGGTGGCGGCCGGTTCTCAATTTTAATCTCATCCATAAATGAGTCTTTCGCTTGAAGGATTCAACCCCTTTTAACCATGTTTGTTCCTTAAAAGTCAACTCGGCGGTATTCATCACACGCACAGAGCGCCGTTAGAGGACGGGGAAGAGAACAATTATCTTTACACGGGCATGGAGAAACATTAGAATGGTCACGATTTTGCGCGGGAAACCTTGCCGAAGAAGAAGCGGCATATGGGGTATCACCGAAAGGGTAGTGTGTTTCTATTTAACCCGTCGGCTCGGTGTGGATGATTCGGGCAAATGGCTTCCTTTGGGAAAAAATAAGTCGATACGATTCAATTCCTGCGGCGCATTCAGCAAGAGTTGTTTGGCGGTATGGGCTGCGTTCTTGCTAAACGCCGGCATTGCCAATGGCCAGGAACCCTCGGAGAGTGTCCGCCAGCCCCATGACTGCCGGTATAAGTCCGAGTTTCCCGCCTCTCTTGCCGCTTCCGCCGGGAATCTAGACCGGCAGGTATTTCCAAACGGCGACCTCTTCCGGCCATTGATCGCCGATCCTAAACAACCCCAGTTTGTCATCAGCCGGCAACGCGTAAAGCCCAATCAGGGGGATGATTTCGTCGGGGCTTGGGTGGCCTACGGCGAAAATTTTGGGATCTACCGGGGGCGTCTACGGGGGCCAGGCGTTTGTAACGGATGGCAGATGAACATCAATGGAGGCGTTTTCGCTCAATTCAATGCGAGCGCGCCCTCCTCGGATTTGATCAATGCCGACTATGTGATCGGTTTCCCCCTCACCTTCCGGAAAAATGATTTTTCGGCCCGGTTAAGACTTTATCATCAAAGCTCTCACCTGGGGGACGAGTTTCTTCTCGGGTCGCCGGGCCTTCCACGCATCAACCTAAGTTTCGAGGAGATGGAATTTCTCATGTCGTATGAATGGCGTTACTTTCGGGTCTACGGCGGCGTCGGATACCTCGTCCGGCGGGAGCCTGAGCTCGACCGATTCCGAGCCCAATACGGGACCGAGTTGCGTTGGCCGATCCATCGGTGGTTCTATGAGCGCTTTGTGCCTTACCCGCTCTTCTGGGTGATGGGGGGTGATTTTAAGCAGTACCAGCAGCATGATTACGATTTGGATTACAGCCTCAAAGCGGGATTCGTCCTGGTGAACAACCTGTCGGATCGCCGACTCAAAATCTTTCTTAATTTTTACAATGGCTTCAACCCCTTTGGACAATTCTACGACCAGGAACTCACTTCTTTTGGCTTTGAAATCAATTTCGGTTTCTGAGACGCGGGGGTTTGCTTTCTGTGCCGGTGCATGGAGTTGTTCCCAAGACTTCCAGCGCGCAATTTACTCTCTCCTTGGGGGAACCACCGGGCTCCGAATAGCAACCAATGAAAGGCGGGTACAATAACCAGCAGGCGTACGCGTTGTTGAGAATCGTAACCGGATTTCTCTTCATCTGGCACGGCGCGCAGAAGCTGTTCGGTTTTCCGATCCCGGCGCGCGAGGGGACGCCGGCCTTGATAACCAATATTTCCGGTCCGATCGGGGGAGCGCTCGTCATGATCGTCCCGTTTACAAGAATCTCGGCCTTCGTGTGCAGCGGTCTCATGGCGGCCTACTGAATGGCGCACGGAACCAATGCATTGTTCCCGATATAAAACGGCGGTGATCTCGCAGTGCTCTTCTGTTTCGCTTTTTTGCTGGTTTCCACCCAAAGGGGCGGCATCTGGAGCGCGGATTCGGTGAGGGGGAAAACTTAGGCGGGCGCAAGGCAGAGGCAGGACCTCACTCCTTCAATCAAAAGCCCACCCGTTTTCGCCGGGTGGGCTTTTGCTGAAGATCGCCGGGTGAAACCCTATGCTGAGAACCTTCTTCGGAGGGCAGCCATTCCCACCAACCCTGAGCCGAGTAGCAGAAGCGTGCCCGGCTCAGGCACTAGGGCCGCGCCCCCGAAAATTGCCGCATGGGTGCAACCCCCGGTACACAGATTGGGGCGGTCAATACCGCTTTGTCCCTGGAGCCCCAATAATTGGACCGCAATGGTGTGTGTACCGTAAGTCAGTCCGCTGACGACCAGACTCTGATGGCCGAGGTTATACAAATCGTAATCGCTCAAAACCGTCGCGCCGTCCACGAGAAAGTTCGCGCGGCCATCGTTGCCATTGCCATCCATCATGAAACTAACCGCCGTACTGGCAACCGTGAACGTTGTCGATCCGGTCAATCCCGCCCCGGTTAAAAGCCACAATTGGCTGGTGCTTCCAGAGTGACTTCCCGTTCCGGATACCGTCCAGTCCCCCGTTGATCCAGTCGTGGAATCATAGAAGGCATCTCTGTATTCCGATATCGAGTACCCCCCCACGGAAGTCAGTGCATCGCCGCTTTCAGGGATCCACTGGACCGTTAAGGCGCTTACCGATGCGGAAACCGAAAAGAACGCAACCATCGCCAACGGAATAATTCGAAATAGCTTCTTCATGGTATATCCTCCTTGGGCCCTCTCCCCGCGAGGCCGCGGAATGGGAAGGATCGTTTGTTATCATCAGGCGAAGAAGTTACCGTGGCTGCTGCTCCATCTTGTCGAGGTCCGGTGAAAATTTTTGTGAGTCATCCAACCCAGGCCTCGTCAGATCATTACCGGCAAGACCAGCCGCCTTTTTATGTTTTCACCTTGCCTCTTTAATAGCATGACGATGGTTCCTTTTCAATCCCCGTTTTCAGGGAATCTGGAAGGGCTCAGGCCAGGCTCAACAGGGCAAAGCCGGTATCGAAAGGCGGTTAAAATCCGAAGCCGAGCTGATGGTTCGACAGGTGTCCAACGAATTTGACAGAGTCAATCAGGGGGCCCCGCGGGGTCATTTTGTCATGGTTTAACCTTGCTTACAATCAAGTAGGTTATATGAGACCCCGGCGGGCGATTCTATGGCATAAGGTTTGCTATTTTAATTGGTAGGGACATACAAACCTGCGGAAAGATAAGGCGGAAAGAAGGTGCTGCAGATCCGTATCCATGGGCGCGGAGGGCAGGGCGTCGTGATCGCGGCAGAGATCCTGGCGCTGGCGGCCTTCAGGGACGGGAAGTACGGCCAGGGCTTTCCGAGCTTCGGGTCCGAACGCAAAGGGGCTCCCGTCACAGCGTTCTGCCGAATCGGCTCTCAGGAAATCCGAAGCCGGGAGCCTGTCGTCCAGCCGAATGTCGTCATTATCCAGGACCCCACGCTGTTGAATCGAAGCGATCTGTTCACCGGACTGGACGCCTCCGGATTCATATTAATCAACTCCACGAAGACTTTTCAGGAGCTGGGTGTCAGCAGTCTGATCGGGGAGTTTTCGGCAGGTCATGTTTGCACGGTTCCCGCCAGCGAAATTGCCCTTGAGCATCTGGGCCGGCCACTTCCCAACGCGGTCTTGCTGGGCGGGTTTGCCGCCCTGACCGGGGCGTTAACACTCGAATCGGTCAAAGCGGCCATACGAGAAAGGTTCCCCGGTTCGGTGGGAGAAAAAAACAGCGCGGCGGCTCAGGCGGCCTTCGATTATGTGATCTCCCATGCGACGGCTCAGGCGGCCTGAGCCTGACCTATTTTGGGGCGTGTCATGTTGAGACAAATGGAAGGATCCCAGGCGGTTGCTGCGGCTGTTTCGGCCTGTCGACCGGAGGTCATATCCTGTTATCCGATCACACCGCAGACGCACATTGTGGAAACACTTTCGGCGATGGTGAAGAGGGGGGATCTTGGCCCCTGCCAGTTTATCAATGCCGAGTCGGAATTTGGAGCCTTGAGCCTGCTGATCGGAGCGTCTGCCGCGGGGGCCCGAACCTACACGGCCACCAGCAGTCAGGGTCTTCTGTTTATGACCGAAGCGGTCTACAATGCCTCCGGCCTGGGGCTTCCCATCGTCATGACGATCGGCAATCGCGCCATCGGAGCGCCGATCAATATCTGGAACGACCATTCTGATAGCATGTCTATGCGGGATGCCGGTTGGATTCAGCTTTACGCGGAAAACAATCAGGAGGCGGCGGATCTGCATCTTCAGGCCTTTCGCCTGGCGGAGGAACTCAGCTGTCCGGTCATGGTCTGTATGGATGGTTACATTCTGACCCATGCGTTTGAGCCGGTGGATCTCCCAAGCCGGGAACAGGCCGACGCCTATTTGCCGCCTTACAAACCAGCCCAGGTTCTGGATCCGGCGGATCCAATTACCATCGGAGCGATGGTAGGTCCGGAGGCCTTTTCGGAGGTGCGTTATCTGGCTCACCACAAACAACTTCGGGCCCTGAAGCGGATTCCGGTCCTGTCGGCCGAATTCAGGAGGCAGTTCGGTCGGGAATCGGGAGGGCTGCTTAATACCTATCGCGTTGACGGTGCCCAGACCGTCATCATCGCCCTGGGGTCGGTAATCGGCACCATCAAGGATGTGGTGGATCAACTGCGCGAGGAGAACCTGCCCGTGGGGTGCATAAAGGTGGTTTCCTATCGCCCCTTTCCATCGGAGGCGCTTCGTTCGGCGATCGGGGATGCGAAACGGGTGATTGTGGTGGAAAAGGATCTGGCGGTCGGTAGGGGCGGGATCGTTTCGAGCGATGTCAAGATGGCCTTCCGTAGCCATCCTCCGACCGTTCAGACCGTCATTGCCGGTTTAGGCGGAAGGGCCATTTCAATGGCGTCATTGAAGGCGATGGCAGAGCGGGCCATCTCGGGGGAGCTCGAGGAGCCACATTTTTTGGACCTGAACTGGGAAATCATCCGGAAGGAACTCGCTCGAGTGAATACAAGGGGGCTATCGGGCCCGGTGACCGAAGGCATCCCGCTCGACGTTAATTCGGCCGCCTCGAAAGTCAAATAGGAGGAGCCTGCTGATGTATCAACGCATCAAGTTCTACCAAACAGGGACCTTCACGGTGGGCAATCGGCTGCTCGATGAGGAGAACCGAACGGTTCAGGCACGTACGGACCGTATGAATTCCCTGGATTCGGGCCACCGAGCCTGCCAAGGTTGCGGGGAAGCGCTCGGGGCACGCTATGCCCTCGATGCTGCGTTGCGGGCGAGCCGCAATCAGCTGGTCGTGGTCAATGCAACCGGTTGCCTGGAGGTATTTTCGACGCCTTATCCCGAAAGTTCCTGGCGGATTCCATGGATGCATTCACTATTCGGGAATGCCCCGGCGGTGGCGAGCGGCGTGGCGGCGGCTTTGCGGGCGAAGTGCAGGCCGGATGTGCGGGTGATCGCGCAGGGCGGGGACGGCGGCACCGTGGATATTGGCTTTGGCTGTCTGTCCGGGATGTTTGAGCGCAATGACGACGTGCTCTATATCTGTTACGACAATGAGGCATACATGAATACCGGCATTCAACGGTCCGGGTCTACCCCTCCCGCGGCCCGAACCGCCACCACGCAAGCAGTGGGAAGCCAGCCCGGCAACCTTTTCGGAATCGGTAAGAATCTTCCGCGTATCGCGATGGCCCACGGGATTCCATACGTCGCGACGGCCTCTGTCGCGGACCTTCATGACCTGGAGGCCAAGGTGGCCAAAGCCACGGTGATATGCGGAGCGCGCTATATCCATGTCCACGTTCCGTGCCCGTTGGGCTGGGACCATGAACCGGCTCTGACGATCCGCGTGGCCCGGCTTGCGGTGGAATCCGGTCTTTTCCCTCTTTTCGAGGCCGAGTCGGGAACGGTTACCGGGCGTATGCCAATTCGCCGCAAGGTTCCGGTGGATGAATATCTTCGCCTGCAGGGGCGGTTCAGGCACCTTTTCAAGGATCCGCCGGACACCGAAGCGATTGCGGCGATTCAGGCGATTGCGGATAAAAATATTTCGCTTTTTGAATTGTGAGACAAGAGAGACGAGCATGCAGTGGAAACCCTTTGCCGTCACGCTGGACCCCGATAGCGGCCGGGCCAACCGGACCGGGAGTTGGCGCTCGATGCGGCCCGTTTACGTGGACCGATGGCCCCCATGCAATGAGGCGTGTCCGGCGGGTGAGAATGTCCAGGCCTGGCTCTATCACGCCGAGGAAGGAAAATATCGGGAGGCCTGGCTGGAAATCATGAAGGACAACCCCTTTCCTGCGGTCCATGGACGGGTATGCTATCACCCGTGTGAGACGGCGTGCAACCGGGGGCAAATGGATGCGGCGGTGAATATCCATGCCATTGAGCGGTTCCTGGGCGACCTGGCCATCCAGAAGGGATGGAGGGTCGACTGCGGAGATGCCACCGGCAAAAAAATCATGATCGTGGGGTCCGGACCGAGCGGTCTATCCGCCGCCTATCACTTAGCCCGCCTGGGTCATGCCGTTACGGTTTACGAGGCCGGCTCCAAGGCAGGCGGGATGTTGCGCTACGGGATTCCCCGTTACCGCCTTCCCCGTAAGATTCTGCAGGCGGAGATCGCCCGGATTCAGGAAATGGGTGTCGTCATTAATGTCGGTGCGAGGGTAGCGGATCTTGAGGCAGTCATGAAGGAAGGGGGTGTTGATGCCGCTTTCTTGGCGATCGGCGCCCACATCGGCAAGCGCATTGAAATCCCTTCAAGGGATGTCGTGAAAATTTTCGATGCTGTGCGTTTTTTGCGCGATATGGAAGGGAAGTCTCCTCCGAGGCTGGGGCGCCGGGTGGCGGTGTATGGGGGGGGGAATACCGCTCTGGATGCGGCACGCACGGCCAAACGGCTGGGCGCGCACGAAGCCATGATCATTTACCGTCGCGACCGTGCACACATGCCGGCGTATGACTTTGAGGTGACGGAAGCCTTGGATGAAGGGGTGGTGATCCACTGGCTGCGTACCATCCAGAAGGTGGAACCCAATAAATTTGCGGTCGAGGTGATGGAGTTGGATGAAAAAGGCAAGCCGCAACCGACGGGAAGATTCGAGGAAATCGATGCCGATACCCTGGTCCTGGCCCTGGGACAGCAGGTGGATGCGGGTTTTCTGCGAACTGCCCGAGGAATTGAAATCACGGACGACGGGACCATCCAGGTCGATGAGAATCTCATGACCGGGCGCGCGGGGGTGTTTGCCGGGGGGGACATGGTGGCCGGAGAACGTACGGTTACGGTCGCGACGGGACACGGAAAAAAGGCGGCCCTGCATATCGATGCATACCTTCGGGGGCTGTCCATGGTCGAACCGCAACGGCCTCCGAGGGCGACCCATGACCGTCTGAATCCCTGGTACTATGCGGACGCGGATCAATCCAAGCAGCCATTGTTGGGGCTAGCGCGGCGTCGTACCGGCTTCGACGAGGTGGTCGGGGGGCTTCGGGAGGATACGGCCCTTTCGGAGGCCCGGCGTTGTTTATCCTGCGGAAACTGTTTTGAGTGTGACAACTGTTATGGGTTTTGTCCGGATAATGCCGTGATCAAGCTCGGCCCGGGAAAGCGGTATGCTTTTGATTACGATTACTGCAAAGGGTGTGGCATCTGCGCGGAAGAATGCCCTTGCGGCGCGATTGAGATGATCCGGGAGACAGCCTGAATTTCGTGCAAGGGCTGAGGCATAAGATAAGTAATGAAAAGGATTTTGCCCCAGCGGTCGGCTTAAAATAAATGAACCATTACCCTTCAGGATCGCCCGCCCAATTCGGGATTCCGGCAAATGGCCTGTCCGATCGGAATTCATAAAAATGAGTGTTTTGCCGATCGTCATCAGGTGTATGATGAGTTCTACGGAGGAGGTCCGTGAAGAGTCTGCTAAGGCTGCCCTGCTTCTCGTCGGTATTATCTTTCTCCGGGTCCCAGCTGAGTCCTTAGGGGATCGGACTGTTTTTCCTGCCATGCGGCCTCCAGATAACAAGGGAGGCACCTAGCTCCGGAAAGGGGCAAATAGGTCGGAAGGCGGTTGATTGGATTTGACCGGGATACATGAGTGGGTCTATATTATGCCCGGCAGCGAATGATGGGGCGATATGGCTTTCTGGGGCATCCGGTACCCTGTTTTGCTTTTTGCGTCGGTTCTGGCAACGGTTCAGTGTCAGGCGCTCGTTCCGGCCCGAGTCGAGCTGACGCGGCAAAACATTCCGTTCACTGCCGAGGAATTTGTTTCGCGTGCCGAGCGGGGTGAGGAGCATACCGTTTCGCTTTTTCTGGCGGCGGGAATTGATCCGGAGGCGGCTGGACCGGATGGTTGGACCGCACTGATGGCGGCGGCCGACGGCGGATGGGCCGAGATCGCGGAGCTTCTCCTTTCAAGGGGAGCGGCTCTTGAGACGCAAGATCATTTCGGCCGTACCCCCCTGACGTACGCGGTTGAAAGCGGCCGGGCCCGCGTGGTGGAATTGCTGCTCGAGCGCGGTGCCAGCGTTCAAGCGCGGGATGACAAAGGGGTCACCGTCCTAATGTACGCCGCCGGATTCGGCCGGCCCGGGATTGTGCAAAGTTTGATCTCTCGCGGTGCTGAAATCGAGGCAAAAGATCGTAATGGTTTCACGGCGCTGATGATGGCGGCATTCGAGGGGTATCCCGAAGCAGTGGATGCGCTGATTGTGGGTGGAGCGAACGTGGAGAGCAAAGATCGGAACGGAATGACCCCCCTGATGTTCGCGGCGGGCCGGGGTCATCTGGAAGTGGTTCAAACCCTGAGCGCATCGGGTGCCGAGCTGGATGCGAAGGCTGCCGACGGCCGCACGGCGCTTCAGATGGCGCGCGCGCTGGGCCATCAATCGGTTGTCGAGTGGCTGCGGACGGCCGGTGCCAGGGAGTAACGAGATGCGGACGCTTGTCTTCATGGCTATGGCTTTGTCACTAGTTATTCACGCGCAAAGGGATGCGGCACGGGCGGTTGAGCCGGCAATCGGAGGCTCCCCGTCGGGGACGATTCCAGCCCTCGTATACGTGTCGGACTATTTTTCTTTTGTCGGCATGGATGATACGGGACACGTGGTCTTCGCACTGGACAACAACCGGGGCCGCGACGGAAAGGATTATCAAGCCGAGCATTTCGCGGTGCTTCATGATGAGCGGGAGGGTTGGATCAAGGTTACCGGTGATGGTGCTTACGAGAATGTGGGGGAGGAATTGCTGACAATCCCCGACTCCATGGGATTTCGATTTGAGGGAACGCCTCGAAGTGGAATGACGATCTTCAGCGCGACCAACAAAATCGTTTTGCGGGTGGAACCCATTACGGAACGGCTGGCACATACCCTTGCCGATGCCGAATTCTGGATGGGATCGGCCCCTGCGGTGCTCGAATGGCAGGGTCGAACGCTCAAAGGGCGCGTGATCTATGAATACCTTTACCTGCCTGATTTCAATCGGCTTACCCGGACCTATTGGGGGCTCTGGAAGGATTTTCAAGCTTTTTATATCGCGCTCGATGATGCGAGCGATCTCTATCTTCACAGCCAGAAAAGCGAGAAGTTGTCGGCGTTGACAGGTGATCTGATCGGATTTGCCCTGATAGACGGTCGGCCCGATCCTTTGGAAGGCCTGGACCTCGAGGTGACGCGGCGGCGCTTTACACCAGGGTTCTATCGATGGCCAGTGGGCTGGCGGTTGATGTGGGCGAGGGGGGGATCGCCCGTCGAGATCAAATTCGATCTCGTCGATCGGATCGTGCTCTCGAACTGGGTGATTGGCGGTTTCGCGATGGGAATTGTCAAGGGGGAGATATTCTATGAGGGGGCGAACAGGCCGTTTTATGGCTTGGCCGAATTGCTGATGTAGCGTTTTGGGGTGCCCGGGTCATATGGGCGGCGGGCTTCCATCAAGGGGGGAGAACGCTTGGTTCAAGCGGGCTCCGGATCTCAAACTGTGTCTCCAACCATGGGAGGAGCGAGATGGCGGCTTTCATGTCGTTTTTCAACAACCAGGCGTATGCGTTGCTTCGGATCGTTGTCGGTTTTCTTTTCGTGTGGCACGGGACCCAGAAGCTGTTCGGCTTTCCGGTGGCGGCGCGTGAAGGGACCCCCGCCTTTATCACCTACATCGCAGGCCCGATCGAACTGGTGGGCGGGGCGCTGGTCATGATCGGCCTCATGACAAGGGTATCGGCTTTCGTTTGCAGCGGGCTGATGGCCGCGGCCTACTGGATGGCGCACGGCACGAAGGCCGTGTTTCCGATTCAGAACAGCGGTGAGCTGGCCGTCCTGTTCTGTTTCATATTCTTGCTCATCTCCACGCAGGGCGGCGGAATATGGAGCATCGATTCGATGCGTGGCAAGCCGTAGGGGGGAACGCGTCGGGCGCCCAAGGGCGTCATTTTCACGAATCATTGCCCATCTGGAGACCGCGGCGTTTGTCAAACGGAAGTTCGGCGGTCGGGATTTCCGGATCTGGCCGGTGGAGGAGCCGGCCTGGTGGATTCCCTGTTGGAAACGGACCAGATCGACGAGCCGGTTCTGTCGCTTCACCCGATTACGGTGGGGTAGGGTATTTCCCTTTTTCCTTCCGGTACCGACGAGCGTGGCAGGACCTTCAGGAATGTCAGAAGCTTGGTATCAGGCCTGGTTCAGCTGACATACGCCCGCTGATAAGCCATGGCGCACCCAACAGTGTCCGGCACACGCCACCCGCGAAGAAAACCGCTGGATTTGCGGAAGGCAAGCCGGGGGGGGTGCGCAGAGCTATCTGACATCGAAAGCCAGGGTCTTGATCACATCCCCATCCGCTTCGGCGATATCCACTTTCCAGTGTCCCGTCATCTCCGGCGTGATGATCTTGCTGCTGTAGGTCCTCCAGTTGCCGGAACGAACGGGCAGCTCGACCTCCGCGATCAGCTGATCTTCCAGGTACCAGCGATGCTTGATGGTGGTATTCCGGCTTGATCCTTCGATCCGGCTAAAGAGGTAGAGCTTGCCCACGGCGGAATCGAAGACCTCCGCCACGCCGACGGGCTTGAGGTCTCCCCCCTCGGTGATCAGGACTTCGATCCCGGTGGCGACGGCCGCCTCGGCGACCTTCAGATTCCCATTCCCCTCCTGCGCTGCCAGAGGCTGCGATACCACCAGGAACAGGGCGGTGGCTGACCCAATCAGGATGTTCTTGAGCGATACCATTGAAATCCTCCTTTCCTCTAAAAATACCAGAAGTCCATAGAATGTCAACGATTCCTGCCTTCGGATCGAATCGCTGGCAGCGGGGACCGGAGGATTGACACACGGGACGTATTACGCATATAGTACCTCCCATGCCGACATTGAGCTGACTTGAAGGCCGGCGATGCGATCCGGCGCAACGATCAAGAAGGAGGGCTTATGGCTAGAGTGGTTTCCGATTCCTGGGTGATGGCCGAAGTACGGGACATCAAGCGCACCGTAACTTTTTATTCCAAGCTGGGTTTCAAGCCTTCGCTTCGCATGCCTTTTTACGTGGAATTCAAGGTTCCCGGCGGAACAGTCCTGGGGCTTCATTCCTCCGGCTCGAAGCGAAAAAAGGCCAAGGGCGGCAACGCCGGGGGGTGGGGAATCATGCTTCGGGTGGGGAACATCAAAAAGGTTGTAAGCGGTCTTAAGCGCAAACGGATCCGCTGCGCTCCGGTCAAGCGGGCCCCGGGCGGAGCCTACTTTTCGTCCTTCAAGGATCCGGATGGAAATCGACTCCTCCTGGTCCAGATGGGCCGCTGACGCCTGGCGTTTCCCGCTTTCGGTTGGCATGGCCTTCCCCGCCCCACCCCCGGTTGACGGTCCGGCAATCTGAGATATACTCAGTCATATCATCCGCTCAAGGGGGCGGTGTTGCGAAACAGCGTGGAAATCGGGAGGGAAGAACATGGGTAGGATCGGCCTGAAGCTGAAGGCAAAATACTTCGGACCCTGTTTGCTGGCCATCCTATCGGTGGCGTGCGCCCATAAGGTGGTCGTGGAGATCCCTCCCCGGATCGATCTTCAGACCAATCAGACCATCGGCATCATTGAATTTTCATCCAACTCCACGGACAAACTGAACCAGTATGCGACCCAGAAGTTCATGAGCTATGTGCAGGGGGGCCAACCCCAGGTCCGCTTTCTCGAGCTGGGGTCGGAGAAGGAATTGTTAAGCTCGGTGGGACATGAGCGGATGGATCCCCAGGCCATTAAGGCCATCGGAAAAAAGTACGGCGTGACCTCGATCTTCACGGGAAACTATGAAATATCTGAGATGAAGCCCCGAATCAGTCTGGGTCAGGATCTGACCTCGATCAATGCCTCGGCAATGGTCAATATTACCATGGCCATCAAGCAGTGGGAGGCGGCCAGCGGCGCGACCCCTCTGGACCAATTCCCGTTTCGGGGAGTGGCCTGTGGCCAAGGTCAGCAAGGGCTCCGGAAGCTCCCTTTCCTTCAGCATCACCGATCCGGAAGACAAGTACGGCCACTTCATCACCAAGCTCGTCTATGCGGCTACCAACGACTTCAGGCCGCATTATGAAAAGCGAAAGGTCCCCCGAAAATAGTCCTACATGGCCATAGTCTTTTCAGGGGGCGCACGCTTGTCGCCCATTCGAAACCCATCCGCGATATTCGATCCAGTCGGTAATCGTCGAGATTCGTTGAATGACAGAGTGGATCGAGCATCCGATTAACCTGCTGACCGTCGCGACGATCCTGGGCGGTCTGATCTTCCTGCTTCTGGCGATCCTGGCTCTGAAGCGCAGGCGCGTGATCCGTATGTCCGCCAACCTGCTTCTTTCCCTCCTCTTTTTTTCTCTGGCGGTCCTCTTCGTGGTCATCTATGTGGGGACCCGTGGTTACCAGGCCATTACGCATGAAGCCGTGGCGGCGATGATCACGGCGGTCCCCACCGGTCCTCAAACTTTTATCGCCCGATTCGAGTTTGAGAACGGCCGGCTAGCGAGCTATCACCTATCGGGTGACGAGCTCTATGTGGATGCCCATATATTGAAGTGGAAGCCCGTTGCCAATTGGATGGGGTTGCATACGGCGTACGAGCTGGACCGGGTGGCGGGTCGTTACCGGAATCTGTCTGAGGAGCAGGTGAAAACCAGAACGGTCTTTTCCCTTTCGGAGAAGAAGCCTCTGGACGTTTTCGATCTTCGGCGCCGCTATGCCATGCTGGGGCCGCTCGTGGACGCGGAGTACGGTTCGGCCACCTTCGTGCCGGCCGATCAGCAATCCGAGTTTGAGCTGAGGGTCTCGACCACGGGGCTACTGATTCGCCCGCGACCCCGCAGCGCCTCACAAGGTTCTTGAGCCCGGCCCGAGAGGCTTGATCAGTATGAGCGGGCCGGGTTACCGGCCCCGGCCGTTTGCAGCGAGGCGATATACCTGCCGTACGCATCGGAGATGCCGGTGAGCCGAATTCCCATGCCGGCTTTCTTAACCACTCGGATCATTCCGGCCGGGACCTGTTTGGCCCACATCACGCGTCCCGTCAAGTCCACGACCTGGTTGTCTGGCAGAGTAATCTGCAGAAAAAGCGCGGTCCCGGGGGGATATACCACACTGCTCTTGATGAACACCGAATCGACCGATAGATCGTCCGTAAACCCGATCTTGTCGGGCCGGTCCTTCCCGAAGCTGACGGGTAGACGCTTTGAATAGCGCTTGCGGGATCTTCGCTCCATCTTCAGTCCATTCTTGATTAAAATAAACCCTAGGAAAGTATACCAGAGATAAGAAATATGGCAAGCAAGACGGGCGGGTTGTTGGGATAAGTGCCGAGAGCGGGGTCAGCGTATCGTTGGATCAGGTCTTGGCGCCGCGTTTGCGTTCGTTCTCGTCCAGGATGCGTTTTCTCAGCCTAAGTGACTGTGGAGTGACCTCGACCAGCTCGTCGTCCGCGATGAACTCGATGGCCTGTTCGAGCGAGAGGTTTCGGGGCGGGGTGAGCTGGATATTCTCGTCGCTGCCGGCCGCACGCATATTGGTCAGCTTCTTGGATTTCAATGGGTTGACCACAAGGTCGTTGTCCCGGCTGTGCTCGCCGATGATCATTCCCGCGTAGCATTTCACTCCGGGGCCCACGAAAAGAGATCCCCGCTCCTGCAGGTTGAACAGGGCGTATGCCATGGTCTCGCCCGCCTCCATGGCGATGAGGACGCCGCGTGTGCGGGTCGGGATGTCGCCTTTATAAGGGCCGTACCCGTCGTAGATGTGATGCAAAACGCCCGTGCCCTTGGTGTCGGTCAGGAACTCGGACTGCAGCCCGAGGAGTCCCCGTGCCGGAATTCGATACTCCAACCTTACCCGCCCGTCGCCTCCGGCCTGGTGGTTGATCATCTCTCCTTTCCGGCCGCCCAGTTTTTCGATGACGGTACCCTGGTAGGTTTCTTCCACGTCCACGGTGAGCAGCTCATAGGGCTCCAGGGTCGAGCCATTCTCTTGCCGGAGGATGACGCGGGGTTTGGAGACGGCCAGCTCGTAGCCCTCCCGTCTCATGTTCTCGATCAGGATGGCCAGGTGCAGCTCCCCCCTGCCGGATACCTTGAAGACGTCGCCGTTTTCGGTTTCCTCGATCCGGAGCGCCACATTGGTGCGAAGCTCCCGAAACAAGCGCTCGCGCAAATGACGGCTGGTGATGTATTGCCCTTCGGTTCCCGCCAGCGGAGAGTTGTTGACCATAAATTCCATCGTGAGGGTGGGCTCGCCGATCTCGATCGGGGGAAGGGCTTGCGAGTTCTCGGCGTCGGCGATCGTCTCTCCGATCTCGATCGCGGCCAGGCCCGCCACGGCCACCACCTCGCCCGCCCGCGCCGAATCCAGCTCCACGCGCCCCAGCCCATGAAATCCATAGAGCTTAGTCGCGCGGCTTTTTTCGATGCTCCCGTCGCGCTTGACTCTGGCGATCGGGCCCCCCACACGCAGCACCCCGTTTTAGATTTTTCCGCTGGCAATGCGTCCCA
>CAYGBP010000009.1:0-8139 GCA_964348105.1 uncultured Nitrospirota bacterium
GACCGGATTTCGCGGTTTCTTCATAAATCCCACCTGGAGAGCGAGCAAGTCGCCAAGCGGTTGACCGAGATCATCGATTTTCGCGCCCGGATCATCCACGGGGACATGACCTACGTGGAGTTGACCCGCCCGGATAAGGTCGAGCTGGTGCATGACCTGGAGCATTATATGCGCATGAGCCTTCAGAAGATCTTCCGGCATGACGACCTGATCGAGACCTTCTCCTCGCTGCCCGAAAGAGAAGCCTACCTGGCCAAGATTACGTCTTGACTTTTCACCGCCGAATGCATATCTTCTGGGAAATCCGGACTTTTATCGGCGTGTTTGGGCGCGCTCGAATTCGCTAGCAAGCGAGCGTCGGGCTCTGGCCGCGCGAGCGCCTGCCTGCCGGCGGGCGGGGTGTGGCAACAGAATAGAAAAGGATTAAAAACAAAAGATACTCTCGCGCAGACGGCCCTTCTCGGTGCTCCCGTAACCGGGGGCCGCGCTCGACTGCGCTAGCGAGGATCGGTCCCATCGTCTAGCTTGGCCTAGGACGTCGCCCTCTCAAGGCGAAAACACGGGTTCGAATCCCGTTGGGACCAAACCGCACTAGTGAAGTCGAGCATAGCCCGAACCCACACAGCGAGCGAATTACAACGCTTTATCCCTCTCGGGTCGGAGTAGGCCGCCTGAAGAGGCGGGATACTTCCAGGGCTGGCCATGCGAGAGTATCTTTCGCCGTTTCATTCTCCAATACCCACGTAGCCAAGGTTTCCCCCCAATAGCCTCCACTGCATTACTCATCGTTCAGGTTTCCACTTTCCTCCCTTTGTAAGAATTACACAGCTCCGTTCATTATTCGCCCATCCATCGTGCCTGCCGCAGGCAAATTTTTGGCAAGTGCATCGGGTGCGATTCTAACCTGTTGGGCAGTAACATCTGTTCCATACGGCCTCCGGGGCACCAGAAGGGTATGGGAATTGCTACTTCCACCTTATGTCAAAACCGTTAAAACCGGAGGCATGGGAGGATACCAGTATGAAAAGACTATTTTTTATCGGTGTGGTCCTGGCCTTTACTTGTTCGCTCGCCGGCGGGGTTCAGGCCGGACCCAATAAAACACAATCCCTGCATAGCTGGGATTTGAAAATCGATGATGCGACAAGACGGTTTAAGGTTCTGGAGCGATTTAACAACGAGGCCGTCCTGGACATGGAGACGGGACTGGTCTGGGAGCGGTCCCCAGATCCGGGATCCAGAACCTGGGTTGCGGCCAAGGATTTTTGCTACCTCAAGGTTTTGGGGGGGCGCGGGGGTTGGCGGCTTCCGACCATTGAAGAACTGGCCAGCCTGATCGATCAGTCTCATTCCCGCCCGGCCCTCCCCGGTAACCACCCGTTCATGAACATCCAATCGGATACCATGCTCTCTTCGGTCTACTGGTCGGATACGACCCGGGCCGCCCTGACATCCCAGGGGCACGCCGTCTATTTTTTCAATGGCGGAGTGGGATGGTTGGCCAAAACCTCCCCTGCCTATACCTGGTGTGTGCGAGGGGGCAAGGGAAATGACGGCGGCCACTGAGTTCGGGCGCATTGAGCATCACACCCTACTGTGATGAGTGACAGTCTGTCGCTCGATCCGATTCCAGAATGTCACACGTTTTGGAGGCCATGTCCAACGGGCATGGCCTCCTGGTTTTTATTCATATTAAAATGTTTACCGATGTCCAACCGCACAAGGATAAAGTGAATCAAGTCTCTGTGACCCGGCAAACCGGCGCGCGCCTTCAGGCCCCCGTCACCTAATGGACCAACCGCTCTCCTCTGAATATCAGATATATGATCCCCCAAACACCCCAGACGATGTATGCGCCGATGAACAGCCAGTATTCCGGACCGGGTACGAGATGGTAATCGGGAACGCCCTCCAGAAAGAACAGCATAAAAGCCACCGTCGCGGCCCAATACGCCGATATTCCCATGACGGCTGCCGTCGTGATCAATGACCAGCGCTTTTTCAACCAAAGGCCGGCCAGGGATATGACCATCAGCGGGATATAAACAATCGTGTCGCCGGCGCCGAACGCGCGGTTCACTTCAACCCCGAATTCGCCGACCTCTTTGACATCTTCCTGCAATCCGATCTTGACGGCAAAATCATAATCGAGAATGGCCATCGTCTGGCCCAGCAGCAGCAAGACGATCGATAAAGTCAGGAACCCGATGATGACCCAGTACGCGGGTGTCTGTCTTCGATCTACCATGACTGGATCCCCGGGCCGTGTTGATGCGACCCGTCTGTTTTCGCCGGCCAGCAGGGCACTAGCATCGGGCAGTTATGCTAGCCGCGCGGCCAACTGTCGGAGAAAGGCATCTCCTTCGGCGCTGGCCGACGACGGGTAGAACCCCGGCGATTCCTCCGCTCCCGCCTGCAGTCGAAGGTCATCGCGAACATAATCCGGGGCGATCGATTCCCCGGCGCCGATAATCCGTTTGCGCTCACGGTGAAATCGATACCGCAGGCGCAGCAGCGCCCAGACCCGGAGCTTGTTCAATGGGCCCGCGTCCCCGAACCAGAGCATGAGGCGGCCATCGGCTCCTTCGGTGAGGGAAGTCCCTTTGTGCCCACGCATCTCGTTCGCCCGCCTTCCCCCCCCCAGGCCCGATGTCTATAGCATCGCGCCGAAGAGGGACCCGACGCCCGCTGTCAGGCCCATCGCCAGCGCGCCCCAGAAGGTCACCCGGGCGATACCGATCCCCACCTTTGCTCCCCCCGCCCTCGCTGAAAGTCCTCCCAGGGCGGCCAGGAAGATCAGAGCGCTTCCTGAGACGGCCGCGATGAGGCCCGACATCGGGACCCATGCGACCATCGACAATGGAAGCGCGGCCCCCAGAGCGAACGTGGCGGCCGATGCCGTCGCGGCCTGAATGGGCCGGGCCTTGTGCGTCGCCGACAATCCCAGCTCATCACGCGCGTGAGCGCCGAGGGCATCGTGCGCCATCAGCTGCTCGGCCACCTGTCTCGCCAGGCCCGCCTCCAGACCGCGGCCCATGTAGATCTTCGCCAGCTCCTCGCGCTCGAAATGCGGGTCGGCCTCGAGCTCGGTCCGCTCCCGGTCGAGATCGGCCTTTTCAACATCGGCCTGGGAGCTGACCGAAACGTATTCCCCGGCAGCCATCGACATGGAGCCCGCGACCAGACCGGCCACACCGGCGATCAGCACGTCACCGCGGGCCGCCTGCGCCGCCGCGACCCCGACGATGAGGCTCGCGGTTGAAACGATCCCGTCATTCGCCCCCAAGACCGCCGCGCGCAGCCATCCGATCCGTCCGCTGTAATGCCGCTCGGGCTCACTTCTTCTCATCGTTTACCCCCCCATTTCATTCTTCAATGGATTGGCGGTCCATGCGCCCCGCCTCCCCGGAAACGAACGATTCGTGCTTATGATTCCTCCCGGATCCTATTTCCTCCGAAACTGGCCTGATTTATAGCCTTAACCTATCGACCTGTCAACGCCAACCCTACCCCCTACCCAGAGGCATCGCGAGTCTCCCTGGCGTCCCGGATACAGGGAAGATTTCTATGATCGAAGCTTGAGTGGGTAGAAAGCACGGCTCGGTATCACTCAACCTTGCCCCTGAAAGGCGGCAGATGCAGACCTCTTGGCTTGGTACGGAATTGGATTACCTGCCGGATGCAGAGACATCCGGGGAAATGTCCTTCGGGAGCCGATCCGATGGTCGGGATGAAGACATCGGTGAAGACCGAAGATTCGTGGCGGCCTCCCGCTCCAGCCGGTCGGACTCGGCCAGGCAGAAGGCCGAACGTCGGCGATCGCCTAGAGATTTATGGCAGAGGCCCAGGCACCGATAAAGGGCCGCCCCCTGCTCGGGCCGCATCGGCAGCCGTTCGGCCACGGCCTCCCGGAGGATTTCGACCGCCTGCCCGTACCGCTCCTGCCGGACACAGGCCATCGCGATTCGAAGATAGTAGAAGATCTCGTCTTCCACGGGAAGGATTCCGATTCCCCGGTAGGATTTTCGAACCGCCAGCGCGTGTCTCAGGGCCGCTTCGCCGCCGGCGTCGTCACCCATCGAGAGTAACTGGTTTCCGATGGCATACAGGGGACTGGGATGCGTCGGAAGCCGATCGGCGGCCTGTCGGAATTCTTCGAGCGCGGGCTCCGATTCGCCGATCCCCGCGCGGAGGAAGCCCTGCAGCAGCGACACATAGGCATCGTTTTCGGCCGGTATGGCCTCCAAGTGAGATCTTCCGAGCCGCCGCGCCCTCAACGCCTTCCATTCATCACCGGACCGCTCCAACATGGCCCGGTGGATTCCCTCGGCCACTTCATAGTTCGAGACGATGATATAGCACCGCTCCAGGAGAGAGCCCCCTCCAAACCGGATCGAATCGCGCCGGGTGCCGGGGAGGGGCTCGATTCGATCGATCAGCTCCCGCGCCGATTCGGCCAGCCGCTCCTTGCCGAGGCCGTGCCGCAGATATTCCCAGACGAGCCATTCATCGCCCCAGCCCTCCGCGCCGGAATGCCACTGATACAGCATGGCCAGTCGTATTCCGATCCACCGCTGGGCGCGCCAGAAGGCCTCCCGGTCGACCCGGGGGCCGAACATCACCCTGTCAAAAGAAGGCTCAACTTGGCGGCATGGTGCGCTGCCCTATCCGTACGATCCCTTTAATTCCATGCGTGTCCTCCGAGGCGATCCTGAAGGCGGTCGAAATTTGATCCAACGGGTCGATCCGGGTGATCATTTTCTGCTCCAGCGTGGCCCGCAGCGCGGGATGCCCCTTGAGAACCGACAGGGATTCCGCGAGGTTTCCGCATCGCGAGGTCTGGATCCCAACCCCCCGGGCGCGCACGGTTTCGGCCAGGAACGAATGGGCTTGAGTAGCCCCGCCCCCGGCCAGCAGGATGGCTCCCCCCGGCCTCACAAGGGAAACGGACTCGGCCCGGCTGGCGCGAAGCACCTCGTCCACTTCGCCCAAATCCTCCACCACAGCCAGGTCAAAACGCGGCAGGCCCGGGCGGGCCGTATCCCGTTCCCATTGCCGAATGGTCTTGAGGGCGCTTGCTGGTTCCATGCTGTACAACTCAGCCCTTGGCAGTGCCCGGGCGCATCTCTGACGAACCTCCCGGGAAACCCGGGGAGAAAGGAAAATCGCCCAGGGCGCGCGATGGGACTGGTCCGCGGTCGCGGAATACAAGTTATCCTCCCGAAAGGGAAGCAGCGCGATCTCGTCAACCACCATCTCGGTCAGACATTTCAAGCCGGGCGCGGGACGCCCGTGGGTCGATTTGAGATGAAGGGTGCGGCGGGCGAACCGCAGGGCGGTTTCAAACCCCTCAGGGCTCCCCGTCGTGTCGAACACGGTATCGAATAAATGCCCCTTGGATCCGTCGGGCTGCGCCTTCAGATCCATCACCCGATCCGCGCCCATTTCCAGGCAAAGGCCCGCCAAAGCGCCGTGACGGATCACACCGACAATCTCGAAATCACCGCCTGTTCTTCGACGATGAACGTGCAGCGCGATCAGCAGCATTCCCAACCTTCGAGGACCCAAGACAGCCACGCGATCCCCCGCACGTGGAGGACTGACCGAGACGGCCCGGAACGCCGCGGCGAGCGGCTCGGCAAATACCGCCGCAAGCAATCCGACCTCCGATGGAACGGGATGAATGGCCCTGAGGGGGGCCAGAAAGAACGGGCTGAATCCCCCCGGAAGGCGGTCGATGCCCAGCGTCATGCGCTCCGGGCAATGCGCCCCCATCCCGAGCCGGCAGTAGGGGCATCGATCCGGATCAACGTCCCGGCTGGCATGCGAGGCATTGATCTCCACCACCACGGGCCGGCCCTCGTGCTCTCCGACGATCTCATGGCCGATCACCTGAGGAAGGGGAAACGGAAGATGTCGGCGCGCCAGATCCGTCGTTCAGATGCCGCAATAAAGGGATCTGACGACGGTGTAGCCGGGCCCCAGTCTCAATGACACCCGCCCCTTCCGGCGGATCTCCCACCCGCTGACCTCGCTGCCATGAAGCTCGTACGGGACCACCCGGAATGTAGCGTCTTTCTTATATTCGGGTGCGTTGAAATTCAATCTGACCATGTGATTCTGGGCCTAGGAAATCAAAATGTCCTTTCGGGACGCTTCAGACTCCGCCTTTTCTATCACAGGCGGCATGCAAAAACCACTGCGACCACCGAACGGCTCGGCCGTCATGCACAGGAAGATCCGCGTCTTGCGAAGCGACTTGGATTGCCCCATCCTACCCCCGGCGGGTCGCCTGGTTTTCGGCAAGTCAGGAGTCCGCCCAAGCGCGAGCCCCTGCAAATTGGGGTGGTTTCTTGACCGAACCTGGAAAGAGTGATATTCTCAAGCCTGATCTGGAGGAAACTGCCAGGCACACCTGTTGATCGTTTGATATTCGAAAATCTGAAGAGGGGTTTTGCACATCGTCCATTCAACCCAGCCCGCCACCCGATCTGCCGGGGCCTTTTCCGCCTTCCATCTTGAGACATTGTCAAGAAGGTTCGTTGTCGATCGCCGCACGCCGGCAAATCGAGGTTGGGAATGCCGGGCCGTTCCGAGCCCGCTGGAACAACGAGATCAATCTCACGACCCGCGCTTACAGCGATCGCGGGGCGATCAGGGGTGAACCGTCGCCCACTCTGAGGCTCGTCTTGGGGATGCGCAAGCTTTCGCTGCTCTTTCTTCTCGGTCTGACCCTGGAACTGATCGATGCGGTCCCAACACCGGCCCACAACGGCCGCCCGACGCATCACGCCGAATTCGCTTCGATTTTCCGGATGCCCGACGCGTTACCCTCCGCCTTCGGGCCGTCGGGAGCACCGAATAATCGTCTCTTTTTCGCGTCTAATATTGAAAAGGAGGGCGCGTCCCCGCCCGAACCGGTGCCGGCGCCGGTGGAGGAGCTTGATTTTGACGAGGAATTTGAAGCAGAATTCGGAAGGCCGGCCGATTCGAAGATCTCCGATCCCTTGAGCGGATATAATCGATTCATGACAGGGGTGAATGACAAATTTTACTTTTGGGTTCTCAAGCCCGCGGCCGTGGGGTACGGACACGTCGTACCCAGGGGGTTACGCATCGCCATCAGCCGGTTCTTCGACAACCTTCTTTTTCCCGTTCGTTTCGTCAATAATCTCCTTCAATTCAAATTCAAGGGCGCGGGCGTCGAGCTCGCCCGGTTCGGGATCAATTCCACCCTCGGGCTGGCGGGACTGGAAGACCCTGCACAGGAATTTCTGGCTCTAAATCCGCACCGGGAGGACTTCGGACAGACATTGGGTTACTATGGAGTCGGAGGCGGTTTTCACCTGGTCCTGCCGATCTTCGGGCCCTCGAATCTTCGCGATACATTCGGATTCGCCGCCGACACGTTTCTGGACCCACTTTGCTACGTCGGATCATGCTACTTCGGGTACTGGGAAGCCGTGTTGGGCGTCCGCTCCTACAAGACACTCAATTACGGATCCTTGCATATCGGGGAGTATGAAAGCATCAAGAAAGACGCATTTGACCTTTATTTATTCCTTCGCGATGCGTATGAACAAACCCGCGCGAAAGCAATCGAGGAGTAGATGATGAAAAGCCTTGTCCTGTCGTTGACCGGATTGCTTCTGCTCGCTACACCCGCCCTGGCCGATGATATTCGAGAAGTGGAGACTTTTGTCAGGAACAACGTCGACATCGTCATTTCCTCGCTCCAGAACCGCTCTCTGGATAAACAGGAGCGAAACGCCCGAATCATGAAGGTCGTCAACTCCACCTTTGACTTTGATCTCATGGCGAGGCTGAGCCTGGGCCAGAAACACTGGCCGAGCTTGAGCGTGTCGGAAAAAAAGGAGTTCACGCGGCTTTTCACCGAGCACCTTCAGGAATCCTACCTTGAAAAACTGGATCTCTACACGAATGAAGAAGTGGTTTATGAGCCGGGTCGGAAAGTCAAACGCCGCATCCACGTTCCCACCTTTCTGGTGTCCGAAGACACCAAGCTTTCCATGTTGTACAAGCTCTACAAGTCAGAAGCGGGCTGGAAGGTTTACGACCTGGAGATTCAGGGCGTCAGTGTCATTCAGACCTACCGGTCGCAGTTCGACAGCGTGCTAA
>CAYGBP010000009.1:8149-14764 GCA_964348105.1 uncultured Nitrospirota bacterium
ACCGCGTTCCTTGCCCGTAGACAGCAGGCCCCATCGCGTAAGCGAAGGAAGAACCGCCAGCGTCAGGTTGGCCCGCACCGACATCGGGAGCACCAGGCCGAACACCCCCACCAGCGGAACCACCACCGGCCTTCTCGAAAAGCTCAGGTCGCCGGGTGAATTCCAAATCGACACCTCGCAACCGGCCAAGGATACCGCAAACCGATAGCCGATGCTGAGGCGATTTTACGACAAGGTCCTCCTCCGCTATCCGAAGCTTACCCTGCTCTGCATCCTCGCCATGACTGCATTCTTGGCCGTCCAGGCGCGAAACATGGTCATTGATGCCTCGGCCGAAACACTCGTCCTCGAAGATGACAAAGATCTGGCCTACACCCGCCTGGTCTATTCCCGCTACGGCGTCCATGATTTTCTCATCGTCACCTTCGCGCCCGAAGGCGATCTGCTGTCCGATCATTCTCTGGAGACGATCCGCCGGCTGAAGCGGGACCTGGAGCAGATCGATGCGGTGACTTCCGTCAACTCGATCCTGGATGTCCCGCTGCTCGAAAGCCCCCCCCGCCCCATCAAGGAGCTGATCAAGGACATCCAGACGATCGAATCCCCCTCGGCGGACAGGACCCTGGCCCGCCAGGAATTCATCAACAGTCCCATCTATCGCAATCTGCTGGTCAGTCCTGATTTCAGGACCACGGCCCTGCAGGTCAATCTCCGGGTGGACGCCACCTACCAAAAGCTTCTAAGCCGCCGGGACGCGTTGAAAGCCAAAAAACGGCGGGGTGAGTTGGCCCCGGAGGAAATGAAGGAGTACCGGCAGGCGGTTGAGGAATTCAAGGCGCACCGGGCTCAGATGAGGAAAAACCAGCACGCGCTCATCCAGAAGGTGCGGGGGGTGCTCGAGCGTTACCGGGACGGCGGTGAGCTCTTCCTGGGGGGCGTCAGCATGATCGCCGACGATCTGATCACGTTTGTCAAAAACGATCTTAAGGTATTTGGGCTGGGTGTCTTTGCCTTCATGGTCATCACCCTGCTAATCATATTCCGCCAGCTACGTTGGATCCTGTTGCCGCTTTTGTGCGTCGCCCTGTCCGCCACCGCGATGATGGGAATTCTGGGCCTCTTCGGATGGGAGGTTACGGTCATTTCATCCAACTTCATCTCGCTTCAGCTCATCATGACCATGGCCTTCGCCATCCATCTCATCGTCAGATACCGCGAGTTTCTCAATCAAAACCCGCATGCTCCTCAGCGCCAGCTGGTCCTCGATACCGTGGTCTTTATGGCAACGCCCTGCCTCTACTCCGCGCTGACGACCGCAGCCGGCTTCGGCTCTCTGATTCTCTCAAAAATTCTTCCCGTCATCAACTTCGGCTGGATGATGAGCGCGGGAATCACCGTTTCCTTGATCCTGACCTTTCTGCTCTTCCCCTGTCTCGTGATTCTTTTGAGAAAGAGGCCGCCCGATGTCTCGTTCGAATCCCAGTTCCCATTCACCAAATTTCTGGGGCGTTTTACTCAGAAGCACGGGACGCTGATCCTCACCGTCAGCATCGCCATTCTGGTGGTCAGCAGTGTCGGAATGTCCCGTCTCGTCGTGGAAAACAGCTTCATCAACTATTTCAAGCGGACAACCGAAATCTACAAGGGCATGGAGCTGATCGACCGCCAGCTCGGCGGAACGACTCCCCTGGACGTGATCGTAGACCTGGAGGTTGCGGGAGACGTCGCGGGCCCCAATCCGGCCGCGAACCTGCCCGGGGATGAAGGCAAAGACGCATTCGGCGATGATTTTGTCGAATTTGAGGAAGAGTTTGAGGCGGCGAAGGACGAGGCCAAGTATTGGTTCACCACGGAGCGGATGAACCGCGTCATGAAGATTCATGACTACCTTGAGGCCATCCCGGAGACGGGTAAGGTCTTCTCCCTCGGCACAATGCTCAAAGTCGGGGAAAGACTAAACGAGGGGGAACCGCTGGACAACTTCGATCTCGCCCTGATTTACAGCGAGCTTCCGGAGGCCTATCGGGAAATCATTCTGGACCCCTTCGTCTCGGTGGAGCATAACCAGGTCCGTTTCTTCATCCGGGTCAGGGATTCCGAGGAGACCCTGCGGCGAAACGAATTGCTGCTAAAAATCAAGGGGGATCTGACGGAGCAACTCGGGATCCCGGAAGAAAACGTCCACCTCGCCGGCCTTCTGGTTTTGTATAATAATATGCTGCAAACCCTTTTCCGATCGCAGATTCTGACCCTCGGGGCCGCCATTTTCGCCTTGATGGTCATGTTTTTGATCCTGTTTCGTTCCCTGATCATTTCGCTGATCGCGATCTTTCCGAATCTGCTCTCGATCGGCGCGGTCCTGGGTTTCATGGGATGGATGAGAATCCCCCTCGATATGATGACCATCACGATCGCCGCGATCAGCATGGGCATCGCGGTCGATAATACGATCCACTACATTCACCGATTCCGCAGGGAGTTCCCCAACGACAGAAACTACATCAAGACCATGCACCGTTGTCACGGCAGCATCGGGTACGCGATGTACTATACCTCGCTGACGATCATTATCGGGTTTTCAATTCTGGTCCTTTCCAATTTCATCCCGACGATCTACTTCGGTTTTTTGACCGGCCTGGCGATGCTGATCGCCCTGATGGCCGCCCTCACCCTGCTGCCCCGCCTGATCACCTGGATCAAGCCGTTCGGGCCCGAGGCACAGCCCCCTCCCTCGAGGGCCTGAGAGATCCCGCAATCCAGGAACCTGCTGCCCATGATCATTGCGGCCGGGATGGATCAGGGAATGTCAGGATAACCGGCGCGCCCGACGCGTGGATTCCTGAATGTATTTTTTCGACAGGGGCGAGAGGTCGCGGGGATCCACGAGGGCCTCGATCAGCACGAATCGCCGTTCAGCCGCCGCCTCATCAAGCGCCTTTTCTAGCGCTGCGGCGGTGGAGACCCGGACGCCCATGCCGCCCCAGAGGTTCGCAAGATCGGCGTACCGCCAGTCGGGCAGCTCCAGGAGCCTTTTGACCCGGGCGACGGGACGGAAAATCCCCCATCCCCCATTGTTAAGGACGATGACGATCGGGTTGAGCCCCAACCTGGGACAATGACTGATCTCTCCTCCCGTCATCTGAAACGCCCCGTCTCCGCAGATCACAAGCGGTCGAAGACCCGTGCCCACGGCGGCCCCGATGCCGGCGGGGACACTGAATCCCATCGAGGCGTAAAAGCCCTGCGCCATGTACAAACTGTCCGAGGGGACTTTGATCTCGATGCCTCCGAACAGGCTGTCTCCCGAATCCACAACAGCGACAATGCGGGATTGCCTGGCCAGGAATGCATTGAGGATTTTGAGAACGGTCACCATCTTGAGAGGAGAGTCCTGCGGACCCGGGCCGCGCGGCAGATGATCGGAATATTTCACCCGCTCGGGATGCGGCCTGAGATCCCTCTTGAGCAGGGCCTGGATGAAATCCCTTGGACTGATCCCGTTGTAGGTGTGATAGCGGATCCGCACCTGATCTCCAACGGTCCAGATCGATCGTCCGCGCGGGATCTCCGGGGACCCGCTCCCGAGCTCGATATCGGTCAGCAACGTCCCCAGGCTCAGAACCAGGTCCGCGCGCCGCACCCTGGCGCGGATCGCCTTGGCGCTCAACGGACCGGCATAGACACCCATATACTGCGGATGATCCATGGGGAACGCCCCCTTGGCCAGGACCGTCGCACAGCATGCGCAACCCAGTCGCTCAACGAGCCGGATTAAGTCTCTTTTGGCACCGAATCGGTAGGGCTCGATGCCGAGAAGCACGACGGGCCTTCTGGCACGGTTCAGCCAGACCACGGCCTCCTCCACGGCCTCGGAAAGCTTTCGGGCATCGCTCCGGGGACGGGGCAGTTGCCCCCCCCACTCGATGAGCCTTTTCGGGACCGGGACGACCCGCCGGGCCATATCCCGATGAATCTCAATATATCCGGGTTGGCGATTTTCCCAGATCTGGCGGACCACATCATCAATCTGCTCCGCCGCCGTCCGGCTGTCCGAAATCACCCGCGCCACGCAGGTCACCTCGCGAAACACCTTCAACTGCGATTCGATCGTGCGGGCTTGATGATGAATCAGGGTGCCGGGGCGATATTCCTCCTCGCCCGGCCCGCCGCTGATGACGAGGAGGGGGACACGCTCGGCATACGCGCCGGCCACCGGGTTGATGACATTGAACCCTCCGGCGCCGTACGTCACGCACAACACGCCAACCCCTCCCGTGCTGCGGGCATAGCCGTCGGCCGAAAAGGCCACCGAAGGCTCATGCGAGAGCGTGACCACGCTGATGTCCCGGGCCCGGCCGATCTCCATAAAGAGGCTAATCACCAGATCCCCGGGAATGCCGAAAACATGCTTGATCCCGATCTTGCGCAGGTAGGCGGTCAAGAAGCTGGCGAGCGGCATTCGTGTCTTCACGCGCCCATTATATACCTTTTGGCGAGAGCGAAAAAGGCTGCGTGCGGATCTTTCACGGACAGGACGAATCTTCAGTGATCCGTCCGCCCAGGGCGTCCCTGCCGCCCGCCGGAAATCTTCCGGCCAAGGACTATGGGACCGAGGCCCTGAAACCCGACGTACGAAAAAATGGGGTGCGACGGCCCCAAGGCGAGTGTGTAGGACGGAGGGCGCGGCCACTTAAAGAACGTGCGGAAGGCGTGGGGGAACACGAATGGAATCTTGATATTCATTAATAAAGGAGCACCGTCCCCCCTATCGGAGGGTCCCAAGGGGAATGGGCATAGATGAGGAGGGACGGCGCTCCATTCAATGGGATAGAATAGCTATTAACGGCCTGATTCGGCCCGATTGAGGCCGGGGATTCACTCTTTAAAATTTAATTACCAAAATACACTAATTCTTCGGAAAAACAATCCGGGTTTTACGGTATTTTTGCTCCGGAAACGGTGTATTTTTTGGACAAAAACGGTGTAGATGGGGGATACACCCGGCCAAACCTTGCCCGATAGGACCGTGGAAGGACCCCAAAAAATCCCACAAAATCAAAGGGAATAAGATTGGCCCTGCTCGGAATGACGGCTCGGAGGTCGCCATCAACCGCCTGGGAGAGACTTCAATTTTATTATTTTCAATTCGTTACAACTTCCCCCCGGCGGTCCAAGGAACCTCGACCCCCGACACCCCCCAGCCATTTGGGCGATTAGAGAACGGCTGCCGAGGGAAAGGATCAAAGGCAGTCTGGAAGGCGTGGCCCAATAGAGGGTATGCCCGGGAAAATCGGAACAAATGGTGCGGCTGGCCTCCCGACACGGCGCCGCCGGGCGGCAACGGGTGTGGCGCGGCCCCAGGACCCCGGGCAAGGGAAGTCGATCCGGTCATGCGGCGCGGTTTTGACCGGTCTTTCCCTTGACCAGACCGGTCTTTATTCGGCTTTGCCGGGGCTCATCGATGAGGCCCCCGCGCCCGTCGACCGTGGGCCCGCAGCTCCTCGTCGAGCTCCTTGAGCTCGCCCAGAAACTCGTCCGCCGGCTTCAGGCCATACCAGTGCGCATAGGCCGGATTAAAGTGAAACGCTCCGGTTTCCATCGAAAGCGTTCCGAATTCCCGCCAGGTGTTCCACAACAGCAATTCGGCCTTCGAGACCTTATGCCGATCGGAGCGCCATGGCATGGCGTGGAAGAAGGTGGGCAGCATCTGAATCTCCTTCCCGAAGAACGGATTGAATGCCGGTTTGATGAATCCATCGTCGTACAACTCCTTGACGATTTTTACGGCCTCGGCGCGCATCTGATCCGGCACATCGACCGCCATGCCGTCCGCCTGCTCGAGAATGGCTTTGACACGGGTGGGCGAATGACAAAGCTTGCAGCGCCCGATCATGATGTCCCTGGCCTGGCTGAACTCCTTTGTCCCCCGCTTATAGTTCCAGGCGATCCCCCGATTCGACTGGTGGATCGTGTGCCCATCTTCCGCCTTTTCGGTCATGTGACAGGTGACGCAGGTCGGCGCCCTCCCCTCCGGGTAACCGCCGTACAGTTGGTAGGCCCATCCGTGCTTGCTGGTGCTGTAGGCCTCGTACTGCGGATGATCGGGCCCCATATGACACTTGGCGCAGGCCTCCGGCTTGAGCGCTTCTTTCTTTGAAAACGTGTGGCGGGCGTGGCACTCCACGCAACGGGCGAAAAACAGGGCTTTCCTTTCCATCGCAGGATAGCTGACCTGAGCGGATCCGAAGCTCTCGGACTGTTTTTGAATCAAATCCGGGAAGACCTGCTCGATCGGCTTTAAGTTTTCCGTATCCGGGCCGGCCATGTTCCATTCCATGGACTGGCTGTGACACAGCACGCAGCCCTCGCCGAACACGTCATCACCCCAATTTTCCCGCTCGGCCAGTCCGAAGCTGGACATCTGGGTATCCCACCAGTCCGTAATGCCGTGATCATACCTGAGGTAGCCATGAAAAGGCGTGGCCGCATTTTCAACCTTGGCGGGCTGGCGGTCCAGGCCCATCCATTCCCAGAATTGCTGGGAGTGACAGTTCTGACAGGCCTGATAGGCCTGCACGATCATCTTGGGCCACCACTCGGAGTAGATCCTCTCCT
>CAYGBP010000009.1:14774-20971 GCA_964348105.1 uncultured Nitrospirota bacterium
GGCTTCGACAGCTTCCAGAGCACGAAGTCGGCGGGGTGCCGCTTCCGATCGGCGTCTTACCGTCGCTGCCCAAAGTCTTCAGGCGGAACTGGTACCCCATCGCGACATATTCGTTATGCCCTTTGGAGCCGTGACAGGTCAGACAGTTGATCCGCTCTTTATAGTGTGTCCCGTAGAGATAGCGATCCATCTCCACCGGATGCTGCTTCTTGTGGCATTGGAGGCACTGATGCGTAATCGTGACCCAGTTTCCCTCGAAATCCTTGGGTGCATCCGACTTGGCCTCGGGTGCCTTTGATCCCGGTTTGGCCACCGAACCCGCGCCTGTCATGGCGACGGCCGTTCCGCTTCCCGAGACCAACACTGCGGCCCCAAATAAAATAATTGCCCCGGCCACCTTCCCTCCCCAACGGGAACGGGTATTTCGCGCATGCCGGTACGATCCGGACCCCATCGATGAAACCAATTCGGCTCCTTCTTGTACCTGCTCAGAAACGGCGCTTTCCTGCTCAGATGAAACAGCCGTGTCCCCTGCGGGCAGGCGGTCGTAGATCAAGAAGAGAAGATAAGCGCCGACCGAGTAGTACGGGATTGCGGCGAAGACGGTCCACGGCCGGACCCATCGAAAGGCCTCGGTCTCGTTGAGGACCCATTCCGCCGCCCCCATCGCGACACCGATGAGCAGGATGGCCCCGTAGCGCAGGCCCGGCATGCCGGAGGGCGCGCTGCGCGGCGATCCGAAGGCCACACAGGCCCATGTGGCCCCCACCGCATATAGCACCAGCTTTTCGACCGGACAGCCCACCGCCACAAGATAAAGGCTTCCCTGGGCGATCCAGAAAGGACCGATCCAGTGGTTCGCCGCTTCCATGCCCACGGCGATTGCTGTGATCGCAAGCCCCGCGACTGCAGCTCGCCGATCCACGTGCAAAAAGACATGAAGAACATACATCAGCCCAAAGACGCCGATTAACGAAAACTGCCACTCCGTCATGGTATCCATAACACCCCCTAATCGCTGTTTATGATATCTTCTAGGCTCCTTGACGCGGGGACGGCAATCTTAATGTGCGCGGGCTATCCACTCGCGCCGGGGTCCTTTCGCGGCAACGCGGCGCTGAGGGCCCTCAAGTCACAACCTATCGCTCCTACAGACACTCTTTTCAGTATAGCCGGGATCTCCCGCGTGTCAAATCTGCCTTTACATCGTATTCCTATTCCTAATCATCCTGAGGATTTTTGGCAATCCTACAAAGGTAGGAATTCTAGGGGTTCATCCGAGCTCCCCGTGTCCCTGCCAGGCGTTCCAGGCGGCTTGACAGATTCATGAAGGGTGATACCCTTATTACGTCGTGTTCAGGGAGGATCCCGGCGACGATCAAAGTAAACGGCATTTAACCGCAGAAATGCCAACGACCGGAAGGAGACGAATCGATGCACGGTGTAATTTTCGCGGAACTTAAAAAGTACGTCTGCAAGAAACTGGGGGAAGACACCTGGCATAACCTGCTCAAAAATTCAGGTTTTGAATCAAAGATCTACCTTCCCACCAAGGAATATCCCGACAGCGAAGTCTCGGCCATGGTGACGGAAGCCACTAAAATGACGGGGAAATCCCTGGCGGCCATTCTGGAGGATTTCGGCGAATTCATCGTGCCGGATCTGATCGAAATGTACTCGGCCTTGATCGAGCCTCAATGGAAAACTCTGGACGTGATCGAGCGGACCGAGGAGACCATTCACAAGGTGGTCAGGATCAAGAATCCCGGGGCAAGGCCGCCCGAGTTGAAGGTCAGCCGGCCGGATCCCAATGTCGTCGTAGTCACCTACACTTCCGCCCGCAAGATGTGCGCCCTGGGCCGGGGGATTATCAAAGGAATCGCCCGGCACTATGGCGAGCAGGTCTCGGTCTCGGATGTGAACTGTATGCTCAAGGGAGATCCGACCTGCAAAATCTCGGTTCAGCTCCTTTAAGCGCTGATAGGTTCCGAGCCGAGCACGAAGCCTCTTTTCGATACGACTGCCCTCCCGGGCCATAGGACGGCCCGGGAGAAGTTCTACCATGCCCATCCCATAATCACCCCCCTCGGGGGGAGCGGAAGAGCCCGCCGTCAGCCGCTTGCGCCGCCACTTTGCATTTCGCGCTGACACAAATTCTTCAAATCAAAAAAACACATTTTAGAAGCATTTCCAGCTTCACCATGCGGGCAGATTCGATTGATCCTGTCTCAAACCGGGCCCTCAGGAGTATCGATGATCATGGGGGCATGAAGAATTCGGCGTCCGCCCCAGGGATCATACTCGCAAATTCGCTTTTAGACGTTGAAAAGCTTTGAACGGGTCCTTTTGGACCAAGGGGCTCACTGCATGAAGACCTGCCCTGCGAGCGCCTGCATGACGGACCTGCATCTATCCGGCTCGACTCCGCCTTGAATGGGAATCAACCGGTCTCACCCAACGACCGGTCCCGCCTCCCGGCCTGATGGGATCGCAAATGCCATTGACTTCTCCCTTCGCCGCCTCTATGCTTCGGGGCATTGATCCCTTGACGGATGCGAACCGGGTGAGTCCCGCATGCGGCCATTTCCGCCCTATCCCAAGCTGTTGGAAGTCAACACACGGGTCTGGCTGAAGCGGTGCGTATCCGCCGGGAAGCCCGCCACGCTGGATCAGGTTCCTTCGGCCTTCCGGGATTCGATCGCGGATCCTGGCATTCGACTCGTCTGGCTGATGGGGGTGTGGAAGACCCCCGCGAGCCTGATCGAGAAATATTGTCTCGCGCCCCATCTCATCGCGGCCTACCGGCGCGCGCTTCCCGACTGGACAAAAGAGGATGTGATCGGATCGCCCTACGCGATCGACGCCTATGAATGCAGTCCCGCGCTGGGAGGACCGGAGGCCCTGGATCGGCTCAGAGAGCAGCTCGGGCGGCGGGGTATACGCCTGATTCTGGATTGCATCCCGAATCATTTCGGCGGCGCATCTGGGCTGCTCCGCTCAAATCCCGGTCTCTTTCTGTCCGGAAACGAATCGTTGGCCAGGACAGATCCCGCCACCTACTTTCAGGCCGAGGAAGGAAGCCGGATCTCCGCCCATGGACGCGATCCATATTTTCCCGCCGGGCCCGACACGGCACAGGTCAATCTTGCCGATCCATCAGCCCGAAGGTTCATGGTGAATCGGCTCCTCGAGGTGGCCGCGCAGTGCGACGGGGTCAGGTGTGACATGGCCATGCTGGCCCTCAACGAGGTCTTCGCCGGGACCTGGAACGCGGCCCTTGCGGCCTCCGGCTACGAAGCGCCCGCCGAAGAATTCTGGCCCAGGGCCATCTCGGAGGTCAAGGCCCGGTTTCCAGATTTTCTGTTCATTGGGGAGGCTTATTGGGACAAGGAGACCGTCTTGCTGGAGCAAGGATTCGACTATGCGTATGACAAAGCCTTCACGGATATCCTGAAGAACTCAGACGCGCAGGAAGTGCGTCGCCATCTGGCGGTGAGCGAAGGCCACCAGGGCCGCATGACCCGATTCCTTGAAAACCATGATGAGGAGCGCGCTGTCTCAGCATTCGGAAGGGCGAGGTCCCTGGCGGCGGCCGTCATCATGACCACGGTACCGGGCCTGCGCCTTTATTTTATTATGATGGGCAGTTTGAGGGAAAAGCGGTGCGTCTCCCGGTGCAGCTGGGCCGAGAGCCGAGCGAGCCGGTCGATCGGGAGGTCGAAGCATTTTACCAAAGGCTTTTGGAAGTCACGCGAGACCCGGCCTTCGAAGCGGGACGGTGGCGGATGCTGGAGGGGTATTCCGGAACAGCACAGGGCCCTGCCCTTGCAAACCTGCTGGCCTGGACCTGGGAGGATGCGAACCGAACATGGCTGGTGGTCGTTAATTATTCCGGGTTACGCGCCCGCGGCTCCCTGCGGCTGAAGACAGGGCGCGAGGGAGACTCGCTGCCGCTTATGGATCAGTTGCATCGGAAAGGGGTCAGGACGAAATGCCGCAAGGCGCGAGAACTGGAATTCATACTTGATTTGCTGCCATACGAAAGTCTGATCATTCCCTTGTTTAAGCCCAAGGAGGGCGAGTGGACTCGATAGCAATCCGATCATGGAGGGGTTGATTCGATGGAATGGCTCGATCTGGCTCCAGGGCTTTTTCTGACCCTGTTCGGCGCGGTTTCGGCCGCGCATGCGTTGCTCCGAAAGCGGGACCCCAGGGCGGCGCTGGGGTGGGTGGCGATTTGTCTGATCCTGCCGGCGTTCGGACCGGTACTGTACTGGATCTTCGGCGTCAACCGCATCCATACGCGCGCCCGGGGCTGGGTGCGGCAGGGGCGCTGGTCCACCGAACCGGACACAAGCCCGTTCAAAAGCCTTCCCCGGCCCAGCCTTCCCCCGCACCTGGAAAAGCTGGCGGAACCCATCCTGAATGTGTCCGAAAACGTGACCCGCAAGCCCCTCATCGGCGGCAACCGGGTCACCCCGCTGTATAACGGAGAACAGGCCTACCCGGTCATGCTGGATGCAATCCGCTCGGCCAGCTCCACCGTCTATCTGTGCACCTATATCATGGACAGCGATGACACCGGACTTGATTTTATCGATGCCCTGACCGATGCCACGGCGCGTGGGGTGGACACGCGCGTCCTGATCGACGGCATGGGTGAGCTTTACGCTCTTCCTCGTATCTACGGTCTGCTCAAAAAGCAAGGCGTGAAAGCGGCACGCTTTCTGCCGCTCAGCAGGGGCCTGCACATCAACCTGCGCAACCACCGAAAGCTATTGGTGGTCGATGGGGCGATTGGGTTCACGGGGGGCATGAATATCGGCGACCGACATCTCGCAGCGAACGCCTCCAACAGGCGAAGGGTCGTGGACATCCAGTTCGAGGTTCGGGGACCGGTGGTGAGGGACATGGAGGAGGCATTTCTGGAAGACTGGCAGTTTGCCACGGGGCAGCGTGACGGATCTCCCATAAGCCCTCGCCACGATACGGTCAGCGGTCGGGCATTCTGCAGGGCCGTGACCAGCGGGCCGAACGAATCCTTCGAAAAGCTGCACTGGATCATCCTCGGGGCCTTATCGGCCGCCCGATCCCGCGTGCGAATCATGACACCCTACTTTCTGCCGGATCGAACCCTCGTCGCCGCGCTCAACTCGGCCGCGCTGCGGGGCGTTTCGGTTGAAATCATTCTCCCCCTCAAGAATAATCTGCCCTACATTGCCTGGGCGACGCAGGCATTGCTCTGGGAAGTGCTGATGTACGGCGTCCGGGTTTATTTTCAGCCCCCGCCCTTCGTCCATACGAAGTTCCTGCTGGTGGATGCGGTCTACGCCTTGATCGGATCGTCCAATCTCGATCCCCGCAGCCTGCGCCTGAATTTCGAATTCAATCTGGAGATATTCGACGCTCGCCTGACCGAATCGCTCTCGGAACACTTTGACGGGGTGGCCGCCCGCTCGAATGAGGTCACGCTGGAGCAGATCAATGCCCGTTCCATCCTGGTCCAGCTTCGCGATGCCCTCGCCAAACTCGCCTCGCCCTATTTATAGATGGGGCAGGCTGGTAAGCCATTCGCGTACTCCCCATCCGCCTGGGCTCGGATGATCCCCCTTCCCCCCATCAAGGACCGAAGCCGCTCCCGCGTCCCACAAACGAGTTGACAGGAAAGACCGACATTTCTTATAGTATTCGATTCGTGAGCCTGTCTGTTTCCCATTGTGGAGGGACGGCTCCCACTCACTCTGAATTCAACCCAGCGAAGGAGAGGCACTATGAGCCCAAATGTGTTAGCCCGAACGAGCGCCTGGATTGTCGCCGTTTCCCTCATCGCCCTGTCCGGGTGCGCCACCCCCACAACGCTCAAGCCCGAAGACAAAGACCTGCTCCAGAAAGCCATGGATGCCGCCGAGGAGGTGGACGGGGCGGTCCAGCGCGCTGAGTCGGCGGCGGATCGCGCCGAGTCCGCGGCCAACCGTGCCGAGGCCGCCGCCAACCGCGCCGAGGCTGCGGCCGACCGTGCAGAGCAGGCGGCGGGCAAGGCCAGCAAAGCGCTCGAGTTGCAGCAGCGCAAATAACCGGTTTATTCGGGGTTCGACCTACCCCGGGAGGGGAACCGCAATCCCCCGGGGTCGGTCTAGGATCCGCCTTAATCCGTTCCGATCGATTTTGAGGGCCGGCCTGACCTTTTCGAGCAGGGC
>CAYGBP010000009.1:20981-22264 GCA_964348105.1 uncultured Nitrospirota bacterium
AATGGCTTCTCATCCCGGTACCCCAGCTTGACCGGCTGATCCACGATTTCGACCCGCATGCCGATTCCGGCGCTCTCAAACAGCCAGGCGATGTCCTCGGGGTAAAGGCGGATACAACCCCGGCTGACCTTTTGCCCGATCCCCCACGGCTTGTTCGTCCCGTGGATTCCGTAACCCTCGGCTGAAAGCTGAAGCCAGTATCCACCCAATGGATTTTCGGGCCCGGGCGGAACCACACCCGGCAACGACGGATCTTCCAGGCGAGCCGATGGGGGCGGAAACCAGACGGGATCCTTGATTCTATTGCTGACCCGGGTTACGCCGCTAGGCGTTGAAAAGCCCTCCCGCCCGATTCCGATGGGAAAGGTCTTGACCATCTTCGTCCCTCCCGCCTGGAAAAAGTAGTAGAGCCGCATTTCGGCCAGGTTGATGACGATCCCTTCGTCAACCGCCCGTGGCAGAATCCATGACGTCGGGATGTCGAGCCGGGTGCCTTCGGACGGCACCAATGGATCGACACCGGGATTGGCCGCTTGAAGCTCATGGATCCCCAGGCCGAAGGAACGGGCGATTTCGTACAGGGATTCCCCCCGGCGCACCGCGTAGGTCTGATGGGTGCCGATTAGGGTGCGATCCGGAATGGAATAGGAATAGGCACCGCCCCGCGTGTTTTGATACGTCTCGGAGAGCGGAGCACTTCCCACACCCGCCTGGACCTGGAGATGCGGGAGCCCGGCAAGAAAGGCGGCCCAAAGACCGACATAAAAAAGGCTCTTTATCTTCATGCCGTTTAAAGCTGCCATACCCCGCCGATTTACTCAACGCGGCCGAAACGCGACCCGACGCTCTTCCCAGGAATCGCACTACGCATGACCCTTTTCCCGCAGGAGATGGATCGTTCCGGCCGGGCTTGAAATCCAATGCGCCCGCAGATCGGAAGGCAACGGCTCGAGCTCATCCCGGATCGGCACACCTTGTGCTTCGAGATGCCGGGTCGCGGCAGCCAGGTCATTGGTCTCCAGCTCCAGCCAGATATCCGCCTGGCTATAATTCTCCACGAGGTCGAACCAGAGTCTGCCTTGTCCGAAGCGGCAGGAATACGATCTGGCAACCCCCTCGCCCTGCTCTTCCTCCACCGGCAATCCCAGTACATCCCGATAAAACCGGATCGTCTGATCGAAGAAGGCCTTTGGAATTTTGACGGCGATATTCAGGCCGCCCTTGAACTTGGGCTGATTCATGAACCGTTCCTTTCACCATGCGGCAAACCCGGCAAACACCTA
>CAYGBP010000009.1:22274-22561 GCA_964348105.1 uncultured Nitrospirota bacterium
CGAACTTCATGTCCCCGGGCCCGAAGAAGCTCCACAATGCCCTTCTTTCCCACCAGATGCCCCGCGCCCACGACGACAAAATAGGTCCGATTCCTGGATTTCAAGTAACCCCCGATTTTTTCGGTCATCTTCAAGTTTCGATCATCCACCAGGATTTCGTAAATGGATTCCAGCTCCGGATGGTCCGACAGGCCCGTTCTCAGAATGGTTTCGACCAGCGGCGCATCTCCCTCCCGCCAGGCGGCAACCAGCCTGTCCATCACCTCCTCCATCGCCTCCAGATTCAG
>CAYGBP010000009.1:22571-23528 GCA_964348105.1 uncultured Nitrospirota bacterium
TTGGGGGTCGGGAATCGCCCCGAACAACTCCATCTGAAATTCGACGCTTTCCAGTTCTCCGACACGTTTCCCCCCTTCCCTGGCCCGATTCAAAAAGTACCGATCAAGACCGAACCGCTCTTCGAATCCAAGCCTCTGAAGCTCCAGGGTCGTCAAGGTCATGGCCAGAAACCACGGCTTGAAAGGCTCGAAATTTTCGATCCCGGCCGCCGAACCGCCAAGCCGTGCGCGTGCCTGCTCATAGAGGTCCTCCGGCAGATAACTCCTGAGTCCTTTTCCGGGGGAGGCCAAGGCGTATCGCATCATCAGCTTTTGCAGCCTTTCACGGTCCAGACGGTCGATTTCCGCCTCCACCACGACTGTGTCAGCCCTCTCAAAGGCCCCCTCGATGCTCGGGTGCAGTGGATAAAAGTCTTCCCGTGCGAAATGAATTGAGCCAAAAAGGTAAACGGTGGTCGTGCCGGCACGGACCTCCCAAAGAAAATGATTGGCGTCGCGACTTGCCGGAGATTGAGCCGGCGCGCCCCCGTTGGGAAAAAGGAGGAAAAAGAAGAGGAGGGCAAGGATTCGTCTGGATCCCCTGATCATCGTCTCATCTATAGCCCCTCTTTCCGAACAGGTCAAGCCAAAAAGGCATCGGCTTGTGATGATTTCTCGGCCCAGGCGGCCGGCCTTCCCCACCGAACCAAGATCAACAGTGACTTGAATCTGCCCGCCTCGGTCCTGGCGAGAGCGGGGCCAACTTCAACAAAACCGCCATATTTCGGGCACTTCGAGGCCGCAGATGCGGTCCCGATGGGGGATTTTTCATTGACTTTGATCCGGCGATTCGATATACTGCAGGGCGCATCAAGGGGGCGGAATGCACTTCGGTGCAGGCCCGGCGGATCCTTATATTCCTCCTTTCCCAACGGTTTTTCGTCAGCCCTCATCTCTCTGCCGAGACCTCGCCTTACG
>CAYGBP010000009.1:23538-26583 GCA_964348105.1 uncultured Nitrospirota bacterium
TCTCCGGGGCCTCGCGGGTGCGCGCGACTACCGCGAAGGCGAACTGGAGGAGTGGGCGGAATACTTTTACACTTGCACGGGATGTCGCCGATGTGGGCATGGAATGGCAATGACCCGGGAGGACCCTTGTCACTGAAAAGCATGGGAAACAGGCTCATCGTCGTATCCAACCGACTGCCGTTCGTGCTCAGCCGCGGGAGGGATGGACACTGGAAGGTTGAGCCGGGGTCGGGCGGACTCGTCACGGCCCTCCTGCCGGTGCTCCGAAACCGCGGGGGATTGTGGTTCGGTTGGACCGGAACGGTCGGCCAGGAAGATGCGGACCTGGAGGCGACACTGAGCCAGATGACGCGAGGCTCCGGATACACCCTGAAGCCGATCCTGCTGACTTCCGAGGAGCGGGAAAAATTTTACCACGGCTTTTCGAACGAGGTCATCTGGCCGCTTTTCCATGATCTGGAGACCAACTGCAATTTTGACCCCGCCTTCTGGCGGGTGTATCAGCAGGTGAATCGCAAGTTCGCCGTCACGATTCTGGCTGAAGCGCTTCAGGATGACTTCATCTGGGTCCATGATTATCATCTCATGGAGGTGGCCCGTGAGCTGCGGCGGCTGGGCAACCGCTCCAAACTGGGATTTTTCCTGCACATTCCATTCCCTTCGCCGGACATCTTCCTAAAGCTTCCATGGCGGTTTGAAATTCTGAGAAGCCTGCTGCATTATGACATCATCGGGTTCCAAACCCTTCGGGACCGCCGTAATTTCATCCAGTGCGCTCGCACCCTGCTCAAGAACGTCGCCGTACAGGGCAAGGGGCAGGTCCTCTCGATGCAGATCGACGGCGCCGCGCTGTCCAACGGACAGGGTCACGGCAAGGCGCAGAAGCGCGAAATCCGCATCGGCGCCTTTCCCATCAGCATCGATTACGGCTTTTATGCCGACCAGTCGGGATCGGCCGAAGTGGACCGGCTGGCCTGTCATTTCCGCGATAACCTGCATGGCCGGCAGATGATCCTGGGCGTGGACCGGCTGGATTATACCAAGGGAATCCCCAATCGATTGGAGGCCTTCCGCAACGCGCTTTCGCGCTTCCCGGAATTGAAACAGAAAATCACCTTCATACAGCATGTCGTCCCGAGCCGGGAGGACATCAGCAAATACCATAACCTCAGGCTGGAGATCGAGCATCTGGTAAGCGAGATCAATGGCGAATTTACGGAATCGGGATGGGTCCCCATTCATTATTTCTTCCGCAGCCTGAAGCCCATCGAGCTGCTGGCCTATTATCGCGCCGCCGAGATCGCCCTGATCACTCCCCTGAAGGACGGAATGAATCTCGTAGCCAAGGAATACTGCGCGGCCCAGGTGGAGGAGAAGGGGGTATTAATCTTGAGTGAATTTGCGGGTGCCGCCGCGCAGCTCCAGAAAGCGGCGTTGCTGGTCAATCCGCATGACATCGAAGGGGTGGCCCACAGGATTTACGAAGCATTCCACATGAGCCCCGAGGAAAGGAAATTTCGCATGCGCAGGTTGCGACGGTCCATTCGTGACTCGCATATTTTCTGGTGGGTCGACTCCTTCCTGCGGGCCGCCATCGAGAAAGACTTGAGCGACTTTCCGGTTTTGGAGGAATACATCCCGGACACGGAAACCGCTATGCATCACTGAACCGATCACCAGGCTCCCCGATGCGGCGTCACCCCGGATTTGCCCGCCGTATTGAGATGGAAACGCCCGTTTAGCCGGCCAACCCCTTTTGATCGTTTAGCACCCCCGAACTAAATGATGCCCGATCCGATCGATACCGATGACCCTGGATTCGACGCCGTCATCTTCGACCTGGACGGGGTCGTGACCCAGACCGCGAAAATTCATGCTCGGGCATGGAAGGAAACGTTCGACGCCTTCCTGAAAGACCGAAGCCGCAAAACGACGGAGCCCTTCCTCCCCTTCGACCTTCCCGCGGATTATCTGCAGTACGTCGACGGGAAGCCGCGCTACGAAGGGGTCAAGAGCTTCCTCGCCTCGCGAGGCATTCGCCTCCCTGAAGGAGATCCCGACGATCCCCCTCAGCGTGAGACCGTCTGCGGGCTTGGAAACCGCAAGGACCTGCTGGTCAAGCAAATCCTTTCAACTCAGGGTGTAGAGGTTTACCCCGCGACAATCGAGCTGATTCATCGATTAAAGGAAAGCAGTCTCAAAGTGGGCATCGTCTCATCCAGCAAAAACTGTTCCGAGGTTTTGGATCGCGCGGGCATCAAAGGACTGTTCGATGCCAGGGTCGACGGGGCCGTTTCCGAGGAGGTTGGGCTGGCCGGAAAGCCGGATCCGGCCCTCTTCCTGGAATGCGCGCGAAGGCTCCATGTCTTGCCGGCCCGGACCGTGGTGGTGGAGGACGCCATTTTCGGGGTGCAAGCCGGCCGGCGAGGCGGATTCGGGCTGGTGCTGGGCGTGGCCCGCTCCAATAATCACGCGGCATTGCTGGCAAACGGAGCCGACCGGGTGGTCTCGGACCTTTCGGAGGTCGGCTTAAAGGATCTTTTCGACTGGTTTCGCCGGGCGGATCTCCAGCAGCCTTCCGCCCTGGATCATTTCGAACGGATCGCCGATCAAACGGCCAACCGGCATGTCGCTTTGTTCCTGGATCACGACGGCACGCTGGCGCCGATCGCCAATCGGCCTGATCTGGCCGGAATGTCCGAGGACATGCGCGAGATCGTGTCAAGGCTGGCCGATTTCTGCCCGATCGCAATCGTGAGCGGCCGCTCGCTGGATGACATCCGGGCCATGGTTGGAATCGAGCGGCTGTACTACGCGGGCAATCACGGCCTGGAGATTGCCGGTCCGAAAGACTCCGGCCTGCGCCAGAATAAAGGGGCGGCGTTTATCCCGGATCTGGAGACGGCCTACGCCCGTTTGGACGGTCCGATTCGGGCCATTCAAGGAGCTTTCGTCGAAAACAAGATCTATTCCCTCTCGATCCATTTCCGGCAGGCCTCGCAGGACCGGGTCCCCCAGATCGAAGAGCGAGTGGATGGGGTGCTG
>CAYGBP010000009.1:26693-27664 GCA_964348105.1 uncultured Nitrospirota bacterium
GAAATGGACCGGCCGGACGTCATGCCCATCTACATCGGCGACGATGTCACCGACGAGGACGCCTTCCATGCCGTCTCCATGCGCGGAATCGGGATACGGGTTTGCGAGACGCCCCTGCCCACCGCGGCGGGGTACTCGGTTCGCAACACCCAGGAGGTCGGAACCTTCCTCAAGCGGCTGTTAAATCATCTGGCCCGGCAAAAAAAATGAGTACCTGGTCGCTGGTTTACGATCGATTCGAACCTGAGCACGAATCCCTTCGCGAAGCCCTCTGCACTCTGGGGAACGGTTATTTCGCCACCCGAGGTGCTGCGGAGGAGTCCCGGGCCGACGAGATTCATTATCCGGGAACCTACCTTTCAGGCGGGTACAACCGGCTGCAAACCGCGATCGCCGGCGAGACCGTCTCAAACGAAGATCTCGTGAATTTCCCCAACTGGCTTCCCCTGACCTTCAGGCCCGAAGGCGGGGACTGGTTCAATCTGCTGGCAGTCGAGATCCTCTCCTACCGTCAGGAGCTGGATATGCGAAACGGGATCTTGATCCGAACCGTTCGGTCCCGTGACCGGCAGGGGCGGATTTTTCTGGTCGCCTCCCGGCGGCTGGTCCATATGGGAGATCCGCATCTGGCCGCGATTGAATATTCCATCATACCGGAAAACTGGTCGGGCCCGGTCACCGTCCGCTCGGCGATCGACGACTCCGTTATCAATGCGGGGGTGGCCCGTTACCGGGAGCTGAACTCAAAACACCTCGAGGTGATGGAGTCGGGTGAATTGCCCCCTGACGGCCTGTATCTCCAGGTTCGCACGAGCCAGTCCCGCCTGGAGGTGGTGCAGGCCCTGCGCACCCGTTTATTCCGGGGCGATCAGCCGCTCCCGGCTGTCGGACGCCTCTTTCGCGAGGGCGGCATCGTCGGATGCGACCTTGAAGAAAACCTGGGCCCCGAAGGCCTGGCCAGCGCCCTGGTC
>CAYGBP010000009.1:27674-31876 GCA_964348105.1 uncultured Nitrospirota bacterium
CTAACCGTCGAAAAAACCCTGGCGATTCATACCTCGCGCGATCGGGCGGTGAGCAACTGTCTGGAAGCGGCCGGATCGGCGATTGCCCGGCAAGGCCGTTTCGCAGATCTACTGGAAACCCACCAGAGGGCCTGGAGGCACCTGTGGGACAAGTGCGATGTGGAAATCCTTCCCCATGAGCAGGAGCAGACCATCTCGCGGCTTCACATCTTCCATCTTCTTCAAACGGTCTCGCCGAATACGATCGGATTGGACGTGGGCGTCCCCGCGCGGGGACTGCACGGAGAGGCCTACCGCGGCCACATATTCTGGGACGAGCTCTTCATCTTCCCCTTCTTCAACTTCCGGATCCCTCAGATTACGCGCTCTTTATTGATGTACCGGTACCGCAGGCTGGATGCCGCCCGGCAGCACGCCGCTGAGTTCGGATTCCGCGGGGCCATGTACCCGTGGCAAAGCGGCAGTGACGGCCGGGAGGAAACCCAGAGGATTCACCTCAATCCGAGGTCAGGAACCTGGGGACCCGACTTTTCCCGATACCAGCGGCATGTCAACGTGGCCATCGCCTACAACATCTGGCAGTATTTTCTCCTGACCGGCGACAGGGAATTCATGATTCACTACGGCGCCGAGATGCTCCTGGAAATCTCGAGATTCTGGTCGAGCCTGGCGAATTTCAACACGCAGCGCGGCCGTTACGAGATCCGGGGGGTCATGGGACCGGACGAGTACCATGAAAAGTATCCGGGCAGCGACACACCCGGCATCGACAATAATGCCTATCTCAATGTCATGGCGGTCTGGGTCCTCGAGCGGGGCATGAATTGCCTGGATCTTCTCAACGCCTCGGAGCGGGCCGAGCTGTGCGACAAACTGGATCTGCAAAAAACGGAAATCCGCCAGTGGCGCGAGATCACGCGGAAGATGTTCATTCCGTTCCATGATTCGGATATCATCAGTCAGTTTGAAAGATACGAGGACCTCGAAGAATTTGACTGGGATCGATATTCAAAGAAATACGGGGCGATCGAACGGCTTGACCGTATCTTGAAGGCGGAAGGGGACAGCCCTGATCGTTACAAGGTCTCCAAGCAGGCCGACGTCCTGATGCTTTTTTTTCTGCTCCCGCGCAAAGTAATTCGCCGGATCTTTCATCAACTGGGGTACCCCTTCGACGACAGGCTGGTCCGCAAGAACATTGATTATTACATGTCCCGTACCTCCCACGGCTCCACCCTCAGCAAGGTCGTCCACGCTTCCGTGCTGGACCGGCTGGATCGAACGGCCGCCTGGAGCCTTTTTTGCGAAGCCCTGCGGACGGATATTTCGGACATCCAGGGGGGGACGACCCCGGAAGGCATTCACCTGGGGGCAATGGCCGGAACGGTCGATATCATCCTGCGCCATTATGCCGGAATCGACACCACCGCCGAGATGATCGGATTCTATCCCCGGCTGCCGAAGGACCTGAGCCGTCTGAAGCTCAGACTCCGCCATCGAAACCAGGGCTACCAGCTCGACCTCTCCCACCAAAAATTCATCCTCCGAATCGAGTCGGACGGTCCCGAGCCGGTCCTGGTGAATGTGGGAGGCGAAAGATTTCACCTCAGCCCCGGATCCTCGCGCGAATTTCGCCTCCCACTCAAGAAGCGCTCTTCAATTTAAATCCCAAATATCCCGGATTGACACTACTTTTTAAATGCTGTATCCTACTGAATAGGCAGCAGGTTTGCCGTATTTTGGTATGCCGGCAGCCGTGATTGGCTCCCCGCCTTTAAAAAAAGTCATCACGCCTTAATCCCGTAAGATCGTCAGGCGGAAGACACCGCACCGCGTGACCCGAAGAGGCACGAGGAGGTTTTTTCGGAATCTTCACAGACCCACTGCAACTATTTGTTTTTAATCAGGAATCGTGGAGACTGAAGGGTGAGCGATCAACTCTACCAGGAAAGGACCGAGAGAAAATTCGGAATCGAGATCGGACGGGAAAGGTTAAGGCAGCTCAAGCAGGATATCGCCGCCCGTCTGCCCATCCAGGAATTCTTCCCCAGAGAACCGGTCACGATCAACAACACCATCTATTTCGACAGTGCCGACTGCAAGCTCCTTCGACAGGAATTGGCCAGCCGGTTCGATCATATCCGGATTCGGGCCAGAAAGTACGAGTATGACCGAAACGGGCTTCCGTCCCCCTACTGGATCGAATACAAGATCCGCAAGGGGGATTTGAGAAAAAAGCGCCGACTGAAGCTCAAGGACGGGCACTTTCAGAATTTCGTCGGAGGCAAAAAAATCGAACAGGAGGTCCTGCAGTATAACCGCTCCTTTTCAGACATCAATGGATTTCACTCCCTTTACGGAGAGATCCAGCGGATCATCCGGGAAAACGACCTCAAGCCGGTTCTGCTGGTCCGGTATTTTATGAAAAGGGCCCGGAACGAATATCGCTGGATTGGAATATTCGATATAATCAGGTTGACTCCTCCATCCTTCGATTTAAATCCCTGAAGGAATTCCCCGCGCCGACCGCGGGAGAGGAAAAGACCGTCATCCTGGAGTTGAAATATGCCGGCGACCCGCCCGCCTGCATTTCGGAATTGATGCGTTATTATCCCCTGAAAGAATCCCGTATTTTTTCCAAGCTTATGGGCGGCATGAAGGCCCTTCTCGAAGGACCGATGATTGACCGCCCGCAGTCGGAAACCCTTTTAAAACAACTTCCCGCCGATTGGCATGAATGAGTTGCTCGCGACGACCCGGACGAACCGGATTGTTCTGGTGGCAACGCTCGGACTCTGGAGCGCCACCCTCTCGATCGGCGCTCTGCGAGTCATTTTACCCGTCTACTTCGCCGCGCAAGGCATCGCCCTGACCAAGATCGCGCTGCTGTTCGTCTTCTTCAAGCTGTCGCAGATCGTGGCGCCGATCGGCATGGGGCTTACCCTCAACCGGATTGGTTACCGGAAAGGATTCGTGGGAACTCTGATCCTGCATGGCCTCCTTTCCTTTCTCTACCTGTTCAAACCCGGGCTACCCGTCATCTACCAAGAGCGGTTGACGCGCGGTCTTGTCACCATGCCGCTGATGGGAGAGGTTTATATCAAGCATTATTCGCCCGAAAACAAGCAAGGCCATCATATCAACCTGATGCTGGGCCGCCGGGACGTGGCCAAGGGGGGCGGGATGCTCCTGGGGGGAATACTGATCGCGTACCTCCCCTTGCACGCATCCATGGCGGTCATCGGCCTGATCGCGGCAATCGCGGCCGGGCTGGCGGCGCGTCACCTTCCCGACGTTCGCGAGCAAAAACGCCAGGAATTTACCGCATTCTGGGGAGGGGTCAACCGGAAGATCAAGACGCTCGCGGCGGCGCGGGGTTTTTTGCACGGATCCGAGGAGGCCTGGACCATCGTGATCCTGCCCGTGTATCTGACCAGCGTCCTGGGACTTTCCCCCTCGCTAGTCGGCACCGTCCTGATGAGCCTGTTGTTTTTTCAAGGAGGCCTGATCGCATGGTTGTCACGCCTGACGCCGGTCGCCTCGGATCCCAGACGGACACTGGTTGTCTGCACCCTGGCCCTTATCCCGATCTGCATCGGCCTGGCCGCCCCCATCGACCTGTATGCCTTTCTCGCCCTCGCTTTCGTCTTTTACTTTTTCAACAGCGCCTCTACGCTTTCCCATAACCACCTCAAGCTGAAATTCGCCGAGGCGGGAAAGGGATCGGTGGACCTGGCTACCTATAAATTCATCTCGCATCTTCCCATACCGGTCGTCATCTGGCTGTCGGGCCTCGTGGCGGAGCACTGGGGGTTTGGGTGGGCCTTGTACCGCTCGGCGGTCCTGGCCGTGCTGTCCGCGCTGTCCGTCTTGGCGCTTCCCGCTGTTTCGGCGGTCCCGGCCCAACGGCAAGATCACTACTGGGAGATGAAGGAAACGGCGGAATAAAAGAAGGGAGGAACTTCCATGAGTCCTTACGATGCACCTGAAAGGGGTGAGTCCCGCAAGCCCACCCAGCCTTGCGAGCATTGCGGCGCCGATGACGAACCGGTTCATCCGGTCCAGACGGGTGGCGGATTTCTCGTTCTCTGCGCCGGGTGCCGATCAGAAGTCATCGGAGGAAGCTAGGGCCACCAGGACTGCGTGGCGCTCGATCAGGCCCACCAGCTTCTCCTCGTGATCGACGACCGGCAGGTGAATCA
>CAYGBP010000009.1:31892-37086 GCA_964348105.1 uncultured Nitrospirota bacterium
CCGGTGACCAATGCATCCAATACCTCGGCGACCGGCGTCTTCTCGGAGATGATCACCGGCTCGGTCATGATCTCGGAAGGCGAAAGGCGTTTGAGATCTTTCCCTTCCTTGACCGCCCGGAGGACGTCATATTCCGTCACGATTCCCACGGGCTTCCCCGATCGGTCCACGATGGTCACGGCCCCGTATTTTTTCTTGATCAGGACATCGGCCAGCTGCCGCCCCGTCATGTCCTGGTGGTAGCTCACGGGATCCGTCTGCATCAAATCCTCGGCCACCAGTTGACCGACTGGCTTGTCCAACCCTCGACGCGGTTTCTCTTTCATACAATTCTCCTTTCAAGCCTGCTGGTGGCCGTAACATATCGCGCCAACCGGCTCAGAGGTTTACGATCTCCCCCTATCCCCCGGCTCACACGACAGCGCCCAACGATCGAATCCGTCTGATCCTATCTCAAAATCCCATTGACCGGGTTTTCAGGCCGTCGACGCTGCGGACCTTCCACCAGAGGGCCTTTTTCTCCAGCGTGATCCGGGCAGGCCGTTCATCACCCTGGCTACCGGTCAATAAGACTCTTTGGCCCTGGAAATCGGCATGCACGGAAAGGTGGGCCTTCACAATTGCCAGGTCCTCGTCGAACCCGATCTCGCCGATCCGGTATCGGATCTCGATTCCTTCGAATTCTTCAAAGCTCATCTTGAGAAGCCGCATCACCAGAAGGTAGTTCAGCCCGAGCTCATCCCGGTAATTCAACGAGACATGCTCCATGGATTTTTCCAGATCCTCGGCCTCGATCGATGTCTGGCCGCTGGCAAACAGGGCGCGGATCCTCCGCTCGGGGGCGTTCCAGTAAAGAAAGATTCCGATGGTGAGGGCAGCAACCGCCCCCCCGATCATCCACCGGGACCGCAACCTCATCCATTGAGTCACCGAACACCCCCGAGGTATCGAGTCTTTAACACATCACACTCTAACTATACCACTTCTCCAGGGATCCGAAGGGACGGCCCCCGATCTTGTGCTCCGGGCCGGAAGCTGGTAGACTGAGAAACAATATACAGCCACACGGCCCAATGAGGGCCCGCCGAGCCGGTTTTGATCGGGGGATGGCTCCATGATTCGGGTAAAGCAGATACTGAACCGTGGGAAACATGCGACCGCCCTCGAGAATTCCGTCCAACATGCCGCGAAGCTGATGCAGGATCACGGGGTCAGCAGCCTGCTGGTAAAGGACGGCGAAGCGACCTTGGGCATCCTCACCGAAACCGATATCGTTCAAAAAGTAGTGGCGCCGGGACAGGATCCGTCCGCCATCCGGGTCAGCCAGATCATGTCGGCCCCTTTGATCACGATCGAAGCCTCTCAGTCGGTGGTGGAAGCGGATGAGTTGATGAACCGGCACAGAATACGGCATCTGGTCGTGGTCGAGAACGCCAGGATTATTGGCATGATTTCGCTACGCGACGTCCTGATCCCGCTCCAGTACCTGGAAGAGCTCTCGACCCATGACGGCCTGACCCATCTTTACAACCATCGTGCGTTCGGAAACCTGCTGCGCGAGGAGCTGGAGCGATCGCAGCGCCATGGACACGCCTTCTGCCTCCTCATGATCGACCTGGACCGCTTTAAAGCGGTGAACGATAGCTACGGCCACCCGGCGGGGGACAAGGCCCTGCGCTCGGTTGCGAATTTGATCAGCAAGGAGGCCCGGGAAGTGGACAAGGTGGCCCGCTACGGCGGCGAGGAATTCGCCCTCATCCTCCCGGAAACGGGACGGGAAGGCGGGCTGCAGATCGCCGAACGGATTCGAAAATCGGCCGACCACCACACCTTCTGGATCGGCAAGGCAAAAAAGATCCGCCTCACCGTCAGCATCGGTGTGTCGGAATATCCTCGTGACGCCCAGTCAGAGGACAAGCTGATCGCCGCGGCGGACGGCGCCCTTTACGCCGCCAAACAGGGCGGACGCAACCGGGTATGCGCCGCCTGATCAGATATCCAGGCGCTCGCGGATCATCTCTTCCACGCCCGGGACCACCACGACGGGACAGGGCATCGAACGACTCACCTCCCGGACGACGGCCTCCGTAACGCTGCCCAGCATCCGGCGCGACGTGCGATTGCGGCCGCTCGAGCCCAGGACGGCCAGGAAGATGTCCTTATCCTCATTGACCGTCTTGATGATTTCTTCATCCGGATATCCCTTCCGGACCAGGGATTCTATCCGGACCTTGTGCCGCTTGGCCACCTCCCGGGCATGATTGAGGATCACCTCGGCCTCGTCCTCCAACTCCTTGCTCATCCGCTCATGGACCGCGATCCAGTGACTCAGCCTGGGGATATTGATGACGCGCAACGCGACGAGTTGGCCTTGCATCTTTCGGCAAAGATGCACCGCAAACTGCAGTGCCAGATCGGAAGGCTTCGAGCCGTCGACCGCCGTGAGAATTTTTCTCGCCATCACTGTAACCTGCCTTTGAAAATGAATCCGACGCCGATGCCGGCCGCAACCGCCAGGAGCACCGCCATGGACCCGTAAAGCGCCGCGTGCTGTTGAGCCATCCGCGTGATCCACTGCTGCAGGCCGGTCTGCTCCACGCGCAGCGTCGCCACGCCGTGGCCCACCACACGGTTGCCCTTAACCGTGCTGACCTCCAATCGATACTCCCCCACCGGCGCGCGGGACGGCAGCCGGATCGTGGTCCGGAACAGGCGCCCTTTGATAATATCGATTTCCTCCTCCCGGTGATCATACAGCTTCTGGTGTTCCTTGGCGCGTATGAAGCCGTCCAAAAAGAATTCCGCATCTTCGTCGGCGGGAACCACCTCGGCCATTTCGCGAACAAACCTGTACTTTCCGTCGATCTTCACTCGCTTCTGGACACGCGCCGACAGACGGTCCAGGGTGGTGGAGGAGATCTCCATATAGAAACCCGGGACATTGCGAATTTCGGCCTGCTTCACATTCATCCAGAACAGGCCCAGGACCTTTCCCTTCTTGGCCACCCGATCTGTCTCGGGCGGCGAGATGACCTTAACCAGGACATCGGCGCCGGGCTGTACCTCGCCGAAGATCTGCAGCTCCTGGCCATGGTAGCGAATGGTCATCTCAACCTGCTCGATCGATGTGGCCACCGCCAGCTCCTCCCCTCGCGCGGATGTCATCATGCCGATCGAAATACAGATGAGGAGCATCATGGATCTCACGATGACCATCATCCGATCGAAACCCTCCGGGCCGGCTCGGCCAACAGATTGACCACGAGCACGATCAGTATCAGAAAGATGAAAAGCGCCAGCAGGATGCGAAGCCTCTCCGCCTTGACTCTCTTGCAGTAACGGGCACCGAACTGAGCGCCGATGACCGAGCCGAACAGGAGCAGCATCGCCAGAACGATATCGACGCTCTGGTTGGTGACGGCCTGCATGAAGGTGATATTCATCGTGGTAAACACGATCTGGAACAGGTCCGTCCCGATCGCCACCACCGTCGGCACGCCCAGGCCATAGATCAGGGCCGGGACCATCAAGAAGCCGCCTCCCACCCCCATCAACGCCGACAGGATTCCCACCACCAGTCCGAGGCCGAATGGGAAGATGGGACACACCCTGATCCCGGCAGTCCTGAAATCCATCTGGGTCTGAAGCGGGAGCCGGCAGACGAAATCCCGGAAGCGCGCCAGCCTGCCATCCTGACCGCGAATCCTCCCGTGAACGGTCATCATGCTCTCATACAACATGAAGCCCCCGATCGTCCCCAGGAATCCGACGTACAAGAGAAGAATGACGCTGTCCAGTACCGCCCCCTCCCTCAGGATATGGACCGCCTGGACACCGAGCGTCCCGCCGATCAGCCCGCCGAAGAGCACCACGATCCCCAACTTGACGTCGACATGGCCCATGCGCTGGTGCGCATAGGCGCCCGACAGGGAGGTGGCGATCAGCTGATTGACGGTGGTGGCCGCGGCCACCGCCGGGGGGATCCCGATCATGATCAAAAGAGGCGTGAGCAGAAACCCTCCTCCCACTCCGAACAACCCCGTGAGAAAGCCCACCACGGCTCCCAGGCCAACGATCCAAAAGAAATTGACGCTCATCCCCGCGATGGGCAGGTAGATTTCCAATGAGAATGACTCCCAGGCTCAGGCCGAATTCCGGGCTGCTCCGGATGGCCTCCTCGGGGGCATGATCCGGCCCGCCCTCCATTTCAGATGATTTCTCTTTATTTGTCAAGAAGATTTAGCCTGTGCCGTCGGTCCTGATCCTTGCAGAAAGGACCGGATCCGAGCGACGACGCCGTCAGAGAAGGATAGAAATGAGCGCAAGTCTGTGATATGATGAAAAATATAGGTGCATCGCGGCCCTCACCGCGATTTCGAATGGAGGTTGAAGCCGATGGAGCGCACGACGGAAAAGGAAATCGAGGCCCTTGTGGAGGAGAAGGTCAAGGAGGCCCTTCAACGCAACCTTGACGCCCTCGTGGCGAAGCAGAAGGCGACGGAAGGCGAAAAAGACAGTCGTCCGAAACGGGTGGCCATCGCCGTGGTCTCTAGAGGAACCATCGACGCCGCCTATCCTGCGCTGATCCTGGCCACCACCGCGGCCGCCATGGAAATGGAAGTGGGGGTCTATTTCTCCTTCTTCGGCCTCAATATCCTCAAGAAAAGCGCCCAGGATAACCTCAAGCTTGTTCCCCTGGGAAACCCCGCGTTGCCCATGCCGATGCCCAACATCATCAGCGTTCTTCCCGGCATGACCGCCCTGGCCACCCTGATGATGAAGCGGGATATCAAAAAGAAGGGGATTGCGACCGTTCAGGAACTCCTCGAGGCGGCGATCGAGAGCGGCGTGAAGCTGTGGCCATGCCAGATGGCCATGGACATGTTCAGCATCCGCAAGGAAGACCTGGTCGAAGGCCTCCCCGATCCCTGCGGGGCCGCGACCTTTCTCGAATACGCCTCCGACGCCGATATCACGCTCTTCATTTGACCCAACGCGAAGAGAAAACCAACCCCCAGACGAGGGGACAAGGTGGGTAACGAAAAAAAACGTCTGGTCATACTGCAGACCAGCGGGCTGGACACCCCGCATCGCCTCCCATCCCCTTTTTTTATCGCCACCGCCGCGGCCGCCATGGAGATGGAGGCCAGCATGGTCTTCACCTACGAGGAACGTCAGAAGCGCCTCTGGGCAT
>CAYGBP010000009.1:37096-41539 GCA_964348105.1 uncultured Nitrospirota bacterium
CACGGCAAAGGGATGCGGAATTCTGAAAAAGGGGGAGGCCGAAAAGGTGTATATCAAGCCGGGCGGCAAACCCATCTCCTATTTCGTCAACCTCGCCGTGGAGGCCGGCGTGAAGTTTTATTACTGCCAGCCCGGCCTCGACCTCATGGACATGACGGCGGATGATCTCGTCAAAGAGGTGAGCGGCGTCATCGGAGCGGCTGCCTTTGTGGACATCGTCCAGGACGCCGATATCGTCCTGACTTTCTGAATCGCAGGGGCCGTCCGTCCGGGCAACCGTTTCATTGGATGAGTCGACGAACGTGGCCACGATCAAGGGTTGCCGCATACCTGAAGACTATTACTATGATATCGACCGGCATGTCTGGGCCCGTATCGAGACGAATGGGTCGGTTACCATGGGCGTGACGGACCTGGCCCAGCATCTGGCGGGACGCCTCTTCTATGCCAAGATCAAGCCCCCGGGCCAGGTCGTGGAGCAATTCAGAGGCATTGCCACGATCGAGAGCGGCCAGTTCGTGGGTTCTGTCCCCGCCAGCGTCGGCGGGGAGATCATCCGCGTTAACGAATTACTGCCGACGAATCCTTCCTTGATCAACCATGACCCCTATGAAAAGGGCTGGATCGCCTCCATCAAGCCGAGCCGTTTGGAATCCGACCTGGGGCTTCTGCTGACCGGACCGGCCGCGGTGGAGGCCTATCGCGATAAAATGGAGCGTGAAAAGATCGGCTGCCGGTAAGATGTTCCCCAGCCCATCCCCTCCGGCCCGGCGCTACATCGATTGCCAACCCCTTCCCTCATGCCCGAAAGAAAATATATCGGGATGAATGATTTCGGCGAAGATTTCCAGTGATTCGACCAATCGGGGGCCCGGACGATTAAAATATTGGTGGCCGTCCATCAGATAAACTTGCCCCTCCCTTACGGCCTTCAGATCGGACCAACCCGGCGCTCGACTCAGAGCAATAGATTCCCGTCGTGTTCGCTCAAGATCGAAGCCGCAGGGCAAAACAGCCAGGATATCCGGCTGGGCTTTCAGTATATCCTCCCACCGCAACCAGCCCGAATGCTCCCCCGCCATCCCGAACAGGCCGATACCCCCCGCCATCTGGACAAGCTCCGGCATCCAGTTCCCGGCCCCCATCAGAGGATCGATCCATTCGATGCAGGCGACCCGGGGTCGCCTGGAAAGCCTGGCGGCTTTTTTCTCGATCGCCTCCATTCGGGCCCGCATCGTTTCAATGAGCCGCTCCCCCGCAGGTGTCACCCCGAGCCCATGAGCCACCTTGCGGACATCCTCCCAGATATCCGACAGGCTGCCGGGTTGAAGCGCGATGACCACAGGGCGCGATGAGGTAAGTGAGCGGACCGCATCCTGCACCTCCCTGAGACTGACGGCACACACCTCACATTGCGTCTGGGTCACGATGTGGGTGGGGCGAAGCCGTTGCAGGAGCTCCGGGTCGACCCGATAGACACTCAAAGCTTCGCGCAGGAGCGATTCAACGTCCTCGTGGATGGCGGAGCTCGATGCCTGCTGGGACAGCTTCGTTTCGGTGCAGGCGGGAAGCCGTTTCACCGACAGGGGGAAGTCGCACTCGTGGGAACGCCCCACGAGTTGATCCTCGAGGCCCAGGCCACAAACAATTTCGGTGCTGCTCGGAAGGAGCGAAACGATTCGATTCATAGGGAATAGTTCATCACCCGGGTCGCACGGCCCCTATCGAACAAACCGCTTCCGGATCGCCAGGATATAGACGACGAAGGGAAGAAGCGCAGCGATGAATATCGTGCGTCTCCTGCCATACCCCTCCATCCAAAGGGCGTAGAACGAGCTGGTCAGGGTATCGGCCGCATAGACCAGGGCCAGGATGATCGCCCATCGTCGAAGCGTCAAGAAGCCGTAGCCCAGGAGCAGATGAAGCACGGGTTGGGCCAGCAGATAGAGCTTTGCCGGAAGTCCGGTCAACAGAATACCGAAAAACTTGGGGGTATAGGTCCAGTCCGTCTGGGCGATGAAATAAAGCTCCACCGGCGCGCTCGCCAGAAAGAGCACCCCGAACAGCGTCACATGCCACGGTCGCCTCACTCCCGTCTCCCCCGCTGCCATCGTGCCGCCAAGCATAACCCCGTTTTCCCTTTGGAGTCAATACCGGCGGGTGAGAATGGGGGCTTGACCTCCCGACTCTGGAAACTGTATTCTATTCCAATTATGGAAAATCCCTTTGGAAAGCTTCAATACGGAAGCCTTAAAAAAGTCGCCGACCATTGCTACATCTTCCGCAACGTGGTGAACTCCGGAGTCATCGTGACGGATGACGGCGTTGCGATCGTCGACACCCAGATCAACGCGCCGATGGCCCGGCGGATGCTTAAGGCCATCCGGACCGTCACCGATGCGCCGATTCGCTATGTCATCAACACGCATTACCACTGGGATCATTGGGCCGGCAACGACGTGCTTCGGGAAACCGGCGCCACGCTGATCTCGGGGGACCTCACCCGCGAATTCATGCAGAGGCGGAGCCGAAGACAGCGCGCCTTCCTTCGATCCCGGGGGTTCACGATGCCGGATCAGGACCCCGCGCTCCCCGACAAGACATTCGACGATCGAACCACGCTTCACCTGGGCTCTCTGCCGATTGAGCTGATGTTTCTGGGCTGCGCCGAGACGGATGACGCGACCGCCGTCGTCGTCCCGACCGACCGGTGTGTGATCAGCGGCGACACGCTCATGACGGGCAGTTTTCCCATCCTGGGCCAGCCCGTGATGTCCGAGGGATTGTCCGATGACCGTTTATGGATCAAGGCGCTGGAAAAGATGCGCGGATTTTCCCCCGACAAGATCATTCCCGGCCACGGTCCGGTGGGTACGGTGGCCGAAATTGACTTCTTCATCGATCTTCAGGCCTACTTTCTGGATACCGTGATTCCGCTGGCCGAGGACGGAAAATCTCTGGCCGAGATCCTTCAAATCGTGGAGGGGGGCCTTCCGGAAAAATACGCGGCGCTGCCGCAGGTCTGGGGAACGCCCCGCTACGCCATCCTCCGGGTGCTGCGTAGCATCTCAGGATGGCAGGACTGGAAGCCATCCGCCATCCCCCAGGCGGATCCCGATCTCCTTCAGATCCCCCTCTCGGAAATACAGGACGATCCGCTCTCCTACATCCGCGGAGCCGAATTTTTCGAAAAGGAAAATCGGATCGACCTGGCCATCGGGATCATCAACGAAGGGTGTAGCAGGCATCCGAAAGACCCCGCCCTGTGGGTGGCCCGGGGAAGAATCCATCTCAAGGGCTCCCGCGCCGCCGGATCGGTATTGGAGCGGGCGGACTTTTTCGTGGAGGTTAACCGATCGGCTGAAAAGGCCCTGGAGATCGACCCGGACTACGCCCCTGCCCTGATCCTTCTCGGGTCCTACCACGCGATGGGCGCCTTTCGAAACGGCGACGACCCGGGCGAGGCGCTGAAACACCTGCAGCGGGCGCTCAAAAACCCCCTGGAGCCCTCCGATGAGGCCAAGGCCCACTTCTTTATCGGGCTCTGTTACCGTTCGATGGACTTAGAAGACGAGGCATCAGCCCGGTTTAATCGGGCGCTGGAGCTTGATCCCGGCTATGCCCCCGCCCGCATGGCGATGATGAGCGATGAGGAAATGCTGCGCGTGCCTGAGCGCTTCGTCTCCGGAGGCCCCCGCCCCTTCTAAACGGTCGGCTGGCCGGCCATCTCGACCATCTTGACCGAGACCACCTTCGAAGATCCAGGCTCTTCCATGGTGATTCCGTAAAGCATATCCGCCATTTCCATGGTCCGCTTGTTGTGGGTCACGAGGATAAACTGGGACTTCTCCGAGAGCGGTCCCAGGACCCGCGTGAAACGGCGGACGTTTTCTTCATCCAGCGCGGCGTCGATCTCGTCCAGCACGCAGAAGGGCGTCGGATGGATCAGGAAGCTTGCAAACAGCAGGGAAATGGCCGTCAGCGCCTTCTCTCCGCCCGAGAGCAGCTGAATATGCCGAAGCCGCTTGCCGGGGGGCTGGGCCACGATATCCAGCCCGGAATCCAGCGGATTACCGTCATCCAGGAGGACCAGTCGGGCGCTTCCCCCCTCGAAGAATTGCGTGAAGACCTCCCCGAACTTGGCATTTAACTTCTCGAAGGTCTCCATAAACAGGGATCGAATCGTCTGGTTGATCTTGGCGATCGCCTTTTGGAGCGAATCGATCGCCTGTGTGAGGTCCTGCTCCTGCTGGGTCAGAAATTCGTAGCGTTCCTGCAGTTCCCGCTGCTCATCCAGTGCGGCGAGGTTCACCGGCTCCATGGATTCCAGCTTCACCTTCATTTCCGAAAGCCTCTCGGGGCTGTCAGACTCCTCAAGCCTGTCCTGCGCCGCGCCATCCAGAACCGATTCCAGGCACGCCTTGGCGAGGGCCACAACCATGC
>CAYGBP010000010.1:0-8897 GCA_964348105.1 uncultured Nitrospirota bacterium
GTGCCATTCAGACGATTGATGATTCTGACATCATCCGAGATGGTTCGCCCCCTGGCGCGAAGTGATTGATAAAGGCCGATTGCCCATAGCGGAAAGTAGTTGCGGTACATGTGATATCGAAGGTAAAAAACGCCCGGGAATCCTGTCCCCGTGAATTCCGGCTCGTCCCACGTCCCGTCTTCATTCTGGGTCGAGAGCAGGTAATCGATCCCCCTGCGTACGGCGGGATCACGAATCTCCCCGGCCTTCAGAAGGCCCAGGATCGCCCATGCGGTCTGGGAAGCGGTACTCCTGCCCACACCCGAGAAGGACCGATCCACGTAGCTTTCACAGGATTCGCCCCATCCCCCGTCGACATTCTGTTTGCCCTTGAGCCAATCCACGGCGTTGCGGACATACGGTTCCCGCATATCCTCCCCGATCGAGTAAAGTCCCGCCAGCACCGACCAGGTGCCGTAGATATAATTGACCCCCCACCGTCCGTACCAGCTTCCATCCGGTTCCTGGTTTCGGCGGATAAATCGCAAGGCGTCCGCGGCCGGACGGAATTTTCTGTCGTATCCCAGCGTTCCCAGCGCCTCGAGCACCCGGCCGGCCAGATCGCAGGTGCTGGGATCCAGGAGGGCGCCGTGATCGGCAAACGGAATCTGGTTGAAGATCATCTTCTGGTTGTCGATATCGAAAGATCCCCAGCCGCCGTCCCTGCATTGCATCGCGAGCAGCCAGCGAAGGCCCCTGAGTATGGCTTCGCGCTTGCCGGCCTCATCTTCTGTTTTGACCTTTGCCAGCGCCATCAGCACTATCGCGGCATCGTCGTTATCGGGATAGAATTCGTTTTCATACTGAAAGTACCAGCCGCCCGGCTCCGTTTTCGGCCTTTTGATCGTCCAATCACCTGAGGTCTTCGTCTGCTTTGACAGCAGCCAGGCGGCCGCCCGCCGCAGAGCGGGGTGATCCTGTGCCAGCCCCGTGTCCAGGAGGGCGTTCATGGTCAGACTGGTGTCCCAGATTGGGGAATGGCAGGGTTGGATGTGCAGCGAATCCTCATCCTGGATCTCCAATTCCTCAATCTCACGGAAGCCCTTCATCACCAAGGGATCATCCTCAGGGAACCCCATACATCGAAGCGCCGCCACCGAATTCGCCATCGCCGGATAGATTCCACCCAGACCGCCGGAGCCCTTCATGTGGTCCAGCAACCAGCCCTTCGCCGTCTCCAGGGCCCGGGATCGCAGGGATTTGAGGTGGACCCGATCATACTGTTTCAAGACCCGATCGACGGTGACGAAAAAGTTCTTCCACGAAAGCAGCGGGCCTTCACGCCGTAACTGGCCCGGCAGCTGGTCGGATGGATCTTTATAGAGTTCGGCAATCCCCATATCCTTCGAGATCACGCACAATGGCTTTTTATCATAGATGATCAGCAGGGGGACAATGACCGCGCGGGACCAGTATGAAACCTCGTAGAGATTGAAATAAAACCAGTTCGGCAACAGGATCAGCTCCGGGGGCATCAGCGGAATATTTTCCCACGGGTACTGGCCGAACTGGGCCAGGCCGATCTTGGTGAAGACGTTGGCCTTCTTCACGCCGCCCCGGTCGAGGATATTTTCCCTCGCCCTTTGCATGAGGGTTTCATGAGAGGAAAATCCGCAAAGCTTCAGGGCAAAGTAAGCCTTCACGGACGAGCTGATATTGCTCGATCCGCCGTAAAAGATACTCCATCCGCCATCCGACAGCTGATGATCGACAAGGTAGTGGACCGCCTTCTTCTCCTTGACGGGATCGACCCGGCCCAGGATGCGTCGAAGCATCAGATATTCAGACGTGAGGGAGGTATCGGCCTCCAGCTCGCCGACCCAAAATCCATCGGCGAATTGATCCGACAGGAATCTATCCTGGCCCGATCGGACAGCCTGGTCCTGCGATTTGCTTGCAACGGCGGGTTCGATTGATGAATTGGGGTGGGGCTTCCAGGTGCAATCCAATATCTCTGACTCGCCGGCCTCCGAAATGAGGCCCTCCTCCGGTCCCTTCGGGGGGCGCCCCTCCGGCGACCTCATCCCGGGATCACGCAGGCTGCTGGAGAACTCGGCGATCAGTTGGACAAGCCGCTTCATGACATAATCCCCTTATCCCCTTCCCCACGCTGTAATTTCGTTCCAACCTTAGGAAAAATTCCACTTGAGCATGGTGATCATGTCGCGAAGGTTTTTTCCGCTCTCCTGCATGATGGTCGGCTCGACGCTCGAGTGCATCATGCAGTTTGTGCAGCGGGCATCTTTTCGATCTTCGTATTTCTCCCACTCGGTCTGGTCCATGAGTTCCTGATAGGTCTTGTAATGCCCATCCGTGATCAGGTAGCAGGGACCCTTCCAGCCCTGAGGATTGACGGTGGGATTCCCCCACGGCGTGCATTTATATTCACGCTCTCCGGCCAGATACTTCAGGTAAAGCGGCGAATTCGCGAATCGAAATCGCTTGGACAGCTTTTCGACACGCCGGAACTTCTCGTTAATCTCCTTCCGGGTCAAAAAGATATCATCCTTGACCGCTTCATAATGGTATCCGGGGCTGACCAACATGCCGTCAACGCCGGCCGAGCTCAGCTCCTCAAACAATTTTTCAAGCTCCCCCACGTCCGTCTCCCTGTAGACCGTGGTGTTCGTCACGACGCGGTATCCCTGGGCCTTGGCCTCGCGGATATTCTTCATGTCCAGCTCATAGAGGCCCTTGCGCCCCCGGGTCACGTCATGGGTCTTTGCCAAACCGTCCATCGACACATTGATGGTAAAGTAGGGGCTGGGCCGGAAACGCGGCAGGAATTTATCCAGATTGATCGCATTCGTACAGATCATGACATGCTTCTTCCGGTCCAGGATCCCTTCCACCAGCTCGACGATGTGGGGATAGATCAGGGGCTCCCCGCCGCAGACCGAGACGATCGGGGAGTCGCACTCGTCGACCCGGCTGAGGCAGTCCTCGAGGGATCGAAAATGTCATTTCAATGGGAAATCTCATCCGCCTCTCCCAGGAAGATTGATCCAACAAGTGTGAAAATATATCAGAATAGCGGTGGGGTGTCAATTGCTCATTTGCTTGCGGCGCCTTGTTTGATCAGGTCTTGAACGGTCTCACCGATGACGGCCGGGTTTCGGGCCACGGTGACGCCGGCGGCCTCCAGCGACTTGATCTTCTCTTCGGCGCCCCCCTTTCCTCCGCTGATGATGGCGCCGGCATGCCCCATCCGTCTACCCGCGGGGGCAGTGGTCCCGGCGATAAAGGCCACCACCGGCTTAGAAACCCCCTTGGCGATATAGTCGGCGGCCTGTTCCTCCGCATCGCCTCCGATCTCTCCGATCAGCACGATGGCCTCCGTCGCGGAGTCCGCCTCGAAGAGCTCCAACAGATCCGTAAATGAAGTCCCATGAATGGGATCGCCCCCGATCCCGACGCAGGTCGATTCCCCAAGACCGATCCGGGTCAGCTGCCAGACGGCTTCGTAGGTGAGCGTGCCGCTCCTGGAAATCACTCCCACCTTGCCCTGTTTATGGATGAATCCGGGCATGATCCCGATTTTGCATTCCTCCGGAGTGATAATGCCCGGGCAATTGGGACCGATCAGGCGACAATCCCGCTCCCGGACGAAATCTTTGGCCATCATCATGTCTCTGACCGGAATCCCCTCGGTGATGCAGACGATGAGGCGAATCCCGGCCGCCGCCGCCTCCATGATGGCGTCCGCCGCGAACGGAGGAGGCACGAAGATCATCGAGACATCCGGCGAGGCGACCTCGACCGCTTGTGTGACGGTATCAAAAACGGGTACACCCTCGAATTCCGTCCCCCCCTTACCCGGCGTCACGCCACCGACCACCTGCGTGCCGTATTCCCGGCAGGCCCGGGCGTGAAACGAGCCCTCCTTCCCGGTGATTCCTTGAACGATAATCCGACTGGACCGATCCACCAAAATACTCATGATACCCTCTCTCTATTTTCTGGACTGAATCAGGCTGACGATCTTCTGGGCGCCTTCCCACAGGTCCTTTGCCACCTCCAGCTTCAGGCTTGACCCCTGCAGCATCTTGCGGCCCTCCTCGGCGTTCGTCCCTTCCAGACGAACCACCAACGGAACCCCAACCTGGGTCTCCTGTGCAGCGTCGATAATGCCTCCGGCGATTCGCTCACACCGCACGATCCCCCCGAAGATGTTCACGAATATCCCTTTCACGTGAGGATCCGAAAGCAGAATCTTGAATCCGTGCTTCACCGTTTCCTTTGTGGCCGTGCCGCCCACATCCAGAAAGTTCGCGGGCTCTTCGCCGGCCAGCTTGATGATGTCCATCGTAGCCATGGCAAGCCCCGCCCCATTAACCATGCAGCCGATCGAGCCGTCAAGCTTCACGTAGTTTAAGTTGTGCTGGGACGCCTCGATCTCGAGCGGCTCTTCCTCATTCAGATCCCTCAGCTCCATGATGTCTTCATGCCGGAACAATGCGTTGTCATCAAAAACAACCTTCGCGTCGAGGGCGACCAGCCGCTCATCTCCGGTCATGATCAATGGATTGATTTCCACCATGAGGGCGTCTTTTTCCATGAAAAACTGATAGAGCTGCGCCAGGAGTTTTGTGAAGGGTCCGATCAGGGGCTTGGGCAGCCCCATCTGAAAGGCAATCCGCCGGCCGTAGAAGGCCTGGCAGCCCACCCGCGGATCGATATGTACCTTGAGGATCTTATCGGGGGACTGCGCCGCCAGCTCCTCGATTTCCATCCCCCCGGAACCGGACGCCACAATCACCGGGCGGGCGGCGGCCCGATCCATCAGGATTGAAAGGTAGAGCTCGCGCTGGATCTGGGCCCCCTCTTCAATCAGAAGCCGGTGAACTTCCCGGCCGGAGGGACCCGTCTGATGCGTGACCAGCGTTTTTCCCAAGAGCTCTCTGGCGGCCTTGAGCATCTCGGTTGGACCCTTGACGACCTTCACCCCGCCCGCCTTGCCACGGCCTCCGGCATGAATCTGGGCCTTGACCACCATCACGGGCGTGGCAAGCGCCTCCCCCCATTCTTTCGCCTCGTCGAGACTCCCGACCGATTTTCCCTGCGGGACCGGCACACCATACCGGGTCAACAAATCCTTCGCCTGATATTCATGTATATTCATAATCGCTCCGTTTGCTTGGACTCGATGTCTGCAGGAAAAGCCGGCACGTCGGAACCCCGGGAAACGCCCCGGTCCGCTAAGATTTGTTGCTCACCTTGGCCTCTTGCCGGCGAACGTAATCTGGTATCAGCACGGGGGAGACGAAATCCTTCCCCTCGGTCTTTCCGAACTTTCCGTAAAAGCGGTCCAAGTGAGCCAGGGAAAGGCCGCCGAGGGATACTGTGTTGGCGCGAAGGGCCGCGGCCTTGCCCGCCCTTCGACCGTAAACAATGATATCAAGAAGCGAGTTGCCCATCAGGCGGTTGCGGCCGTGGACGCCGCCGGATGCCTCCCCCGCGGCGAACAGGTTGGGAATGCCCGTCTCGCCGTCCACGCCAATCTCGATGCCTCCGTTCTGATAATGGAGGGTGGGATGAATCAATACCGGCTCCTTGCGGATATCGATATCGTAGCGGGAGAACTGCTTCATCATGTTGGGAAAACGCTTCTCCAGGGTCCCTTCCCCGTTGACTGAATCCACCATCGGAATATCCAGCCAGACGCCGACCCGGCCGGACGGCGTCGAGACCCCGCGCCCCTGGGCGCACTCCCGGATAATGGCCGCGGCCACCACATCCCGGGTGTCCATCTCATTGATAAACCGGTCCCCCTTCACATTGACCAGCTGGGCACCGGCGGACCGGATGCCCTCCGTCACCAGCAGGCCGGCCATCGGCTCGGGGTGGCACACGCCGGTCGGATGATACTGGAAGGTGTCCATGAAGCGAAGCCTGGCCCCCAGTCGATAGGCCAGCGGGAGCGCATCTCCCGTGGCTCCGAAGTGATTGCTGGTCGGAAATCCCTGGATGTGCAGCCGCCCGCTGCCGCCCGTGGCGAGAATGACGGTTTTGGCCGCCACCACGATGAACTGGTCGTTATCAAGATTCTTCAGCAGGGCGCCCGTGCAGGCCCCGTCGGCACCGGTCAACAGCTCCACGGCCGGGGCGTACTCCAGAATCTGGACATCTTCATTGATGAGGGCGTCCTTCAGTACCCTCATGATCTCCAGCCCCGTGTAGTCCCGACAGGTCACCAGGCGGGGTGTGCTGGTGGCCCCCCCGCTCCTCACCCGCAGATTCTCTCCGGAATCATCCCTGTCAAACAGCACGCCCAGGTCCAGGAGCCATTTCGTGGCCTGGGGGCCCTCCTCCACCAGCGTCCTCAGCAGCTGACGGTCGTTTTTGAGATGCCCCCCCCGCATCGTGTCCAGAAAATGCCGGATGGGAGAGTCCTCGGGTTGGATCGCCACCTGCATCCCACCCTCGGCCATCACCGTATTGGAATCCCCGACACGAAGCTTGGTGGCCAGGATCACCTTCGCCCCGTTCGCAACGGCCGTCAGCGCGGCCGTGCAGCCCGCGCCGCCCCCGCCGATGATGAGCACGTCCGCGGTGTGGTCGGGCTTCAGGTCCACGGTCTTGTCCAGAACGGGGCTGCGCCCTTCGAGCAGGTCAGCCACCTCGTGAACGGTCTTCTCCCCCGCATTCGGCCCGATTGTGACCGTGCGGTAGGCGTCTTCCTTGTAATCCGGATGGTTTTCCTTCAGGAGGGCTTCCTTCTCCCCGGCAGGGAGCAGGGCCAGGCTTTGATTTTTTCTGGCATCCCGACTGCCATCCACAACCTGGCGGAGTGTCTTTAGATCATCCATAAGGCCTCGGCACCCACATTAAGACTTGCGGCAAAGCTCCTTGAGCGCGGCCTCATCCGCGGCAAGGATCTTTGCCCATTCCTGGTCGTATTGACCCTTCTCGATCTCCTCGATGCGCTCCAGAACCGCCCGGGGCTTTTCCTGATAGATGGCGCCCAGCGAGCGGCGCGCATAAAGGGCGATGAGGTTGGGCGCCATGTCCGCCACGCAGCGGGAGACGCAAAGCCCGCACATGTTGCAGTTGATCGTGAGATCCGCCACCTCCTGGAAATCACCGAAGACGGCGCACCAGACGCTGGTCCTCACATCAATGCCCTGGGGGCAGACCCTGTTGCAGGCGTTGCAATTGACGCAGCGCGCCGCTTCGGGATAATAGGTAACGAGATCCTCCTTGGCATTCTGGATCTCGTTCATCTTGTATCGGGCCTGGCTTGCGGGATAACTGGGGATCATGGATACGGACATGCCGTCTTCTACCAGAGTCGCGCAGCCCATGCCGTTCCTGAGCTCGAAGCTATCCCGGGTCCGGTAGACGATCCCGCAGGCCCCGCAGACGCCGCCCAGGCAACCGATTCCCCGAACCAGCTCGTAGCCGGAATACCACATCGCCTGGATCACGGTGATCCCCTGGGGCACCTGGTGCTTCTTGCCCATGATTTCAACCGTAACCAGCGAGGGCTTCGTTGCGGTCTGCGCCGTCATTGCCTATTCTCCCTGAGTGAGATTCGTTCGAGGCGCCTGCGGTTACCGGTGCACCGCCGGCCACCCTCGGCCGCCCCCAGCATCACATTCGCATTATCCAAAAGATCGCGTGGGCTCGTTTCCGTCCAGCCGCCAATAGCGGGCCCCGCCGCTATTTTTTCAAGGGGGGCGCCTCGCGCCGCTTCGGGGATGCGTAGTTGACCAGATAATCGAACAATCGGATCAGGCGGCTCTTCTGCTGCTTCTGATCGATCCAATGCCCGATCAGGCCGATGGTCCGGGATAGGATAAAGAATCCATTGAGGCTTTCCACCGGAAAACCGAGGTCCACCAGAATCGCGGCCATGGTCCCGTCCACGTTGAGGATCAGGTTTTCCTTCTTCGCGGTCGTGACCTTCTCAACCGACAGGGCAAAATCCAGGCAAGGGGTCGAGATGCCCAGCGACTTGACGTAACCCACCAGCTCTTGCACCCGCTTGTCGGGGTTCTTGACGCTCTTGACCCGGTGGCCGATCCCCGGAACGGGCCCCACGTTCGATTTCATGTAGGCCAGAAAATCCTCGACCGAGAGCTGGTGGTCCACGGCGTATTTGAACCACTTGCCGGCATCCGTAACCGCTCCTCCGAACCGCGGTCCGATCATGATCAGGCCCGCCGCCACGGCCTGCGACATCCCGATGCCCGCGCAGGCGGCGATGATGGTCCCCAGTGCCCCTGAAACGCAGGGCCCGTGGTCGGCCGAAAGCATGATGATTCGCTTAATGATCTCTGCCTCCTGACGCGTCAGCAGCCGTTTGTTCCAGAGAAGCCCGATCACGTGAGGAATCTCATATCCCTTGTTGATCAGGTCCGAAGCGGGATAACCCTGGTAAAGCGGCTCTTCGCCCCGATCATCCGAAATCGTGGTCTTAATGAGCGGTTCGACGAAAACGTCGCCTGTCCGGCGGGACTCTTCGATGGTCCTGGGAAGTGAAGGCAGCTCCGCGGGCTCCTCCTCCGGCGCGGGTTTCAGGGCCTTTTTGGAGATCATCTCCTGGTAAATTTCCTTAACGGCAGGACCGAGACCGCCGAAGGTGGCCGGAACGATGGCACCCGCCTTTTTGAGGGCATCGGCCTTGTACCGGGCGCTGCCTTCGCCCTTCATGCCCTCTTTCGCCCCGGCATGGCCGAATTTCATTCCCTTCGGAAGGGTTTCCTGACAGAAGCCGGAAATCACGCCCAAAAGCTTGATCCGCCGTTTCTTCGCGCCGTACCATTCCGCGGCCCGCTCCTCGAGATCTCCGCCCATCTCGCCGACGATTACGACGGCCTTCGTCTGAGGGTCCTGCTCGAACTGCTCCAGATAGG
>CAYGBP010000010.1:8907-10072 GCA_964348105.1 uncultured Nitrospirota bacterium
TCCGGGATAGGCATCTCCTCCGATTCCGATCGCGGTCGTGACGCCGTCCGCGAACTGGCTGCAAATCCAGATAATTTCATTGGAGAGCCCCCCCGACTTGGTAATGACGCCGAACGAGCCGGGCCGATACAGCTTGCTGAGGATGAGGTTGTCGTAAGAGCCCCCGATCACGCCCAGTCGGGATTCTCCGGCGGAAATGATTCCGATGGCGGAGGGGCCGTTGAAGATCTTGCCGCGGTCCCGGGCGATCTTCGACAGCATCTTACTGTCCTTTTCGGGAACCCCCTCCGTAATCATGGAGACCAGATTGATTTCGGGTGTTTCCAACGCCTCCTTGGCGGCCCCGAAGGCCCGGTCCGGCCCCACGTAGATCAGGCTGGTATTGATGATGGGATGGTCCCGAGTGGCCTCGGCGACCGTCTTGTAGACCGGCACCGAGACCAGCTGCGCTCCGAAAGGAATCTCAACCGTCTTGCCGGCATCCGGCGGAAAGACGAAGGCGAGGACATTGAGAGGAGCCTTGTTCAGGTGGCAGAATTCGGCCATCCGCCGGGCGGCGTTCACGCCCGCGGGCCCTCCTTGAATGACAACGCGCGTTTCACGATTTGCAATGATGCTCATGACGACCTCGGTAATTTGATTGGCTTGTTCGGCTGGTTCGAGGCGCCCGCTTCTTAACGCCGGATGCGGCGAGACATCATCCCTCAGGGCGGCTCGACCCCGCGCATTTTTTTTCAATCCGTCTAGCGACCCTTCAGGGCCATGTCCACGATATCGGTCAGGGGCGTGTAGCGATCGTAGACATTGACATCGAACCCCTCATTTTTCAATTCCTTCATGGCGGCAAGGCCCTCTTTTTCAAAAGGTCCTCCCCTGCGGACCCAGATATCAACGCCGTTGAGCTTGCCCTGCTCCTTCGCCTTTCGAAACCCGGCGATAATACCGGTGAATGTCTTTTTCACATTGGTAAAATTCGCGATCGCCCCTCCGACGATGATTCGCTTGATGTTCGGCAGGGAGCAGACCTTCTCGGTCAAGGCCTCCACAGCCCAGTCGGGGGGATCGCCCGAATATTCCGCATAGTTGGCCGGCTTGCCGCCCAGCGCCACAACGGCATCCGTATAAAATACGCTCGCCCCACCGCCGGCCGGGAGAAGGGCGGTGT
>CAYGBP010000010.1:10082-13842 GCA_964348105.1 uncultured Nitrospirota bacterium
TCGGCAGCGAAGGAAAAGTCCCAGTCCGGGTGTCGGAACCGGGCATCCCCGTCCAGAAGCGTCACGGCATCCAACGCCACCAGCCGCCCGTCACCCGCCTGGACCAAGGGGTTGATCTCGAGATACTGGGCATCCTCCTGTTCATAGCACTGGAACAGCCTTCCGGCGAACTCAGCGACGGCAGGCACCAGATCCCGCGCAAATCCCGCGTCCTGCGCCAACTGGTTGAGATCCTGTTCGGTCGGGCTGGCACCCACCTCGACAAAGATCCGCTTGACCTTGTCCCACTGCGACTCCACCTCGATCCCTCCAATGCTGGCCAGAAGGATCTCAGCGCCTTCCCGGACGGACTTCACGGAAATGTAATACTCGTGGTTGTGAGGAATCATTTCGGAAACGATCACTTCCCGGATGCTCATGCCCTGGCTCACCTGTTTTCCGATCATCTCCTGGACGGCCTTCTGGGCCCCGGCAAGATCCAGATCGACCTTGACCAGACCCAGTTTCATCCTGGAGCCGAGCGCCTCGTGGGCCTTGACCACCAATTTCGAGTTGCTGAGCCACGGATTGGACGCGACGCGATCATTAAAATCGGCCGGCGAGGTCACCACCAGGTAGTTGGGAACCCCCATTCCCCACTTTTTCAGCAGCTGCATTCCCGGGCCTTCCAGAACCTTAGCCATTTTACCCTCCCGCGTCCCGTGCGACGCCGTATCGATTAAGTAAATAAAGCAAACTTCATGATTCCCGGCGGAGCCCGTGATAAAACCGAATTATAACAATATTTTAGATGGTTAAGCAATCGTGCCAAAGACCCAGATGCCTCACCGATTCCGGCCTATTCGATGCCCCGACCATAGGCCCTTCGGGGGATTCAGGACTTCGAAAAGGAGTAGGGTTATTTTTAGCAGATTGGCTAACCCAGTGTCAAGGCGGGGGTTTTTCCTCAAAGAGACCTCCGGACGATCGTGAATCGACCGTCACGGCCCCCTTCAAGGTAATCATAAAATTAATTTGATTCTTCTCCTGAAAATCCAGGTAGTCCACCACGATTTCCCAGCATCCCGCGGCCAGTTTGAGTCCGTAATCGATTTCGGTGAACCCGTCCGTGTCCAGGTTGTAGAATCCCTTGCTGGCGAAGTACAGCCCGGATCCGGGATCTGCGGATCGGTCCCAGAGCGACGCGGGGATATGCAGCAACGCATCCACCGTAATGAATTCGATTCTCTCGCCCTGGGTGAAGGTTTGCCCCAGCGATAGCGGATTGAATAGGTCGCCCTTTTGGGTTTGCTCGCCCGATCGGGTATACCGATGGGAGGCACCGACGTGAAAATAGGACGACGCGTGCAGACGGGCATCGGTATTGATGGCCGCAAACCGCCGGTCGTAGCCATCGAAAAAGCTGTCCAGCCCGGCCTGCAACCAGCCTCCCACTCTGGCCGCCGACTCGATTCGCAGGTCGGACAGGACCCTCTCCTCCTCGGGATCCAGATGATAGCTCTGGCTGAGGCGGAGGAGGAGGGAGCCTGCATTCCGGGAAAAATCTTCCCCGTCCCGGAGCAAGAGCCGATTGGCCAAGCTATAGGTGATCAGCCGCTTGTCGTCCGCGAGATCCACTTGATCAAATTGGGGGACCGGCCCGTCCTGAACCCTGTTGGCCCATTCGAATCGAACGGCCGGCTCGACCCAGTGAAGCCCCCGCCTCCCATAACGAAACGACCAGGGAGTCTGTAGATCGGTCCCCAGAAGATAGATCTCGCGATGCACGGCGGAACGCGTCTGGACCCCGCGGCTGTAAACCGTCTCCCGCAGTCCCGCGTGCGGCGTCAGGGTTCCCAGCCCGCCGACCGCGATGGGCCACCATGCCCTGGGGAAGATGTCCGCGCGCACCGCCTTGATCTGCGCCTGAAAAGGATCCGGGTCTTCCCTTTCATCCTGGCGCCAGAAATTCACGACACCGAGCTGGCCTCCCGCCAGAAACGGAGTCCCGGGCAACGACACCTCCGGCACCTGTGCCGTCCATTCGGGCAGCCGTTGCAGCGTAAAATCGTCGTCCCGAAGCAGATCCTGGGAATATCGCGTCAAAAGAGACATCGAGTGGTGGTCGCTTCGATGATTCAAAAAGAGATTGGATTCAAGACTGCTCTGGGAGCGCTCGGCCGTAATGGAACTCAGGTTGCGCCGGACGTCCTCCCGGTTCACAAAATTGATATCGGCCTTCAGGTCGAGCCGCGGCGTAAAAACCTGGTCATGCCGGAAACGCACGTCAATCTGCTCTTGCTGAAGATCCCGGTCATAGAAATAATGCGTCTCCAGCCGTCCTTCATCGGTCCGGCTCAGCCTGTACCGATACTCCACGATCCCCCCCATCCCTTTTTCGCTTCGGTAATCGAAAGACAGGGTGGCGTCATGGCTGGGTCCGATAGCCCAAAAGAAGGGTTGAAGATACTTGAAACCCTCCTCTTGGGTCGCATAGGCGAGGCGCGGAAACAGAAATCCGCTCTGACGGGTGGTCTTGACCGGAAAAACCAGATACGGGAAATAGGCCACCGGAATATCCTTGATGTAAAACGCCATGCCACGCACCGTCGCGTAACGATCCAGCCGGAGCCTCAGACGCTTCGCTCTGATGCGCCACGCCGGTGAACGACCCTCGCAGATATCGCATGTGGTCATCGAGCCGCCTTCGATCAGATAGAGATCCTCGGAAAGCCGCTCCATGCGCTCTCCCTCGATATGATAGTCATCCCGCGCAATATCGATCCGCCCTCTTTGAATGACGCCCTGCGAGGTGTTCACGTTGAGTTCGATCCGCTCTGCCCGGAGGCGATCCTCCCTGTCCAGCAACTCCACGTCGCCCTCCGCCGTCAGCCATCCGGTGGCATTTTCCAAAACCACACGGTCGGCGCTCAAACGAAGCCCCTCCTGGGTAACGACAACGTTCCCCTCTGCGTAATAGACGTCCTCCTGCTGTCGGTACTCCAGAAAGTCTGCGGTGAGATTGAGGGGTTGATCCGTTTTGTCGAATTTCCCCAGCGCGGGAGGTCCGCCCGAACCGGGGGCGGCGCTCTGGGATAGGGCAATCGACGGACCGACAAGGGAAAAAACGAACAGAAATAGGAGGACCGGGCGGCGACGGGGGTTTCGCCGCATCCTAACCCCGTACCACCGGCGGCGTGGCCCTCCCCTCAAGAAAGGCCTTGGCGGCCCCGACGGTATACAGGGACCCCGCGATGCAGAATATGTCTTGAGGAAGCAGGCGGCTGCGCATGAAGGATATGGCGTGCGGAATCTGTTCGAAGCGGTCCACCCGGCCCGAGAAGGCGCCGAGCGCGCATTGCAGGTCGTCCAACGAAGCCGCCCCGGCGTAATCGGGACGGGTCAGGACCATCCAGTCACTGACCGGCGCCAGCTCGCCCAGAATGCCCCGAAGATTCTTGTCGGCCAGGATGCCGACCGCCACGGCCAGCCGCCCTTGACGGACCTGCTTGAGCTCCGCCAGGTAATCTCCCAATGCCTTCGCTCCCGCCGGGTTGTGTGCGCCATCCAGGAGAATCAGCGGCTCTTTGCGGATCACCTCGAGGCGACCCGGCCATCGGACCTGGGCCAGCCCTTGCCGGACATGCGATTCACTCAAACTCACTCCGGCCTGGCCCAACCGCTCGGCGGCCGCAATCGCAACGCCCGCATTGAGAATCTGGTGGCGTCCCAGCATGGAACAGGAAAGTCAAGCACCGCCGGACAGTTCTGGCGCTCCTCT
>CAYGBP010000010.1:13852-19893 GCA_964348105.1 uncultured Nitrospirota bacterium
GAGCAGGAAAGATTGCGAAGCGCCCATATCTGTCCGTGATAGTCGAAATTCAAGGGCGAGCAGCCGTCCAGCCACACCTCACGGCCCAGGACGGTAAGCGGCGCGCGCCGATCGCGGCAGATTTTTTCGATCACACCGACGGCTTCCGGTGCCGCGGCGGCCGTGACCAGCGGCACTCCCTCCTTGATGATCCCCGCTTTTTCGCCCGCAATCCGCTTCAGTGAGTCTCCCAGAAAAACCTCGTGATCACGCGCCACATTGGTGATGATGCCGACCGCCGGCGTCACCAGGTTGGTGGCATCCAGCCTCCCGCCCATCCCGACCTCGAGAATGGCGAGGTCGACCCGCCGGGCCGCGAAATGCAGAAAGGCCATCGCGGTCGTGAATTCGAAAAATGTCGGAGGACGCTGCGGATGAATCACGCGTCTCACTTCATCCGCCCGCTCGCAGACCTCCTCCCTTGAAATATTCCGGCCGTCAATCTGGATCCTTTCGGTAAAATCGATCAGGTGGGGTGAGGTGTAAAGCCCGACCCGCAGGCCCGCGGCCCTAAGGATCGAGGCCAGGATGGCGCCCGTCGAGCCCTTCCCGTTGGTACCGGCCACGTGAACCGCCTGGAAACCCCGGTCGGGAGACCCCAGAGCGGCCGAAATTTCCCGCATAACATCCAGGCTGGAGCGAAATCCGTAGCGCTGAAGCCCGAAGAGATAATCGATCGTTTCGCGGTAATCCATACCGATCCGCCCCCTTGACGGATCCTGCAAACATCGGCCATCCGGGCGATCCCGCTCCCGGAATTCGGCAAACGCTCAAAGCACTAAGGCCATGAGCCTCGCAAGGCGACCTAAAATCGCAGATTTTTTAGCATAGTTGGAGAATGGAATGCAAGCGGCAGCGGGAGGTCCGGGAAACGGTTTTCGATTGACAAAGCAATCAAATATGATATCTTGGTGTCGGTCCGGCCTGCAGATTTCAGGACCGTGAATACACCCAACGAAAGGGGGACCAGCATGTCTCGGAGAATTCTGATTTCAATCCTCGGCCTTTTTTTCCTGACGGGGGCGACTGCCGCCTTGGGTCAGATGATGGAAGAAAGCGAATCAGCCTCCAGCCTCAGTGTGAGCGAGGGGGTGGTCGCCACGGCGGTGGAAAACCTCACCCCGATCGGCGCGGGCGACACCTTTGGCGCCGAGGTGGGAACCTTGTATGCCTTCACCCGCATCAACGGCGCCGAAACAGAGACCCTTGTCAAGCATCTCTGGTTTCATGGGGACAACCTGATGGCCGAGATCGAACTCCCGGTCCGATCCGTCAACTGGAGGACCTACAGCAGCAAGAATGTGCTTCCCTCCTGGACGGGTCAGTGGAAGGTGGATGTCACGGACGAAGACGGCAATCTGCTGATCTCCATCCCCTTCGTCATCGAATAACGGATGGAGCCCCGGAAACCGGGGCCGCTCGGGATCCTTGCCACGGGGCTTCATCGGGCCATGATGAGAGACGCGGAATCCGGCAGGTCACGCGGGAAAGCCGCCGGATTCCGTTCCTTCGTCATCTTGGTCATCTTGTCGGGAATGAAACCTAGAAAAAGGCGATCAACCGGGAAAGGACTTCCCGCATCCTCTTGCGCTCGACGACCATGTCCAGCATTCCATGCTCCAGGAGAAATTCGGCCCGCTGAAAGCCCGCCGGTAATTGCTGCTTGATGGTCTGCTCGATGACGCGCGGGCCGGCGAAGCCGATCATCGCTTTCGGCTCGGCAATGATCACATCCCCCAGCATGGCGAAACTGGCCGTGACCCCACCGTAGGTGGGATCCGTCAAGACCGAGATGAATGGGACGCGTTGCTCGTGAAGGCGACTGATGGCCATCGAGGTTTTGGCCATCTGCATCAGGGAGATCGTCCCCTCCTGCATGCGGGCGCCCCCTGAGGCCGTGATCAGGATCAGGGGAAATCGCGCAATCGCCGCCTTTTCCGCGGCGCGGACTATTTTTTCGCCGACCACGGAGCCCATGCTCCCCCCCATGAAGTTGAACTGGAACATGCCGTAAACGACGGGCCGGCCGTCCACCCGGCCTTCGCCCAACACGATCGAGTCCTTGTAGCCCGTTTTTTCCTGGCTGGCCTTGAGCCGGTCCCGGTATTTCTGCGAATCCTTGAAGTTCAACGGGTCCATCGGGTAGACGCCGCTTTCCCACTCCTTAAAGGAGCCTTCGTCCAGCAACAGCTCCAGCCGCTTTTCGGGTCCGATGGGAAAGTGATAATCGCATTTTGGACAGACCCGAAGATTACGCTCCAGCTCCTTGCGGTATATGATCTCCCGACAGTGGTTGCACTTGACCCACAGGCCTTCGGGTATCCTGATCCGCCGCGCCTCGCCCTGCTCCCCTTCGGCCCCCTGACCGTTCCCTTTGCTCTTCTTAAACCAACCCATCTCCGCGCCCCACCGTTCCTGCTCCCCGCCGGCACCTCATTAAGGTAACACAGTGGCCCTGGATTGGCAAACGACCTCAAGGCTGCGCCTGTCGCAAAGCCCGGATGGCCTGAAGAATCTCCTGTTCCGCTTCATGATCGATCTCCGGAAGGGTCCGCAGCATGTGCGTGCGAACCAAATCTTCCAGATCATCCAGACTGCGAATGCCCAATCCTTCATACAGGTAGCGCGCGGCGAGGGGATGCAGCCGCGGAAGCGAAAGAAAGTCGAGAAGTGCGGGCGGAAACTCCCGTCTGACTTCTTCGTAAGCCGACATCGTTCCGGTCTGCAGAATTTCCCGGATCTTCCCGGCCAGGTCCTTTCCGATCCGGGGCAGGCGAGTCAACTCGTCGCGATCGCAGATATCCCCCACGTCCTCGGCCAGACCCTCAATGACGGTCGCGGCCGCACGATAGGCCTTAACGCGAAAAGGACTTTCCCCCTTCAACTCCAGGAGGCCGGCATGATTTCTCAGAATACTGGCCACGCGACCGTTGTTCACCATACCCTCGCGGTTGTTCAGGTCCGTCCGCTCATATCCATGATTCAGGAAAGAATCGGCGAAGCGCAGAAAGGGGCTGGATTGGCAAGTTCTCTCAACCGCGTGAATCTGCGCCGGCCGGGGAAGGGGGCAGGCATGCGTCGAGGGGCAAGATTCGCAGGGTTCGCAGCCGGGGGCCTATCGGCATCGGCCGGGGAGTTGATCCGGCACCTCCCCTTGGTGGAACAGTCGCCTCCCTTCAATCAGATGAAAACCCTCCGGTTGATCAACCGGGGGATCATCGGGGCGAGCGCCGGCCCTGTCCGATTAAGTTCCCATTTCCCAGGAGGCCAGATACTTCTCCTGCTCCTTGGTCAGACGATCGATCCGCACGCCCATCGCCTCCAGCTTCAGCCGGGCGATCTCCTCATCCAGCTCCCGGGGGACCGGATACACCTTGCGCTCAAGCTCTTTTGCGTTCTTGACGAGATATTCGGCGCCCAGGGCCTGGTTGGCAAAGCTCATATCCATCACGGCGGAGGGATGCCCTTCCGCGGCCGAAAGGTTGATGAGCCTTCCCTCCCCCAACAGGTTGATTCTGCGGCCGTCCGAAAGCGTGTATTCCTCCACGAACTCCCGGATGATCCGCTTCTTCTTGCTCATTTTCTCGAGGGCGGGAATGTCGATTTCGACGTTGAAGTGGCCCGAATTCGAAATGATGGCTCCGTCGCGCATCACCTCATAATGCTCCTTGCGAATGACCTTCAGGTCACCGGTCACGGTGACGAAGATTTCCCCCATTTGGGCCGCCTCGGACATGGGAAGGACCTGAAAGCCATCCATCACGGCCTCCAGCGCCTTGAGTGGATCCACCTCGGTAATGATCACCTGGCTGCCCATGCCGCGCGCCCGCATCGCGACGCCGCGTCCGCACCAGCCGTAGCCGCACACCACGAAGACCGAGCCGGCCAGCATCCGGTTGGTCGCCCGCAGGATTCCGTCCATGGTGCTCTGGCCGGTTCCGTACCGGTTATCGAAAAGATGCTTGGTGTTCGCATCATTCACCGAGATCACGGGACATTTGAGAACGCCGCGCTCCGCCATGCTGCGCAGCCGGATGACGCCGGTCGTGGTCTCCTCGGTCCCCCCGATCACACCCTTCAAGAGCTCCGAGCGATCCGAGTGCAGGGTGGAGACCAGATCCGCCCCGTCGTCCATCGTAATGGCCGGCTTCGGATCCAGCACCGCGTGAATATGCTGATAATAAGTCTTCTGATCCTCGCCCTTAATGGCGAAGACCGGGATGTCGTAACCCTTGACCAGGGCGGCCGCGACATCGTCCTGCGTGCTGAGGGGATTGGAGGCGCAAAGGGCCGCCTCGGCGCCTCCCTCCTTGAGGACGATCATCAAGTTTGCCGTTTCGGTGGTTACGTGCAGGCAGGCCGCTATCTTGACCCCCTTCAGGGGGCGCTCCTTCTTGAACCGCTTCTTAATCAGCCTCAGCACCTGCATCTCCTGCTCCGCCCATTCGATTCGGCGCATGCCGGTGTCGGCCAGAGCGAGGTCTTTTACATCGTAATTCATGGGGTCTCCTGTCCTTTTTAATATTTTTATATCAACGGTTTATGATGATGCATCACCATCCGCCCGCGGGTTGCAGCAAAAGGCCCACCCTCCGGATCTCCTCCGCGGGCGATCACAGACTCGGTCAGCTTGATCGGGAATGATCTAAAGGCGGGCGGCCTTTCTCAGACTTTCCGCCAAATCGGTCCGTTCCCAGCTGAATTCCGGCTCGTTCCTCCCAAAATGGCCGTAGGCCGCGGTCTTTTTGTAGATGGGCCTGAGCAACTGCAGGTGATCGATCATGCCACGGGGCGTCATGGGAAAATGATCCCGGACCAGCTTCACGATCTTGTCCTGGGGTAGCTTGCCGGTCTGATACGTATCGATCAGAATTGAAACCGGGTCAGGGACTCCGATCGCATAGGCCAACTGAACCTCGCAACGGTCCGCAATTCCGGCCGCGACCAGATTCTTCGCGATATAACGGGCCATATAGGACGCGGACCGGTCCACCTTGCTGGGGTCCTTGCCCGAAAAGGCCCCGCCGCCGTGACTCCCGACTCCCCCGTAGGTATCCACGATGATCTTCCTGCCGGTCACGCCGGTATCGCCCTGAGGACCCCCGACCACGAAGCGTCCGGTCGGATTGATATGATAGATCACGCTCTCTTCATCCAGAAGGTCGCGCGGCATCACCGGTTTGATGGCCTTTTCGATCACGTCCTCCCTCAACTCCTTGAGGGTGACATCCGGGCTGTGCTGGGCCGAGACTACCACGGTGGACACGCGGACCGGCTTCGCATCTCGATACTCGATCGTTACCTGCGATTTGCCGTCGGGCCTCAAGTAGGGCAGGATATCCTTTTTCCGCATTTCGGTGAGCTGCCGGGTGATCTTGTGCGCCAAAAGGATGGGCATCGGCATCAGCTCCGGGGTCTCGTTCGTGGCATACCCGAACATCAGCCCCTGGTCCCCCGCGCCACCCGGGTCAACGCCCAACGCGATGTCCGGCGACTGGTTATGAATGGCCGTGATCACCGAACAGGTCTCCCAGTCGAAGCCGTACTTGGCGCGGGTATATCCGATCTCCTTGATCGTCTCCCGGACGATATCGGGAATCTCCACGTAGCAGGAGGTCGTAATCTCCCCCGCCACGAATGCCAGGCCCGTGGTCACCAGCGTCTCGCAGGCCACGCGGCAGGCCGGGTCCTGCGCGATAATGGCGTCGAGAATGGCGTCCGAAACCTGGTCCGATATCTTATCCGGGTGGCCTTCAGTCACCGATTCGGATGTAAACAAGTAATTTGTCCGACCCATGTCAATCTCCCTTTCTCTGGATCAAGCGGAACCGCCCGCTTATTTTGTCATCATAGCAATTTCCCCGCATAAAAATCAATTCGATAATTCCTGTGGGTCCGGGAGGAGCTTGAAGGACTGACGCAGCCTCCAGCGGCGGCCGACGGCATGCGGCACGGAGGGACCCGCCGGAGGGGAAAAAGACCCCACGGCCAAGCCACCGGAC
>CAYGBP010000010.1:19903-24114 GCA_964348105.1 uncultured Nitrospirota bacterium
GCAAAAATTAGAGTGGAAGGGTGGGACGGCAATCCCCGCTGGGACGGGCGAAGAGGTACCCCTGGCCCAGGGAAACCCCGAGCCCACAGAGGCATTCCAATTCCGCGACCGTCTCGATTCCCTCCGCCACCACCTCGGAGCCCAGGTCCCTGGCGAGACCGGTCAACGCGCGGATCAATGCCTGCTTAACGGGACGCTTCTGGATCTCCCGAACAAGGGAAAGGTCCAGCTTGAAAAAATTCGGGCGCAACTGCGCAACCAGCTCCAGGCTGGAATAACCGGATCCGACGTCGTCCACCGCAAGACAAAAGCCCTTTCTCGACAACGAGCGCATGGCCCCGCAGAAGAGATCGTAGTTCTCGATCATTTCACGCTCCGAGATTTCGAGGACGATATTGGAGGGCTCCAGACCGCTCCCCGCCAACACCCCGAGGAGGTCCTGCTCCTCAAACTCTCCGTGATAGACGGCTGCGGGAAGACAATTCAGGAAAAGCTTTGCGCCCTCGGGCATATGCCGCGCCCGGATAATGGCCTTGATCCTGCATAAACGGTCCAATTCCATCGAAAGGCCTGCCTCTCCCGCCGTCTGGAATAGGATATCGGGCCTTTCGAATTCGGTATCCTCGGGTCCCCGGCTCAAGGCTTCGTAGCCGATGGCGGCCCCGCTTGGAATCTCCAATATCGGCTGGAAAACGGTCCTGATCGCATTTTTGAGAATCACCTCCTGGAGCTTCTCCCGGCCTCGGGTCAGCCGACGAAACTGCTGATAGCGGGCCATCATCCGGGCCTCCTCAATCAGCCTCAGGATCAGCGCGTTGATATCCAGCCTGGGGCTTCGCAAGCCGAAGGCGTACCCCACCGCCACCCGTGGAACCGCCTTCAGATAGGGCGCCACGATGTCCTCCAGTCTCGAGGATAGCAGCTCCTGCATCCGCTGCGCACAGGTTTCCAGGTGCGCCGGACCGAAGGCGCGGTCGACCCGCTTGGGTGATAGGAATATCAGATACTGATCCTGCCCGGGCCCCAGTCGAGTGATCAGATCCGCCTTGCGAAGCGCCACGCCCCGCAGATCCATCAAATAACGCGCCAGGCGGCTGAGGACGCCCTCGTAGACCTGCCTGCCGTACCGCTCGGCGATCGAATACAGGGGCGCCCCGTCGATCAGGATCAGTCCCAACGCGCCCTGCGACTCGCTCATTCGTTCCAGCTCCCCTATCTTTTCCAGATAGGCGCCGACGGGGATCCCCAGGCCTTCCTCGCCCCCTCTCCCATTTTGCGAAGGGATGGCTGCGTGATCACGCATTTCCTCCTGCGCGTCCTGCGGCCGGGGCTTGGAGAGGTGGATTCTTTGTTGAGAGCGATCTGCCATCATGCCCTTTCGAATGAGAAAAAAAAGCCCGTTCCATTGATAAGGGAAACGGGCCTGATAGAGTGCGCTATCGAGACCATTTCGGCAACCCCGCCATCCAGCCCAACGCCGGATCGGTGGCTTTGCGCCCCCATCTTCCGATGGGTTTGCTCTTATCGATGGTCCGCCTGTATGAAGCTAAACGACTATCCTCAAGCATAGCACGCCACGACGTTTTGTCAAGGAGCCCCACCAACCCATCTTGGGGGATTCCCGAACGGGGAAAGGGCATTTTCCTTGCTATTTACTTTGTCCGGTATTTCGGCTAGACTATTGATTTGAAGCCAAATTTCCCTTGCTTTTGAGAGGGATCGGATCGGCTCCCCAGGGAAAAACAGAGGGAAAACCCAAATGATCCTGATTATGAACCCGGATATCGATCCCAAAGGGCCTGAAATCCAGCAGGTTTTGGATCATGTCAAAAATTATCCGGGGATTAAGGCGCGGGTGCATAGCGTGGCCGGGACCACGCGTACGCTCACCGAAGTCTATCTGATCGGTCCGACGCAGACGATCGATCCGGAGGGAATCGCGGGCCTGCCCGGGGTGGAGCGGGTGGTGAGGGTCTCGGAGCGCTACCGGGTCATCGGCCGCCATAAGGGCCAGATGGAGGCCGTCGGATTCGAATATAACGGTCTGACCTTCAACCAGGAATCCTTTCATATTTTCGCCGGCTTGTGTGCCGTGGACACTCGGGAGCACGTGGAGGAGGTGATGCGGGTCCTGCAGGCCCACGGATTGTCCACCTGCAGAATGGGTGCCTACAAACCCCGTACCAGCCCGTATGACTTCCAGGGACACGGCAGGAAGTGCCTGCCGTACGTTTTCGAGCTGGCCGGACGGTATGGGATCAAGGTCATCGCCATGGAGGTCACCCGGGAAGACCATGTCGACGATATCCGCAGTTGTCTGGAAGAGGCCGGGAATCCGACCGGGGTGATGATTCAGGTGGGCACCCGAAACGCCCAGAATTTTGAGCTGTTGAAAGTCCTCGGTCAACAGCAGGAGTTCCCGGTCCTGGTCAAGCGCGGAATGGGCATCACCCTGGAAGAATCGCTCAACGCATGCGAATACGTCGCCAGCGCCGGCAACCGCAAGGTGGTCTTCTGCCTTCGGGGTGTTAAGACACATCTGGGCGAACCCCATCGCAACCTGGTTGATTTCGCCCACGTTCCCGTCATCAAGCGGCTGACCCGAATGCCGGTCTGCATTGATCCATCCCACTCCGTCGGGCGCAAGGATATCTCGCCGGACGGCCTGATGGATATCCTCCACGCCACCGCCCAGGGCGTGATCGCCGGGGCGAACATGATCCTGGTGGATTTTCACCCCGCCCCGGAGATGGCGCTATGCGACGGGCCCCAGGCACTACTCCTGGAGGAAATGGAGACTTTTTTGAAGGATTCGAAAATCGTGCGGGAGGCTTACGAAAAGCGAAGAGCTTTGATGCGTCAGTCGGCCGCCCCTTCCATCGAGGCTGTTTAAGGTACCGGGGCCGGCCTCCCTCCTCAGCGGATCATGACCAAGACCTCATCGGGATTGACCCGGTCCCCCTCGTTGACATAAATACTTTTCACTTCGCCGGGGATCGGGGAATGCACCTCCGTCTCCAGCTTCATCGCCTCCACGACCAGAACGGTATCCCCGGCCTGAACCCGGTCGCCGACGCGTACCTTCACCCCCACCACCATTCCCGGCATGGCCGTCGTGATATCGCCCTCGTGATCGGCCTTCGGGCGCGTGGATTGGCCCACCGCCTTGGTATCGATCTGACCGTCGATGCTGGGCACCACCTCCAGCAGAGATTCGACCATGACCTCTTCGAGCTGATCATCCACATAGATGAAATAGGGCCTACCGCCCTCGCCCGGATGGCCCATTCCCCCCATCTTGATCTGGTAGGTCTCCCCGTGTACCTTGATCGTGAACTCCGTGGGCGCGATGATCGGGGCCGAACCCTGCCCCCTGGCCGCCGCGGCGGGCAATTGAGCGGCCGCGTCCTTTCCCAACTCCCCTTTTTCCCTCAATTCGAGGAACTCCTCGGCCACCTTGGGGAAGAGCGTGTAGCTCAACACATCCTCGACGTTCTTCGCACGGTCTCCGAGGACTTTCTTGGATTTTTCCAACTCGGGCTCCAGGAGGTCTGCCGGACGGACCTCAACGAACTCCTCCTTCCCCACCGCCTTGCTGCGAATCGTCCGGTCAATGCTGGCCGGCGGGATTCCATAGAGTCCCTTGAGATAATTCTTCGTTTCGCTGGTAATCACCTTGTATCGCTCGCCCGTGATCACGTTCAGCGTCGCCTGGGTCCCGACAATCTGGCTGGTCGGGGTGACCAAGGGCGGATAGCCCAGGTCCTTGCGCACCTGCGGGACTTCGGTCAGGACCTCCTGCATGCGCTCCAGCGCATTTTGCTCCTTGAGCTGGGAGGCCAGATTGGAAGTCATCCCGCCGGGGATCTGATAGATCAGCACATACGGGTCCACGCCCGTGAATTCACTCTCAAATTCCTTGTACTTCTTGCGCACTTCACGGAAGTATTCGGCAATCTCGGCCAGAAGGTTCAGATCGAGCCCCGTGTCGAAGGGGGTATCCTTGAGGATCGAGACCATCACCTCCACGGCGGGCTGCGAGGTACCGGAGGCCATGGAGGAAATCGCGGTATCGATGATATCGATTCCGGCCTCGATCGCCTTGAGGTTCGTGGCGACCGCCGCCCCGCTGGTGTCATGGCTGTGAAGGTGCAGCGGAACGCTGATGGCCTTCCGCAGCCGGCTGATCAGGCGGTAAGCCTGGTTGGGGA
>CAYGBP010000010.1:24124-29267 GCA_964348105.1 uncultured Nitrospirota bacterium
TGCCTGTTGACGATCTTAGGCAGGTGGTCGAGGGCTTCGGGGTGCCCGCCGGAGACGGCTGCCAGGCGGTAAGCCTGGTTGGGGAGCAGGATCCCCGCCATGTCCTTCACGCAGACGGTGTCGGCCCCCATATCCTCCAACCGCTTGGCCATTTCGACGAAGCTCTCGGTGTCGTGAACCGGGCTCACGGTGTAGCAAAGCGTGGCCTCCACCTTGCCGCCGTACTTGACGGCCGACTTGATGGCGGTCTTCAGATTGCGCAGGTCGTTGAGGGCGTCGAAGATCCGGAAGACATTGATCCCGTTCGCGATCGACCGTTCGATAAATTTTTCCACGACGTCATCCGCATAGTGCCGGTACCCCACCACATTCTGGCCCCTCAGCAGCATCTGAAACGGCGTGTTGGGCATCACCTTCTTCAACTGCCGGATCCGCTCCCAGGGGTCTTCCCGTAGATACCGCAGTGCGGTGTCGAATGTCGCACCGCCCCACATCTCGATGGACCAGTAACCCACCTGATCGATCTTGGGCGCAATCGGCAGCATGTCCTCGGTCCGAAGACGCGTGGCAAAAAGAGACTGATGGGCGTCGCGAAGCGTGGTGTCCGTGATTCTGATCTTCTTCGTCTTGACACTTGCAGGTTTGGAGGTTTTTTTTGGCATACGCTGTCCTTGGTTTCTCCGACTACCTCCTGGAATAGGCCGCAATCGCGGCCGAGAGGACGATCACCAGGTCCTGCCGGTTTCGGCTTTCGTCGTACATCAGGTCATTGAGCCGTCTTTCGATATACTGAATGTCGAAGTCCCCGCGCCGGAAGTTCTCGTCCTCCATGATGTTCAGATAGAGCGGGATCGTGGTCTTCACCCCCCGAATCACGAACTCGTCCAAGGCCCGGTAGGTCCGATCCACAGCGGATTCCCAGGTCTTGCCCCACACCGTGAGCTTGGCCAGCAGGGAATCGTAATGAGGGGGAACCACATATCCCCGGTAGGCATTTCCGTCGATGCGGACCCCGAATCCACCGGGAGAGTAATAGGCCGTCAGCTTGCCGGTGGCCGGAATGAAATCCCTGAGGGGATCCTCGGCATTGATCCGACATTCGATGGCATGACCGTTGAGCTCCACGTCCTGCTGCGCGGTGGAGAGGGGCTTTCCGGCCGCCAAGCGGATCATTTCCTTGACGATATCGATTCCGGTCACCTCTTCGGTGATGGTATGCTCCACCTGTACCCGGGTATTCATCTCCAAAAAGTAAAATTTCCGGTCCCGATCCACCAGGAATTCGACCGTTCCGACGTTTTCGTAATTCACCGACCGGGCCACCTCCACCGCCGCCTCCCCCATCCGGCGCCGCAGATCCTCATCCAGCATCAGTGAAGGGGCGATCTCGATGAGCTTCTGATATCGCCTCTGGATGGAACAGTCCCGATCCCCGAGATGGATGATATGGCCGTGCTTGTCCGCCATGATCTGGAACTCGATATGGTGCGGGCCCTCGATGTAACGCTCGATATAAACGCTGCCGTCGCCGAAGGCCTTCTGGGCCTCCGAGGTGGCGCGCGGAAAGTTCTTTCGGATCTCTTCTTCATTGCGACAGATTCGCATCCCCCGTCCGCCGCCACCCGCAGCCGCCTTCAGGATCAGGGGATAGCCCACCTCGCGGGCGGCCTCCAGGGCGTCTTCCAGCGTGCGAACCGGGTCCAGGATCCCGGGAACCACCGGGACGCCGATCTTTTTCATCATCTGCCGGGCCTGCACCTTGTTCCCCAGGATCCGGATGGCGCGCGCGGGAGGACCGATAAAGGTGATCCCGCTGTGCGCACAGGCATCGGCAAATTCCGGATTCTCAGCCAGGAATCCGTATCCGGGGTGAATGGCGTCGGCACCGCGCTGCAGGGCGAGCTCGATGATTCGGTAGATATTCAGGTAGCCCGAAATCGGGCCTGGCCCCACCAGACAGGCCTCATCCGCCTTCTTCACGTAAAGCGTGGTGGAATCCACATCCGAATGGATGGCGACCGTCGGGATCCGCAGCTCTTTGCAGGCACGGATCACCCGGAGGGCGATCTCACCACGGTTGGCAACCAAAACCTTCTTAAACATAAGCACCGATCCCAACAGAATAACATAAGAATATCATCCGCGACGGGTCACGATCAACTCAAAAAGCGGCTTCAATTCCCCAGTCGATTCCCATCTCAGGAACGGCCGGGGTGCCGAGTCCAGAGCCTCTTTTTGAAAATATAGGCGGTCACGACGATCACCAGCAGAAGGCTGACGACGTGGGGAGCACGAAAGGGTCCCAGGTAGAGGTCATCCGCCCGGAAAACGGTCACGGCCGACCGGATCAGGGAATAGAGAAGCAGGTAGGAGCAGAAAATGAATCCGTCGCCCCATCCCTTCTTTCGAAGGGACCACAAAAGGAAAAATCCTCCCAGGTCCAGGACCAGTTCATAGAGCATGACCGGATGCAGCGGCTGCGGGCCGAATTCCCGGCCCGCGATGCTCTCCGGCGGGAACACGATTCCCCAGGGCATCTGAGTGGGATAGCCGTGGGCATCCCCGTTCATGAAATTACCGAATCGTCCGAAGGCCTGTCCGAGGATGATGCTGGGCGCGGCCGCATCCGCCGTTCGCCAGAAAGGCAGGCCGGTTCGCCGAACGAACCAGATCCCGACCAGAACGCCGCCGATGAGCCCGCCGTGAATGGCCAACCCCCCGCGCCACACCGCGGGAATCTCGGATGGAAATCTTCCGTAGAACTCCCAGTTCAATGCGACGTAATAAATCCTGGCCCCCAGAATTCCCCCCAGCAACAATAGAAGGACAAAGTTCCAGCGTTGGTCGTCGGAGAGGTCAATCGACTTGCGACGCACCTCCTTCCCAAACAACCAGCCGCCCACCAGCGCGGCCAGGGCGTACATCAAGCCGTAATAGCGAAGCGCGAACGGACCGATCTCGAAAATGACGGGATCCACGGGGGCCCATCCTAGCAGTTGATCGAAGGGGGTGTCAAGAAAGGGAACGTCAATCCCGCTTCCGTGGGAGAAGTCTAACGTTCGGCGGGACCTCGAAGCCTGCGGTCCTCGCCGTCGATTCTAAGAATCCGGCACATGCCGGCGATCCGGGAGGCGATGGGATCGCCGAACAGGACCGCAATGCGATCGGGGGCCAGATTCGAGATCAGGACGGTCGGCTTGAGGAACCGGTCGCGCTTGTCCAGGAGCAGGTGCAAAATCTGACAGGCCCACTCGGTGACCTGGCCCACGCCGATATCGTCCAGGACCAGGATCGGCGTGTTGTACTGCATGAGCAGCTCCTCCTCGCTGGCGGTGAGGGAAGGATCATAAGAGCGCTTCAGCCGCATGAGCAGCTCCGGCATGGTCACGTAATGACAGTCTCGGCCCTGAAGGATCATCGCCCTCATCGCGGCAGCGGCCAAATGTGTCTTTCCGGTCCCGCTGGGCCCGAATAAATAAATTCCGCCCTTCGGCTCCTCCAGATAATGCTTCAATGCCTGGAGCACCTGAGCATTCCCCCGGCTCTGCCTGAAGGTATCAAGCTCGCATCGGGCGTACTTCGGCCCGATTTGCTGCCGAACCCGCTCCAGGGCAACCGTCTCCCGGGTCTGATTAAGACACGAGTCGCAGAGATCTGCCTGAAGGGCCAGAACCTTGACGGACTGCAGTGCCCCGCACCTCCGACAGGGCCAGTGGTCCGTCACCTTGGGACCCAGCCGCCCCAGAATCTCCTTCAGCGTCTCGTTGACCGAGATCTGCATACTTCCTTCTCATCTCCGAATGATTGACTCCGGCGGCGGACCGCCTGGCGGATCGAACCTCTTTATTCATCCAGTTGACCATGAAACGCTTGTAATTCCTGTACCGGCGGCGCGGATTGGCGTCCAGCCAGATCCGCATACGCCGGATCTCCCGGGCCAGGTCAAGTTCCGGGTAGGACTCCTGTAGCCTGCGCGCGTAGGACTCATCCCCCGCCAGCTTCTCAAATTCCTCGATGAGCGCCATTTGCACCTCCAAAGCTTCCGGCATTTTAGACCAGCCGCATCCCCTTGTCAAGCGCAGGCACCATATATGGGGCCGCCCCGTGAAACAAAAGCCAGATCTAGTAGGTCATCTCCGGAAGGCTGATCGATTCCTCACAGGCATGCCTTTCCCTGGGCCCGTTCGGACGGGCCGGCCCGTCATCCCGTCACGACCCGATTGACATGGGTCCGTATCTTCTATATAAGAACTCCATTGAACGGTTGAAGCCCGCAATGAACATGATCGAATCATGCCGCAGGATCACCCGGCGCAGCAAGAGCAACTTCTACTACTCCTTTTTCTTCCTTCCGAGACATCAGCGGGAAGCCATCTATTCCGTCTATGCCTTTTGCCGCTGCATCGATGACGCCGTCGACCAGGCTCCCTCCGCCGCCGCCGCGTCGGAGGCGCTCAAGCAGTGGCGCGAACAGATTTCACGGATGCCCAAAGACGCGAGGGGTCATCCGGTCCTGCGGGCCCTTTCCAACACCATACATGAATTTAAGATACCTAAAGAGTATTTTGAGGAACTCATCAGCGGCGTTGAAATGGACCTGGATCATCCCCGTTATGAACCCTTCGAGTCCCTTCGGCCCTACTGCCACCGGGTGGCCTCCGTCGTCGGACTGATCTGTGTCGAGATCTTCGGCTACCGCGAGACGGCCACGCGGGAGCATGCCGTTCATCAAGGCATCGCGTTTCAACTGACCAATATCATACGCGATGTCGCGAGCGACGCCAGGCGCGGCCGGATTTACATCCCGCTAGAGGATCTCAAGCAATTCGGGTACACCGAATCCGAATTATTGACCTCCACTTACAACTCCGCCTTCGTCGCCTTGATGCGCTTTCAATGCACCCGGGCCAGGGAATATTACCGAAAGGCCCAGGCGTATCTGACGCAGACCGACCGACGTTCCCTGCTGGCCTCCGAGATCATGGGGGAAATCTATTATCGGATCCTCATCGAGATCGAGCGCTCGGGCTATAACGTCTTTCGGGGAAAGATCGCCCTGCCCTCCCGGACCAAAGCGGCGATCGAGAGCACGGCGAGGGCAAGATTGCCGGCCCGGGTACCGAGCCCTTCACCGGCGTCTATT
>CAYGBP010000010.1:29277-32748 GCA_964348105.1 uncultured Nitrospirota bacterium
CCTGCCCTCCCGGACCAAAGCGGCGATCGCCTTGAAAACCTTCATTCGCAACCGCCTGAGAATGAAACACGCCCTGCCTGAAGGCCCTTAGGAAAGCACCCTGGCCCCGATCGGGTCCATGCCCGTCGTAGTCACGGTGGACTTGAGGCCCGCGCGAAGAAAGCCCTTGCGCATGGCCTCGCCGATCCGTCCCGCTTTTTCGGCGGAATCCGTCACGGCGAAGACCGATGCCCCGGCCCCGCTGATGGAACAGCCCAACGCACCGTTCTTCATTGCCGCCCGCTTGACTGCGCTGAACCCGGGGATCAACCCGGCCCGGAACGGCTCGATGAGAAGGTCGCGGATCGAGGTGCCGAACATCGGCACATCCTGCGCCGCGACGGCCGCCACGATCCGGCAGGAAAAAGAAAGGTTTGAGATCGCCAGATCCAGCTTAACCTTGACCGGAATCACCTTCCGCGCCCTGCGGGTCAAGAGGCGTAGGACCGGCGTCACCACCACAATGACCGCATCCGGAATCGTTCCGACCGGCACCACGGTGCCCTCGGCGGGGTGCGTCACCACGACCCCTCCCATGAGGGAGGCGCCGATATTATCCAGAAATCGGCCGCCGCTGACCTTCCGCTCAGCTTTCGCGCAGGCGGGAATCAGCTCGGCCTTCGAAAGCTTGGCCCCAAAAAGATGATTCGTGGCCAGCGCCCCCGCCACGGCGCTGGCGGCGCTGCTTCCCAACCCGGATCCCGGAATTCCCTTCTGGATTCGCAGCTCGACTCCCCCCGGGGCCCGCAGCGCCCTCAGCACCTCCGCGGCGGCGATTCCGGCCGTGTTCGAGGCGGCCTCAAGCGGGAGCTTTCCGTCTCCTCCCTCGATCTGCAGGATGCGGACGGTTTTCCGATCGATCCGCCGCGCCTCAACGGTGTCGCCCAGCTCCTCGATGGCCATCCCCAGCACATCGAATCCCGGTCCGAGATTCCCGATCGAGGCGGGCGCGAACACCCTGACGGACTCCATTCCCTCACTCGGCTCAACGCTCATGGACCATGGCCCCACAGATGATGACACGAACGGCCTGCTCTGTTTTCATGCGACCGCAGCCTTCAGCCCTCTTCGACCAGCGTCCAGGTTTCGAGGAGGTCCTCGTCAATATCTTCGATGAACCGTGACGGCCTGGACAGGATCGTCCCGCTGGAGCGGTCAAAGATCCGGATCGGGTAGGTGACGAAAATGTTTTCCTTCGCCCGCGTGAGGGCCACGTAAAACAACCTTCTTTCCTCTTCCACCTCCTCGTCCGACAACAAGGAATGCATCGACGGCAGCCTGCCGTCCAGGGCCCAGATCAGGAAGACCGAATGCCATTCGAGGCCCTTTGCCGAATGAATCGTCGAAAGAATCAATTGCTCCTTCTCCCCGTCCGAGCCCGTCAGATCCGTCACCGTCCCTTCCGGAGGCTCCAGCGCCAGGTCGGCCAGCAGCACCGCCGTCTCACGATATCGATCCGCAATGGCCTGAAGATGCTCCAGATCCCGCATCCGCTTGGGATAATCGTCGTATCGGTGCTGGAGCAACGGGATATAATACTGGCAGACCCACCCCATCTGCTCCGAGGGGGACAGGTCCCCTTCTGAAATCCTCTCAAGCAGGCCGAACAGTTCCTGAACGCCGGCGCTGTATTGGAACCCCTTACAAAACGGCTTCAGTCCCTCCAGGAAATGTCCCGGATGCGCAAGGGTGTCGGTGACGGCCCGGATGACCGACTGGCCCGTCCGGGGCCCGATTCCATCGATGAGCAGCAGGAGGCGGTTCCAGCTGACGACGTCACGCGGATTGACCAGCACCCGAAGGTGGGCCAGGATGTCCTTCACATGGGCGGCCTCCATGAATTTGAATCCTCCGCGCTTCACGTACGGGATATTGTGCCGGGTCAGCTCGATCTCGAGATCGAATGAGAGATAGCCGGAGCGGAACAAGACGGCCAGATCATGCAGCGCAACACCCTCCTCCCATAGCTCCAGAACCTGCTGGCAGACAAACCGCGACTGGGCCCGCTCATCTTCGGCCTGGATCAACACGGGGCGGGAGCCGTTCTGCTTGCGGGTAAACAGGCGCTTGGGATATTTCTCCTCCGCCTGGCTGATCACGACGTTTGAGAGGTCCAGCACGGGCTGGGTGCTGCGATAGTTCTCCTCCAGCGTAAAGGTCCGTGTCCCGGGAAACTGCTCGGGAAAGTCCATGATGTTCCTGAAATGAGCCCCCCGGAAGGAGTAAATGCTCTGACTGTCGTCGCCGACCACCATGATATTGCGATGGGTGGTGGCCAGCAGCTGAACGATTTCGGCCTGGATCCGGTTCGTATCCTGGTATTCATCCACCATGATATAGCGATAAGTCTCGCTCAGATTCGTCCTGATGTCGTCATGACGATCCAGCAAATCGCGCAGCCGGAGCAGAAGGTCGTCGTAATCCATGAGGGACTTCTGAGCCTTGTACTGGCGGTAGGCATCTGAAAGCCCGTTCAGATCATCGAGGTGATCCGCAAAGTGGGCGTATTCCTCCAGGATTACTTCATCCAGGGCGACCGATTTGTTGACCGCCTTGCTGAAAATCTCGGCCACCGTATGTTTCTTGGGAAACCGCCGGCTTCTTTCATTCAGACCCCGCATGCCTCGAAGCAGATTGATCACGTCCTCGGCATCCGACCGGTCCAGGATCGTGAACGACGGGTCGATGCCGGCTGCCCTCGCGTATTGTCTCAGAATCAGGTTGGCGACCGAATGAAACGTTCCCCCCACCACCTGCTCGCAACGGTTATCCATCAAGGCCGCCGCCCGGCGAAGCATCTCCTGGGCCGCCTTGCGCGTGAAGGTGAGCAACAGGATGGCCTGGGGGGGGACCCCCGATTCGATGAGCCGGGCCATTCGATAGATCAGGGTCCGGGTCTTGCCGCTCCCGGCCCCCGCGATCACCAGGACGGGACCTTCCAGGGTGGTGACGGCGGCATACTGGGATTCATTGAGCTCGCTGCGGTAATCGATGGACAGGGAGGGCGGAGGGCCTGCCGGCGGCTTCTTGAGGGTGTAACGCCTGGCTTTCATCAGGTGCGATTCTAGCAGAGGGAACCCCGGTTTTCAATCCGATAAGAGGGGTAGGAAAAAAAGGGTCCATGCTGCCTCCCACTAGGAATTCGGGTCACCCAAAAAAAATGGCCGCCCGTATCGGGCGGCCAATCGATGGATTGGTAAAGGTGACTCAATCGCCCCCTCAAGTGCCCTTGGCGATCGTGCAAACCTCGCCGTAGACGGGACCGAGGATCGACTTGATGGAGTGGGTCACGAAGACCAACTTTCTGATTCCGCCGTTTTTCATGGCCGTCTCGACCGAAGTATCTCCCATCCCGACGAACAGGATATAGTTTCCGCAGGCCTTGCCGGTCTTGGTGGGCCTCACCCCGTTTTCATACACCTGCGAGCCCGA
>CAYGBP010000010.1:32758-33989 GCA_964348105.1 uncultured Nitrospirota bacterium
ATCGGCTGGATGCGGGCGGCCTTCACCGCGGGGAACAGCCCGGCCGGTTGCGTATATCCGCCGACGCCGGCACAGGCCGTCAAGGCCAGGCCGCTGATCAAGATCACTGCCAACATCAGACTTTTACGCATTTACAGACCCTCCTCCCGTTGAATTGTGAATTGGAGCGCCGGCCAGGATTCCGGAAGGGATCCTGGCCGAAATGAAACGCCGCGTACGCTAACACGCAGCCGATAAGCTGTCAAGATTTTGATGCCCCCGCCCCCGGCCAACTCCGGCCAAAACGCCCTCTGCAGCATAAGGGAGTCATACTGGCCATCCCAAGGTAGACTATTTGGGTAGGGCAATTGATGGAGGGGAGCCTGATCTTGTCGTAAGGTGACACATCCGGGGCTACTCGGCCGAGGCCGGTGTCAGGGCGGCCTTCATTCCGGAAAACCACCCCCCGCCGAAGCTGACCATGAAGCTCCAACCCATCGTCAGGTTTCGGGGCCACTCCACGAAAATAAACCCGGGGATATCCCGCCGGGCCTTTCCGCCGTAATAAAGGAACGTCATGTTGGCTTCCAGAGAAATGGTCAGCTTTTCGGGCCCGGAGCCGAATAGAAAACCGTATCCCCCGCCCCCTTGAAAGCCGAGACCCCACGAATCGATCCGGGTATCGGGTACGAAAGAGTTGGTAAAGGAGTTGGTCACGGTCGCCCGCAACGGGCCGATGTTGGGAATCATCACCAGGTCGCCGTAGAATCGCATCATGGCTCTGTTTCGTGCCTGCGAGGACAGGCCCTGCACCCCGAGGACCAGCCCCCGGCTCCAGATCTCCTCATGGACGATCAGGCCGGGCGGCAGTGGTGTCCCGGATGTAACAAAATCTGTCCGGACCTGGGTTCCCTTTGCGTACCAGAGGCCGAGGTATGGCTCCAGGCCGCCGGGCGAAACCCATCCCAGGGCCACGACGCCCCGGGTCAGCCGGTAGCTCAGGTCGTTTCGCTGAACGACATCTCCACCATCAAACCACCGCTCCTTGCCGCCCAGCATGACCGGCGCCAGGTTTCCGCGCAGCTGCAGTCCCAACTGGCCCCACCGGGCCACGATCAGGCCGGAGGTCACGAAGCTCCCGGAATAGGCCGAGCTGTAATCGATGCTCCCCTCGCTGGGAAACTCATAGTATGAAAATCCCTCCAGCCCCGCCCCCAGCTCCCTCGTCCCCGGATCCACGTTCGGAATGAAG
>CAYGBP010000010.1:33999-36144 GCA_964348105.1 uncultured Nitrospirota bacterium
CCCAGCGTAACGATCCATAGATCCGTCATTTTCCAGTTGTCCGGGGGAACTTCGGGTCCGGACTCCTGGGCCTGCAGGATTTCGGGTCGTAATGCCACCAGCAGGATGACCGAGAGCGCAAGACAGATGGAAACCGCGAACCTCATCGTCATGAGATTCGGCACGCATTGCCGTTCCGTGCCTGTCGATCCCAACAGGGTCTTTTTAAGACTCATCCAGCCGATGGCCACCAACCCTCCAGAACCACTCGAGGGGAAACCTTCACAATCATAACCAAAAAGCGGGGATTGTCAAGGCAAGGAAGCACCGTGACCCCGCGGATCGGCGACGGGGCGCCTCCGTTTTTTTCGGCCGGGATCATTCCAGCACCCGGGAAACCGAGCTGTTATAGATCGAGCCGACCTCCCTCTGATCGAAAAGTCCGAATGCGTAAAGCTCAAACAACAGCGCGGCCTGGAAAGCGTATGCCCCGGCGTCCGACGAATCACAGGCCTTTTCATGCTCCAGATCCATCTCGGGCTGGGCCGCCGAGATGAACTTAAAACCCCGCGGACAGCGAACGTGGGGATATCCGTCGCCGTCCGAATGGCGGGCTTCATGGACCAGCAGATAGATCCGCTCAAGCGGACTCAACTCCTCGAAAAAGGCCTTCCCCAGCACGAAACGGCCTTTACCCCGGTTCACGGCGACCGTCCAGCTCTCTCCCGAACGGATGGAACGGATGCGGGACAGCAACCAGTCGCGCAACGCCTCTCCCTCAAACTGAAATCCGAATAACGGCTCAAAACGGCTGAGCCGGGCGTACACCTTTTCATTGATCCGCAGATCGCTCTTTTCCAGGTCCCCCATGCGTTCCAGCGTGTCTTGCAGGATCTCACGTTGCCGTTCGGACAAACCATAAAGGCGGATTTCGTCGCCAAGCCAGCCGCGATCCTCGGTCAGTCCGATGGTGGGCCGGAGCAGACAGAGCAGGAGTTGCGCCGCCAGGACCGCAAGCAGCGTTGTTGGCATTCGGGGCATCGGACCTCAGTAATATAGATTAAAGGAAAGTATCCCCTTGTACAGGTCGTCCAGTTTGCTGGCATCGATCCTGACATCGAAATTCTGGGACAAGGACAGCCTCTGGGCAACGGAGAGCTCGTAATAATCCGACTCGTGCCCCAGCGGGAAATAAAGGATCTCTCCCCTGAGCTGGATTCGCCACCACCCTGCAAAATCCAAAAGGACGCCCAGCGTTCCGCCTCCCCCGGCGCGATAATAATCCTCCAGGTCATCGGACGCCTCGGCTTCGACATCCGCCAGCGCATAGACCATCAGCGGGGAAGTGACACGGGGCTTGTATCCCAAGCCGAGCGCGTAATGCCCCTTCACCGAATTGCAGAACCCGCAGTCCAGATCCTTGATGGAATCGATGCCCAGATGCAAGGCCCAGGATTTCTTGCGGAACAGTCGGTCATGCGGGGTCAGGGATACGATATCGAACAGTGCCAGGCGATCCAGGCGAACCCTGTCCTGATCGTGATAATAACGGACCGCGGCATCGAAAAACAGGATCTGCGAGTCTTTGCTGTACCCCTGATCGCTCGCCAGGAGGTCGTGATACCCTGGCCGGTAAGACAGCTCCTCGAACCACTCCCCGTCGTGAAGCCCGACGCCCGTCCGGATCCGGTCGCTCCCATGCCCCGTCTCGGGCGGCGTCGAGAACTCCAGGGTGGACCGCGGATCGGAGTTCACTCGTCCCAGCCGGCTACGGGCGAGCAGCATATCCATGCGGTCTTTATCGATGGAGGCCAGATTCTTCCCGGCCCTCATGTCTTCATACTGAGAATAATCCAGGACGGCATCCAGGACAGTCGCCTGGTCCGCTGGGGACAGTTCCTGGAAGGCCGGCTCTTCTACCTTCGTGCGGTTGCGGAGCATGCCACGAAAAACCGCCGCCTGATCGGGGGTCATCCGGGATACCTTGTCATTCATCTGATTGACGATCGAGGGACGGTAGACCCGTCTCGACACCACCCCGTCCTGTCGCTGGAGGACTTTGATCGTATCCGCGGGAATGACGGCAAATAAGAACCCGTCCGTCAGCCTCAGCTCCGGATTGGCCACCTCCAGGAGCGATAAGATATGATAGGAGCAGTTTTCCTG
>CAYGBP010000010.1:36154-36522 GCA_964348105.1 uncultured Nitrospirota bacterium
GCTTCATTTCAGTAGAATTCGCTAAGTCACCATTTTTCCTGAAAATAAAAATAATCGAAATAATTTCCGCCCAGCTCCCACAGATGAAGCAACAGATAGTTCATCTGATCCTCGGTAAAATTCAGCTCATACTCCCACAGATCACGACTCTCCAGATTGCTATACTCCTGGACCTTGATATAGTAAGGAAAAACGGAAAATCCGCCGGGAAACATCCCGAAGAGACCCTTGAAGATATAGAGAAGGGGATTGGTGGTATCGACGTTGGCCGCGTAGTTGACGCCGTAGTTCAGAAGCTTGAGCGGAGCGCCCTCCCGCTTTTTGTCAATCCTCAACAGTGTGTGACCGAACATGGAGGCCGGATTGTT
>CAYGBP010000010.1:36556-40991 GCA_964348105.1 uncultured Nitrospirota bacterium
GGCCCCAGGTCTTCGCGGGCGACAAAGAACCGGGCGATGGTCTCCACCAACTCGGATTCGGGGTTCCGCTTACCGTCCCGAGCATTGAAAAATGCGGGACTGTCCATCTCGCTTTCCACACCCCCGAAGATGCCTTTTTTGTAGTGCAGCAACAGATGCCAGTATCGTTCCTCATGCAGGCGCTGCTCCAGGGCGCGCCCAATCAGGAAAGCCCGGTAATCAGGATCACCCCGGGTCACCGCTGGAACTGCGGATTGGACAGCAACCGCTAGGACCATGAAGGCAATCAGCATGAAAATCGGGGCCATCGGCATAGGACGGGAAAAAAAGAAAGGGATACTGCCCGGCCCTTGTAAGGCAAAGCGGGCAGTATCCCATCGAAGAACGCTCGGTTTCTCTATCGGATGCAGGAGGCTGAGAGTACGGGATCCCGGGAGATCTCGCCTTCAATCACCGCGAGCATATCCTGGGCCCCGGCCTGTCCGCCGGCCAAAATCTGTTGATAGCTTTGCTGGGTCATTGAGCCGAACTGTGCATAACCCTCGGACGAGCAGCCGAGCAGTCCGGCCAGTGTGTACAGACCCTCGCCCTCGCCGGCAGCCATCTCCTTGGCGAGGCTGGAGTAGTTGTTGGCCACAAAGATTTCTTTTTCCCGCTCGGCGAGAATCACGCCGCTGGCATCGCAGTTGGATGTCCCCGTGGTGATCCCGAAGGCCTGGTTGTAAGATGTCCCGTTGGTCGTGGCCGCAAAGATCTGAACGAAGCCCGGGCTATCCCCGAAGACCATCGAGCCCAGACCACATCCGGCATCGCCGTACCCGGCGGCGAATACTGGCGAGGCAAGAAAGAACGTTGATAGCAAACCAAATACGAATTTTTTCATCTCACCCTCCCCCATTCATCGATTGAATTCATCTCAATCCGGCAGTCAAGCCCTGCCTGTTTCGCGCTCAGATGTTGGTACAGGACGTGGCCATCGCCTCATCTTCGGACAACCGCGCCTTTAGCGCGCCCAGCATCTCGGTCGGTGTGGTGCCGGCTTGGCTGAAAATGGATTCGTAGTTTTCCTGGGTGAAGGAACCGAATCCCTCGATCTGCGCGGGGGAGCATCCCAGCATCCCGGCGAGCGTTCGGAGGTCTTCCCCTTCCCCGGCCGCCATTTCCTTGGCGAGCGTCTGGAAGTTATTCTCGACATAGACCTCCTGCTCTTTTTCGGCCAGGACGAGACCGCTTCCGCCGCAGTTGGAGGTGCCGGAAGTGATTCCAAAGGTCTGGTTGCCCGAAATGCTGTTCAAGAACCAGGCACCCACCTGGTGGAGGATTTTGTTTTCGGGAATCACCATCGATCCGAACCCGCAACCCGCCGCCCCGTATCCCGCCGCGAAGGCCGAGCCGCTGAATACCAATGCCACAAACATTACGACCAACAGAGGAACTTTTTTCATCATCTCCCCCTTTCAACTGGCATGGGGAAGATCTGAAGGATACCCAGGTCGTCCCGTCAAATCTCCCTGCCAATGGTTTGAACCACCCGAACTCTGCAATCGCGTGCCCGAGAGGACATCTCCCAGCCGACTGAACTTATACAACGTTGCCCCTTCCTTGTCAAGATTTATCTGACTCAAAGGCTCAGTCCAGCATGCAAGCGTGGCCTCGGCAGATCGGGAAGTCCGAACAAGTCATGCCGATGCCTCAGGGCTCGCCATCCCGCCGATCTTTCCCGCGTCCCATCGCGGGCTTGACAAAGACATCCGGGGATGAATATAGAGATAGTCGTGAGACCTCTCGCTCTGATCCTCGGCCTTCTGATTGTCCTGGCGGTCGTTGCCTGCGCGCCGGTCGTGATTCTCCCCGAACCCCAATACGATCCGGCGCTGGCCTGGAACTATATTCGAACCGAGCACTTCGAGGTCCATTACCCGCGGGGAAGCGAGTCTATTGCACGGGAAGCGGGCGCGATCGCCGAGCAGGTCCATGCGGAACTCTCTCCCCTCCTGAAGTGGTCTCCCCATGCCCGAACCCGGATCGTCATGACCGACCACATCGACCAAATTTCCGGAACGGCCACTCCCATTCCCTACAACACGATCACCTTGAATCTGACCCCGCCGATCGGGACCGCATTCCTGTACAACTACTCCCACTGGATTCGACTGCTGATCACGCATGAATACGCCCATATCCTGCACCTGGATGCCGTTGCGGGGGGAAACCGATGGCTTCGTATCGCGTTCGGCCGGGTTCCATTCATCCTCACGCCCCTCTTCACCTCCATTCCCAATCTCTGGCAGCCGACCTGGCTGATTGAAGGCCTGGCCACCTACGAAGAAACCGAGCTGGGAACCAGTGACCGCCGGGACGGGACCCTGACCGAGATGATCCTGCGCATGGCCGTGCTGGAAGACCGATTCCCCGCCCTGGATCAGGCCGGTGGAACCGATCGGTGGCCCTCGGGGCAGATTCCGTATCTATTTGGATCGAATTTCTATGAGCATATTGTGAGTCGTTACGGCCCGGAAGCCCCGGCATCGATTTCGGAACGCTACAGCCGGGTCATGATTCCCTTCATGGTGGAGGGAAATGCGAGAATGATCCTCGGGAAACGTTACCAGCCTCTCTGGCAGGAGTGGCGATTGACGCTTCGGGACCGCTATGAATCCCAAAAAGTCAAGATCGAGGCGGACGGGCGCTCACCCACCCATCCTCTGACCGGACGCGGCTATCTCATCCTCGGGCCCCGCTTTTCACCGGACGGGAGCCGCATTGCCTACAGCGAGGCCAATCAGGATACCTTTCCGTCCATCCGCATCATTCATGCGGATGGCAGCGAGGACCGAACGCTCTCTCTGAGAAACTCCGGGTACGGCCTGTCCTGGTCACCCGACGGCAAAAAAATCGCCTTCGCCCAGATCGAGGCCTACAGGAACTATTCTTTTTACAGCGACCTTTACCGGGTCCATGTCGATTCCGGCCGGGAGGAAAGGCTCACCCGCGGGCTGCGAGCCAGGGATCCTGACTATTCTCCGGACGGGCGCAGCCTGGTCTTCGTGAGGAACCGCCTCGGCCAGAGCCGCCTGGCCATCCTGAACCTGGACGATGGCTCGGTCGAATCATTGACCGATTTTTCGGATGACACGCAGTACGCCCATCCGCGATGGTCCCCAGACGGCAAATCGATCGCGGTGGGCGTCTGGAAAAACGGAAACCAGGACGTCGGCCTGCTCGATCTTTCGACCCGGTCCCTCCGGCTGATCACGCGCGACCCTGGCATGGATATCATGCCGTCCTGGTCTTCCGATGGGAAATGGATCTATTTCATCTCGGAGCGAACGGGAATATTTAATATCTTCGCCTATTCGTTAACGGAACGGTCCATCCATCAGGTCAGCAACCTCCTGGGTGGTGCCCTGACGCCCCATCCATCCCCCGACGGACAGTTGATCGCCTTTTCGAACTATTCCGCCGACGGTTTTGACCTTCATACGATGCCAACGCGTCGGGAGGATTGGGAGCCCGTCGGACCGGTCGAGCGCGCACAATCGCCCATGTCGCTTCCCACAAACCCCGTCAACGAAGAACAGGCGCCGGATTTCGCCCCCGCGCGCGCCTATTCCCCCTTTCCGACGCTGCTACCCCGCTTCTGGGCCCCCCTGTTGGGCGGCGATGAAGAGGGCCTGATGGCGGGCCTGATCACGGGCGGAGTCGATGTCCTGGGAAAGCACCGGTACGACCTGGTCGCGTTTTACGGCGTGGAAAGCAAGCGCCCCGCCTATTCTTTTTCCTACCGCAACAATCAATTTTATCCAACCGGCCGGCTGCGGGTTTCGGACCTGGCTGTTCTGCATGCGGACTTGTTGACCAATCCGGCCGGACAGGAACTCGATTATTGGGAGCGCCGCAGGACGGTCTCCGCAGACCTCATCATCCCAATGACAAGGCTTCGCTGGAATCAGCAACTATCCGTCGGATACCGCGGGGAGCGAATCGACAGCGTGACCACCATCCCCCCGGCCTTTGCCCCTCCCCAAGAAGGGGATCTGAGCGGGGCCCGGGTCACCTGGCAGTTTGACAGCGCCAATCGCTACGGCTACTCGGTCAGTCGCGAAGACGGCCGACGGCTGACCCTCAGCTACGAGCGCATGATGCCGTCTTTGGGCAGCGACTTCTCGATGGCCCGCACCATCGGTGGCTGGCATGAATATTTCACCTTGCCGTACCTGAAACACCATGTTCTAGCGGCACGGCTCGTGGGGGGACTGGCAACGGGGGATGTGCTTCGGCAGCGGGCCTTCCAGCTGGGCAGCCCCCTGTTCCTGGAGGAGCTCATTTCCCTGGATGAATCCGCGTACTTTCTCCGGGGGTATCCACCGCGCCGTTTCCGGGGCCAGCGGATGGCGCTGGCCACAATCGAATACCGGTTCCCGGTCTTGAACAT
>CAYGBP010000011.1:0-1992 GCA_964348105.1 uncultured Nitrospirota bacterium
TGCGCCCTTCGATATTCCAGCTACGTTCGAACGTCTCCACGGTCGATACGAATTCGAAGGCCCGGGCCTGCCGCAATTCCCTGACCAGACGGTCCACCTGGGGGATCGTCGGCAAATAACACAGAAGGATTCCCCCTGGCCGCAAGGCCTGGGTGACGTGCGGGACAACCCGCCATGGCTCCGGCAGGTCCAGAATGACGCGATCCAGCTCCTGGACCTGAATCCCCTCGTAAATATCCCGTTGGATCACTTCCCAATTGCCCGTGTCTCCCAGGAACTGGCGGATGTTGTCTCTTCCCCGCGCGGCGAAGTCCTCCCGCACCTCGTAGGAGAAGACGCGTCCTTTTTCCCCGACCGCTCTGAGCAATGCGATGGTCAGGGCACCTGATCCCAGACCGGCCTCCAGAACGCGGGCGCCGGGATGGATATCGGCAAGGATCAGGATGCTGCCCAGGTCCTTGGGATAAATTACCTGGGCACCGCGGGGCATCTTCAGGATATATTCAGCCAGGGTCGGGCGGACCACCGTCATACGCGTTCCCTTGGAAAGGACGATGCGGAATCCCTCCTCCCGCCCGATCAATTCGTCGTGCGGGATGGTTTCACCGCTGTGCTGGAGGACTTTACCCTTCTTGAGGGTCAGGGCATACTGACGGCCCTTTCGGTCGACCAGATGGATGCGATCGCCTTCCTGAAGCGGTTTCATCACGGTTCACCCGCGCCACGACCGACACGCGCCGAGGAGATTCTTTCGGCCAGCTTGCAATGCGAGCAGAGCTGCCCGCTGGTGGGTTGGCCGCAACGGATGCATTCTTTGAGCATTGCGTCGATCCGGGAAAGATCGGCCGCCCGGTTTTTCAGAAACTCGAGGTAAAAGTTTTGTTTGGTGCCTGGGATCGCATCTTCCAGACGGTTTAAGACGTCCTTATAGATGAGCTGCTTGGCATCCCGGCTCATCGGACATTCCTCCACGATATAATCGATGCCGTGGATGAAACAGTAGGCCGCCATCTCCCTTTCGGCCAGCCGGAAAAGCGGCTTGACCTTCCGAAGCAATTTATCGTGTGTCGAAGGCAGTGCCGGGGTCTGCTTGTCGAGATAGTCCTGTTGCCAATGCAAAACGTTTCCGAGCAGCCGTGATGCCTCGTCGTCCAGATTATGGCCCGTCGCCACCACCGTAAAACCGCCTTCCTGGGCCAGGTGATTGAAATTGTACCGTTTCATCACGCCGCAGGCGGAGCATGCCGGCCGGTGCGTTTCCTGGGCCATTTCAGGAACACCCGCCCCGTAATGCTCCCTCAAGTCATGCAGGATGAGCTCGGCCTTCCGCGAGGTTGCGTAGGCCGTCGTCCTGTCCTGCGAGATATTCGAGTATTCCCCGATCCCCAGGTTCAGATGAATCCCCGCGCAGTTGTAGCCGAGGCGGAGCAGAATATCCCACAAGGCGAGACTGTCCTTTCCCCCTGAGACCGCCACGGCCACCCGATCGTCGCGATCGAGCATGTGGTGCGACCGAATCGCCCGCCGGACCTGATCCAAGACGTATTCGTCGAAACAGCCGCGGCAAAAGGCCGTATGATGGCGCGGGAGCTTGATCAGGGCTTTTTTAAGGCATCTTCGGCAATGCATGCGACTTTCTAGCTTCCTCCGCCCGAAATGACGGGTCGGATCTCGATGGTGTCCTCGTCGCGGATTGTTTCATCCTCCGTGGCCAGATCGTCGCCGCGAATGACCAGGACGGTTTCCGGCAGGATTTCCAGGTCTTTGAGAATTTCCCGGACGCGCCTGGGCCCCTTGTAGTCCAGTTCGCGCTTGGGCTGATGCAGGCGGATCCGCATGTTAAGGTATGATAGCCCAATCCCTTTCGGAAATTCAAGCGACGAAAACCGGCGCTCGGGCACCCTCTAGGCTTCGTTGGCCCTCCCGCGGCATTCTATGGCCCGACGGGACTCGGCTTGGGTCGCCACCCATTGAGGATCTTCCAGGCCTCGA
>CAYGBP010000011.1:2010-3457 GCA_964348105.1 uncultured Nitrospirota bacterium
CAGTCCGGGCTCCACTGTCGGGTTTCGGCATCCACCCGATTGAGTGCCTGGACGATTTGATAGGCGAAGGCCGTGATCGTGGTCAGCAGCATGAAGAGCGACGGAATCAGGGTGAAGCGAATGGGTTTACGCAAGGACATCAGCCAGGTACTGGCCACCAGCAGCCCCAACCCGGCGATCAATTGGTTGGAGGCCCCGAAGGCCGGCCAGATCCGTTGCCACTGGCCGGTGGTCGCCAGCACCAGGGTGGCGGCGATGACCAGGCCGGTGGCCAGGAACCGGTTTTGGATGCCCGCAAGCTCCTGAAGCACGTATCGGCTGATTCGTGTGGCAGTGTCCAGCGTGGTTAGAATGAAGGTGTTCAGCGCCATGACCGCGAACACCGCCCCGTATCCGCCCAGGATCGGGAAGACCAGCGCCCCGTAACCTTCTCCGAACGCCCCGATGGGTCCCGCCCCGTCCGGTCCGAGCATGGCCGCGTGCTGTGCGGTGGTCAATCCCGCGCCGACACAAACGACCACCAGCGCCCCGACCAGTCCCTCCGTCAGCATTCCGCCGTAGCCGATCCGACAGGCGTGACCTTCCGTGTCCAGCTGCTTGCAGGTCGTCCCTGAAGAGACCAGGGCATGGAATCCGGAGATGGCGCCACAGGCGATCGTCACGAACAGCATCGGCCAGATGGGTCCCGCCCCTTCCCACTCCGTCGGCATCAGCGAAGTGAGCGGGGGAGCCTGCATCGGGGGATGCGTGATAAAGATTCCCAAGATGCCGATGCCGATGGCGAAAATCAGGATGAAGGAGGCCAGGTAATCGCGGGGCTGCAGCAGATACTGGACCGGCAGGCATGCCGCCACGAAGCAGTAGGCCATCAAAAAGAGGATCCAGGTTTGCTGGGTGTTCATCCCGAACAGGCCGGGAAGCTCGACCGGCATCTCGTTGCCCCATAAGACGGCCAGAACCAGGGCTCCGAGCCCAACAAGCGTGGTGGCCGTGATCGATATCCCGCGCCGGTACATCATCCAGCCCACCACGACAGCGACCGGAATGATTCCCAGTGAAGGAATGACCACCCGCGGCTGCGCCGTAAAGGTCTTGGCCGCGAAGATGACGAACGCGGCCAGGACCAGAATCAAGGCCACCAGGATGAAGAGGCTGAAGACCAAGCGTGCCCGACGACTGATGACCTCGCCCGAGATCTCGGCCAGCGAGCGTCCGCCGTGGCGAACGCTCGCGATCAGGGCTGAAAAGTCCGAGACGGCCCCCATGAAGATGGCCCCGATCATGATCCAGATAATCGAAGGCGCCCATCCCCAGTAGGCCACGGCCAAGGCGGGCCCCACGATGGGACCCGCGCCGCAGATGGAAGAAAAATGGTGCCCGAAGAGTACCAGCCAGTGTCGGGCCGAGACGTAATCCACGCCATCCCGTTTTTCATGGGCGGGGGGGG
>CAYGBP010000011.1:3467-14208 GCA_964348105.1 uncultured Nitrospirota bacterium
CGGACGAATTCTTCGGTGCCAGAGAGCGGCGGATCGATCCCGAAGAGCCGGGAGAGGAAAACACCGTAGAAGCGATATCCCAGGACAAAAAAGGCCAGGACAGCCAGGATCAGAACGGCCGAATTCAAAACAGTCCCTCAGTCTCCTCGTGAGGTTTCCAAGCGGCTTGTAGCAAGCGATTCAAAAAGATTAGCCTTTTCGATCGCAAAGAGTCAAGGGGCAAAGGGGCCTTGCTTGCCGCCATCACCGATTTAGGCAATCAGCAGATAAAGGTAGGCTCCGGCGGCGGCGGCATACGCCAGGCAGGCAATGATCATCGCCCCCCGTGCCGTCCGGCCCGGACGCGCCCAGGCGGGCAGATGGCGGGGGAGGCGGTAGTGGTTGAGGATCAAGAGGGCAACGGAAAAAATGACGGTTCCCACGAAGCCGATCACGGCGCTTAACAGAATCAGGGGGCCGGGCGCCTCCAGCAGCATCGTGAGGGATGTAATGAGGGTCAGCAGGCCGAGGAAGATGAAGTACCACTGTCTGACCTCCAGCCTGCGGCTGTGCGGAAAAACGGTGTAGACGATATCGGCCTGCATCCGGCTGACGGCATCGACCGTGGCCAGCCAGGTGTCCGACAGGAATGCGGCCGCGACCAGCAAAAAGAGGATCGTCCCGACCTTTCCCCAACTCACCTCGAAGAAACGGCTCTGGACCACGGCCAGATCATACCCCTCCGGCAGCAGTCCCTTGGGGAAGAGAAGCGTGTAGGCCAGAAGGCAGGTGAGTAGGGTGGTGAGCAGGTTTCCCCCGATTCCGATCCCGGCGTCGGCCATCAGATATCGCCGCCATTTTACCCAGCGCAGATGATTGGACGCACTGTCGGCCGGTGTGTAGCCCTCGGCCGGGATCGTTTCCGGCTTTCCGGTGATGGGCCCCGTGATGCGTCCGATGTGGGCCGCCATGGCCGCGCCTTTATCCCTCAGCCAGTAGGAATAGAAGAGAATCCAGAACCCGCCCAGCCCTGCAAAGGTGATGGCCGTGAGCAGCTTGGTGGCATCGGCAGGGTCCCAGGGCCGAGGTATCGGCCCAGGGGGGCCGAGCAATCCACTTAAAAACTCGGGAATCCTGCTCAGGACTTCGGGCGTGGCGCAGGCCCATAGCAGCCCCACGACGGTAAGGAGGGCCACGGCCATCATGAACCGCTCGATGACGCGATAGATCACCCGACTCAACAGGATGGCCGTCACGAACAGGCCGATCGAGCCATAGGCCCAGAAGAGAGTTTGCCCGCGGGCGCTCCAGCCCGATGGATAATCCGTCAGGGCGGCCAGGGCCGTTCCACCCGCTGCGGCGAAGGCCCCGAACCAGAGAAAGGAAAGGGTCATGAGCCCCCACAGGATGAATCCCAACGCCCGGTTGAGTCTAAAAAATCCGTGAAAAATGGTTTCTCCCGTCAGCAGGGTGTACCGGCCGATCTCGACCGTCAGCGGATACTGCAGCAGGCAGGCCGGTATTAGGAGGAAAAGAAAGGTGAGACCGTACTTGGCGATGATGAAGGGCCACCAGATCAGCTCGCCGCTTCCCTGGGCCAGGGCCATCCAGATCACGCCGGGCCCCAAAAACAGGATGATGCCACGGAGCGGCGGTAGGTCCCTTTTCTGAAAAGGCTCCATCGGGTCGTGGGGATTATTTCACAGCCCCGGCCGCAATTGCAACAATTGACAGGTGCCCGCTTTAATGTCAGAATGAGATGTACCCGTTCCCGCCCGGTCGATCGCCCGGCGGGACTCCGTCGCCGCCCGGTTATGACATGCTGAAAAAATCGGAGATCGACAGAATCTTAAAGAAGGTGTTGCATTTCTCGCCGGAGGGTTATCGAATCCTCCCGCTTCCCGGGGACGCCTCGAACCGTCGATATCACAGGCTCAAACCGGGCGATCCTTGCAGCGGACCCTCGCTGATCGTTATGGAGCTGGCCGAGCCTGAGGCCTTCAAGCAGTCCGAGGAAAAGGGTACGGGCTGTGAGCTTGAGATTCACGAGCTTCCTTTCATCAACATCCTGAAGCATCTGGAGGCCGCCCGGGTCGGGGTGCCGAAGCTGTATTTTTACGAGAAACGCAAGGGGTGGCTGTTCATGGAAGATCTGGGAGAGGCCACGATGTACGAGGCCCTCAAAGGGAAGGGCACGGGGGATTACGAGCTATTCTACCGAAGGGCGATCGACGAGCTTCTTAAGTTGCAGGTGGCCGGAACACGTCTGGACGGACGAAACTGCCTTGCCTTCGGTCGAGCCTTCGATCTCCCGTTGCTGATGTGGGAAATCGACCATTTCATCGAATACGGAATCGAGGTGTACAAGGGCCGGAAGGTCGCGGATCGGGACCGGGCGGCCCTACGGCAGGCCTTCGAAGGCATGATGCGTCCCGTGGCCGCTGAACCGCGGGTCTTGACCCATCGGGACTATCACAGTCGCAACCTGATCCTGCAGGGCGATCGGGTGCGTGTCCTGGATTTCCAAGACGCCCTGATGGGACCGGCGCAGTATGATCTGGCCTCTCTGCTTCGCGACTCCTATGTCTCCCTGGACGATACGCTGATCGATCAATTACTGCATTACTACCTGGACGCCAAATCGGACCTGGAGGGGGTCCAGGGGGACCCCGAGCGGTTTGTCTGGCTGTTTGATTGGGTCAGCATCCAGAGAAACCTGAAAGCCGCCGGTCGCTTTGCCTATATCCATGCGGTCAAGAAAAACCCGAATTATCTGCAGTACATTCCTTCCACACTTTCAAAGGTAAAGAAGAATCTCTCCAAATACCCGCAACTTGCCCAGCTTCGGATGATACTTTCGCGATATGTCGAGGAGCTGGCATGAAGGCGATGATCCTGGCGGCCGGGCTGGGCACGCGTCTGCGTCCGCTGACCGACCGCCTGCCCAAGCCGCTTTTGACGGTCGGCGACCGTCCCCTGATTCATTACGGTCTGCTTTTGCTCCGCCGCTACGGGATCACCGAGGTGATGATCAACCTGCACCATTTCGGCGATCAGCTTCGCGCGGCGCTCGGAGACGGATCCGCGCTCGGAATGCGGATTCGATATTCTCAGGAGGATGACATTCTCGGGACCGGAGGGGGATTGCGGAAGGTCGCGGACTTTTTCGCCGACGGGACCTTCGTGCTGATGAACGGGGATATCCTCATTGACCTGCGGCTCGATCAGGTGGTCAGGCAGCATCGGTCGGTCCAGGCCGCCGCCACGCTGGTCCTTCGGGAGGACCCCGCCGCGGATCGGTGGGGCGCCATCGAGACCGATGCGGCGGGCCGGATTCACCGCATCCTGCAAAAGGGGGCCTCGGCGGGCCCGCCGCTCACCAAGTATATGTTCACCGGTGCCCACGTCCTGGAGCCGCGGGTCTTTGAATATATCCCCGCGGCGCGATTCTATTCGATCATCGATGCCTATATCGAGATGCTAACGAAGGATGAAAGGCTGTTCGGGTATATCACGGACGGATTCTGGCTGGATCTGGGAACGCCTGAGCGTTATCGCGAGGCGCATGAGCAACGGCTGGCTGGCGGGCTGCCCTTGACTTTTCTGCCTTGATCTTCTGTGCCCTTTTCTTGTTTTCACCCAATCGGTACAACCTGCGACCCGGTACCCGGCGGGAGTTGACACCCCGAGAGGGCGGTGTTAGTATGTAATTTCTTCGATTTATTAAGGTTTTTCATGGGTTATCAGGAGACGCTAAATCTGCCCAAAACTGCCTTCCCGATGAAGGCGGACCTGACCCGCCGGGAGCCGGCGGCCTTGGAGACATGGCGGCGGGAGAAAATTTATGAGCGGGTGATCCAACGCAACAAGGATCGCGCCGCATTTATTCTCCACGACGGGCCCCCTTATGCGAACGGGCATATCCATATCGGCCATGCCCTGAATAAAATTCTGAAGGATATCGTGGTCAAGTCCCGGGCGATGGCCGGATTTTATGCACCGTATGTACCGGGATGGGATTGTCATGGCCTTCCGATCGAGCACCAGGTGACCAAGTCCCTGGGGGCCAAGCGGGGCCACTACAGCCAGCTCGAAATCAGGGCGCTTTGCCGGGAATATGCCCAGAAATTCATGGGAATCCAGCGGGAGGAGTTCCGCCGCCTCGGTGTCCTGGGAGCCTGGGAGCATCCCTACCTGACGATGGAACCGGGTTACGAAGCCGCGATCCTGCGGGAGTTTTCAAGGATTGTGGCGGGGGGCGGCGTCTATAAGAGCAAGAAGCCCGTTCTGTGGTGTCCTCAGGATGAGACGGCTCTGGCCGAGGCCGAGGTGGAATACGAGGATCATACCTCGCCGTCCATCCACGTCCGATTTCCAATCCGGGGGCATGAAGGCGAAAGCCTTTACGACCTCTTCCAAGGCTTCGAGATCAAGGATGCCCGGCTCGCCCGGGAAATCCCGGCCCAAAGACTCTCCGTTGTAATCTGGACCACGACGCCCTGGACGCTGGTGGCGAACCAGGCGGTCTGTCTTCACCCGGACTTTGATTATGTGGTCTGGGTTTACGACGGGGAGGCCTTCATCGTCGCTTGCGAGCTGCTGGGGCGCTTTCAGAAGGAGACGGGTTACTCGGAAGAGGCGCAGGCCGCAACAGGAGCGGTTTGTCTATTCAAGGGGAAGGAACTGGAGGGCTGGAAATTTTCGCACCCCTGGCTCGATCGGCCTGCCCCGATCATCCTCGGCGAGCACGTGACGTTGGAGCAGGGGACCGGGTGCGTGCACACCGCGCCGGGACATGGGCAGGAAGACTACGAGGTGGGGCTTCGCTACGGCCTGGACGTATTCGCGCCGGTCGATGGCCGAGGCCGATTTACGGACGACGCCGGCCGGTTTGCCGGCCAGCGGGTCTTCGAGGCCAACGACGCGATCATCGAATGGCTGGCGGGTCAGGGCCGGTTGGTTAAGCATACAAACATCGCACACACCTACCCTCATTGCTGGCGCTGCAAGAATCCAGTGATCTTCAGGGCCACCGAACAGTGGTTCATTTCGATGGGAAAAGGTGGTTTGCGGGCCAAGGCCCTGTCCGAGATCGATCACGTCGACTGGTTTCCCCGCTGGGGACGGGAACGCATTTACGGCATGATCGAAAACCGGCCCGACTGGTGCATTTCCAGGCAACGGGCCTGGGGGGTTCCCATCGTGGCCTTCCATTGTGCTTCCTGCCGATCGGTTCTGGTTACGCCGGAGGTCATCGACCATGTGGCGGATCAGGTTGAGCGGGAGGGGACCGATATCTGGTTCGCAAAGCCGGCCAGGGATTTGCTCCCCTCCGGGACGCGCTGCAGTCAATGCGGATCTGAAGAATTCGAGAAAGAAAGGGATATCCTGGATGTCTGGTTCGAGTCGGGGGTGAGTCATGCTGCCGTATTGAAGCGGTTCGATGGGCTCAGGTGGCCGGCCGATTTGTACCTCGAAGGCTCTGATCAACATCGTGGCTGGTTTCACAGTTCTTTGCTGGCCGGGGTCAGCACGGAGGGTCGGGCTCCTTATCGGGCGGTATTGACCCACGGCTTTGTGGTGGACGGCAGCGGCAGGAAGATGTCCAAGTCATCCGGGAACGTGATTGCCCCTCAGGAGGTCATCGATCGGCATGGCGCGGAGATCCTTCGCTTGTGGGTCGCGGCCACCGACTTTCGCGAGGATGTGAGGATCTCGCAGGAGATCCTCAAGCAGCTGGTGGAGGCCTATCGCAAGATCAGGAACACCTGCCGATTTCTCCTGGGAAACCTGTACGACTTCGATCCCCGGCTGCATCGGGTGCCGGATCAAGACCTGTGGGAGATCGACCGGTGGGCCCGGCAACGACTGGCGAACCTCATTGGGCGGGTCCGAAAGGCCTATGAGCAGTATGATTTTCATACCGTTTTCCATTCCCTGAATAATTTCTGTGCCGTGGACATGAGCGCGCTCTATCTGGATATTCTCAAGGATCGATTGTATACATTCCGACGGGAGTCCAGGGAACGCCGGGCGGCGCAGCAGGCGCTCTGGGAAGTGTTGGATGCCCTCTGCCGCTTGATGGCCCCCATCCTGTCGTTTACGGCGGATGAGGTCTGGCGGCAGATCCCGCCGGCCTTCCGGGCCGAAGAAAGCGTTCACCTGGCGGCGTTTCCCGCGCCACCCGGCCAAGCAACCGATGGCGAACTGACTTCGCGGTGGGAGCGGTTGCTTCGCGTTCGGGAGGCGGTGGCCCGTGTGCTTGAAAAAGCCAGGAAGGATCGGGTGATCGGCTCATCGCTGGAAGCCTCCGTGCGGTTATACGCGAGTGACGAGCTTCTGGGATTCTTGCGGCGTTATGAGGCTGATCTCCCCATGCTGCTGATCGTCTCCGAAGTGGAGTTATCGGGTGAGCGCGCGACGGCCGAGCCGCAGGCCTGCCCTGGCATCGAGGGTCTCAGAATTATGGTGACCCGTGCCAAATGGGATAAGTGTGAGCGCTGCTGGAACCTGCGCCCCACGGTGGGCCAGGATGCGCGGCATCCGACGCTGTGCGAAAGATGCCTGGGGGTGTTGAGGGAATCGAAGGGATTCAAGCCATCATGAAGCATTCTACGCCGCGGGAAGGTCCGGGTTATTTTCTATTGGGCATGGTCCTCCTGTCCGTCGTGGTGGTGGATCAGCTGACCAAGCTTTTGATCCAGCAGACGATGAACCTGCACCAATCCATCGCCGTTCTGGACGGGTTTTTCGCAATAACCTACATCAGAAATCCGGGTGCCGCATTCGGCATTCTGGCCGATCTCAGTCCGGACTTTCGCTTTTATTTCTTTACCCTGGTTTCCCTCGCGGCACTGGTCTTTCTGACGGTATTCTATTCCCGGACGCCTCGCGAGGACCTTTGGACCCGGGTGGGGCTTGCGATGGTGGGGGGAGGGGCATTGGGAAACCTGATCGACCGCCTGCGTCTCGGTGAGGTGATTGATTTTCTGGATTTTTCGATCGGCGCCTACCACTGGCCCGCCTTTAACGTCGCCGATTCCGCGATCAGCATCGGCCTGGGATTCCTGATCCTGCAGCTGGTGCTGCGCTCGCGGGCCGAATCGGAGGAGCGCCCCACCCATCCCGTACCTTGATCCCCCATCTCGGATGATGTCTCAACGGGACACCCATCACGATCCGGATCATGCCACAGGCCTCCTGGAATGGACGGTCAAGGCCAAGGACGCCCGACAGCGCCTGGATCTTTACCTCTCGCAGAAGGGCCTGCCGGTTTCCAGATCCCGCATTCAGCAGCTCATTGAGGAGGGACGCATTACCCTCAATGAAGGTCGGACCAAGCCTAGCCAGAAGCTGCGAGCCGGGGACCGAATCGCCGTGCAGGTGCCCCGACCGGCCCCGACGCAACTGAGGCCGGAACCGATTCCACTGCGGATTCTCTATGAAGACGAGCATTTGCTCGTCATCGATAAGCCTGCGGGACTTGTGGTTCACCCTGCGCCTGGACATTATACCGGCACCTTGGTGCATGCGCTGCTCTTCCATTGCAGGGATCTAAGCGGAATCGGCGGGCAGGAGCGCCCAGGCTTGGTGCACCGGCTCGATAAAGAGACTTCCGGGGTCATGGTGGTGGCCAAGGGTGAAGAGATTCACCGGGACCTGGCCGGGCAGTTCAAGGGCCACACGATCGAAAGGGATTACTGTGCCTTGGTGCATGGCATTCCCAAAACCCGCCGGGGGAGGATCGAGCTGGCGATTGGCCGCGACCTGCGGGAACGAAAGAAGTTCTCGGCGAGAACCTCCCGGCCCCGCGAGGCGGTGACGATATATGAGGTGGCCGAGCGATTTGCGGGAGCCAGCCTGCTCGTCGTTCGGCCGCAGACCGGACGCACCCATCAGATCCGAGTTCACCTGTCCGCCGTAGGATATCCCGTGATCGGTGATAAGGTGTATGGAGCCCGGACGGGAAGGCTGATGGAGCGCGCGCTGGGCGTCGAGCGACAGATGCTTCATGCAAAACGCCTGGTCTTCCGACATCCCGCCGCGGGGCGTCGCATGGAGTTTGTGGCCGAATTCCCCCCCGACATGCAGGTCGTGCTCCTGCGGTTGAGGGAGGACGCGATATCCCCAGACTAGTGCTGGATAAAATCGATCTTGACTTCCCGGGGATACATCCCGTATACTTCTTCTATAGCCGCACATTTGGCATATACTCAAGGGGGATGGGTTTCACAATTCAATCAATTGTGGGAGGGTTCTATGCAGAAGTTTTCGCCTGGGCAGGTAGGACAGCGTATTCGAATGGTCCGAGGAAGACTCACCCAGACAGATTTCGCCAAGGTCCTGGGAGTTTATAAACAAAACTACATTAGCCGCTACGAGCGGGGAAGAGTTCCCTCGCCCGAGCTCTTGATCAAGATTGCCGACCACGGGCGGGTTTCGATCGATTGGCTGTTGACGGGGAAGAGCGCCAAAAAGCTTCCGCCGGCCCTCAAGAAGATGGCGGCAAAGGCGGTCCGCAGGAAGAAGAAGTAGGGCAGCATTAACCGTCTTTGACCGGGGGCACGAACCGGATATCGAGGGCTGATCCCTGAGGATCAGCCCTTTCTTTTCCCCGCGCGGGCGCCGGCCCCGGCCATTTTCTGTCGGGCCCCCTGCGCCCGTTCAAGGATTTCTTCGGCCAGCCGCCGGTGCTCCGCGTGACCGACCGTGTTCTTGATTTGTTTGATCGGAATGGGGCGGTAGGGAAGGAGCATCTTTTCCTTGACGGCCAGGATGCGGCTGAGGGATTGATCAATCCGCTGCTCTGACAAGGCCCCCTTTTTCACGGCTTGATACAGGGCGTCGATCACCCGGATCTGGGCCTCCGGCTCGCGGCAGATGAGCAGTAAATCGGCGCCTGCCTGAATGGACTGGATCGAGGCTTGCGTCAATTCGTAGTGATCCGCCACGGCCTTCATGTAAAGATCATCGGTCAGGACGAGCCCCCGAAATCGCATCGCCTCTCTGAGGAGCTTGGTGATAATTTTCTTCGACAGGGTTGCGGGATGGCGCGGGTCCAGGGATTTGTAAATCACGTGGGCCGTCATGATGGCCTGAATCCGATTCTCGATCGCGTGCTGGAAGGGTTTGAGCTCAACCTGAATCATCCGGTCGAGAGACTCGCCGACCGAGGGAAGCGCGAAATGTGAATCCTCCAAGGTATTGCCGTGCCCCGGAAAATGCTTTCCGCATGCGAGGACCTTCTGGTCCTCCAGGCCCACCATCTGCGCCAGGCCCAGTTTGGATACCAGCATCGGATCCGAACCGAACGCCCGGTCACCGATGACGGAATTTGCCGGATTGGTATTGACGTCGAGGACCGGGGCCAAATTCATATTGATTCCGACCGCCTTGAGCTCCCGCGCCGTGGCCTGCCCGACGCGATACGCCAGTCGGTAAGAGTTGCACACCCCCAGCATCGCCCCCGGTGGGAAACGGGTAAAGGGCAGAGGGAGCCTGCAGACACGTCCCCCCTCCTGGTCCACCATGATGAAGAGGGGGGCCAGCGAGGAGAGCCTCTGCAGCCGATTGTTGAGCCGGGCGATTTGGACGGGCTCCTCCAGGTTGGTCCGGAAAAGGATGACCCCGCCCATTCCGTGGCTCTTGATCAGCTTGGAGAGGTCCTTGGGCGGCGTCGGACCATCAAACCCGCCCACCAGCAGCTGACTAATCTTGGACTTTAGATTCATCCCTTGCCCCGGTTTCGAACGGACCGCCCACGGGACTTCGGGCCTTTGGACGAATTCGCTTGAGGGTGCCGGCCACCGGCTTCGGCCAGCAGGAATTGAACCAGGAGGCGAACACCCACGCCCGTGGCCCCTTTGGGCGTGTAAGGACGAGGCTCGTCCGCCCAGGCCGTGCTCGCAATATCCAGGTGGGCCCATGGGGTATCGTCCACGAATTTTCGAAGGAATGCGGCGGCTGTGATGGTTCCGGCGCCCCTGCCGCCGACATTTTTGATATCGGCGACATCGCTTTTGATTTGGTCGAAGTACTCCTCCCACAGCGGCAGCTCCCAGACCCGTTCCCCGCTGGCTTCCCCGGCCGCCTTCACCCGTTCCAGCAACCCCGGGTGGTTTCCCAGCAGGCCGATGGCATTGCGACCCAGGGCGACGGTGCAGGCCCCCGTAAGGGTCGCGAGATCAACGATGGCCGAGGGGCGGGACCGTAGGGCATAGGACAGCGCATCGGCCAGGATGAGGCGCCCTTCCGCGTCCGTATTGATGACCTCCACCGTTAACCCCGACAGCGTTTTGACCACATCGCCCGGCTTCATCGCGTTTCCGCCGGGCATGTTTTCGGTGGCCGGCAGGAAACCGACGACGTTGACCGGGATCTTCAGCTGGGCGGCAGCCTTGATAGCGGCCAGCACGGCCGCTCCGCCGGACATGTCGTACTTCATCTGCTCCATCCGCTCACTGGGCTTGATCGAGATGCCCCCGGTATCGAAGGTGATGGTTTTGCCGACGATGGCAATGGGGCGGTTGGATTCGCGGTCGCCCTGATAATTAATAATGATGAACTTCGGCGGCTCCTCACTGCCCCGGGCGACCCCCAGAAGGGCGCCCATGCCAAGGGCTTCCATCTGCCCCTGATCCAGGATTTCACACGCCAGCGACCATTCCTCCGCAATCGACTTGGCGAGCTCGGAAAGACGTCAGAGCGGCAATTTTCCCTCCAACACATTGACGCGCGGACGTCTTTTTGAGCTCGTCACGTC
>CAYGBP010000011.1:14218-15543 GCA_964348105.1 uncultured Nitrospirota bacterium
TCCGGGCGTCAATTCGTTGGAGGGAGAATTGGCCAGGTCCCGGGCCAGATTTGTGGCGTCCCCCAGGATTCGTCCGACCTCCACGGCGCGGCGGATGGGGTCGAGATGACGTTTTTCATCCACCAGGAAGGAGATTTCCCTGATGGCCTGGCCGGAAGGCTCCCCTTGCGTCTTATAGATGACAAAACGATACAGTCCAAGCACGAATCCTTCGGACATCGCGCGGGCGGCATCAGGCGGTGAAATCTCCCGCAGCCCCCATGACCAGACGGCTGTGCAGATCGTGCCGATGCCCAGGGTCCGGGCGTGATGAGCCAACAGGAGATAGCTCGGATAGCCAGGTGGGTGCGCGATGCCCAGGGTCCGGGCGTGATGAGCCGCCTTGGCCGCCGCCTTGCGGATCGTTTCGAGGGAGCACGCCTTCCGCCGTCCGAGTCCGACCAGCAGGATCCGCTTGGGGCCCGTTCGGGCCCTGGCATGCACCAGGGTCAGTTGAAGCCGTTTGCCTTCGAATTCCCTCGATCTGAGAATTTCCTGGATCTGCCTCGTGATCGACCGGTCCAGGGTCCGGGTGGCTGGTCCGAGTTCCCGGTCATCCTCGAAGTGGCCGACGAGAGCTAGTTCACATGCCGTTTCGCCCAAGGGGCCGATTTTTGTGCCGAGTTCCACAGATTCCCGCTCCTATTCATCCCTATTCTAAAGTCGATGATGCCGGGGCCTGTTATCCCGCAGCGACCTGGCGAATTGGAGGGTCGGCAGCACCCCTCGCTCAGACCCCGCGCATTTCGGGATTCCATATGTATTTGTGAAGCTGGAGTTGTAACTGGACCGCCAGGTCTTGCTGAAGGATCCATTCGGCCAGGAGGCGGGGTTCCATCTCTCCGTAAACAGGAGCGAAGAGGACCGTGCACCGGCGGTTCAGGTCGTGCCGCCGTGTGACGGTACAGGCCCATTCGAAATCAGCCCGGTCCCTGATGACGAATTTTACTTCGTCTTTTCGGCGAAGGAATTGCAGATTCTGCCACATCATCCGCCCCGACATCTCGCTGCCTGGACATTTGATGTCCATGATGATATGAGCCCGATGGTCGATTCTGCGAATGTCGAGGCTTCCCCCGGTCTCGATGAGGACCTGATAGTCCCGATCCAGAAGCTCGCTGATCAGACTGAAAACCTCCTCCTGCAGAAGGGGTTCCCCTCCCGTGATTTCCACGAGACGGGAAGGGAAGCGACGGAGGATGTCCAGCACTTGGTCGGGCGTCATCTCCCGGCCGTCATGAAAGGCATAGGCGGTATCACACCAGGTGCAACGTAGGTTGCAACCG
>CAYGBP010000011.1:15579-26067 GCA_964348105.1 uncultured Nitrospirota bacterium
TCGTCCTAGATACTGTAAAATATTTCGTTAATCTTCACGAAAAATGATCATATCAGATCGTTCCGCACGAAATCAATCAGCGGACCACACTCTGCGCGGTCTGCGACTGCCTATTGACCGCGTCCCGAGTGAAGCTTATAATGTAGCCGGTTCGGGACTGCCGGCCTGCGGGGCCGAGGTGATACGGTCCAAAAAGGGCGGGTTGATCCTGGACAGGGCGCCGGGCCGAAGTGGTGGAATTGGTAGACACGCACGTTTGAGGGGCGTGTGGGGCAACCCATGGGGGTTCGAGTCCCCCCTTCGGCACCATCCGTTCCACCGGCGCCTCCCGAGGGATCCCAAGGCGGATCAGGGGGTGAATCCGGGCGACGGACGATCCCTTCGTGCGCAAAGCGAACGGACCCTTGCCGGTCCGGGCATTATCATGATGATCTGCCGTTTCGGGCGGATGACGACACCAGCCTCAGGTTGCCCTTTTTAAGCTGGGATCTTCGTCGTACCCTGGCGTTTAACGGACGGACCCGGTTGGAGGCGATCACCTCGTCAAGTATTTCCCCACAGTTCACGCACTTGCTGACGATATAGATCCCGTTGGGTTCGGCCATAAAACCGTTGTACATAAAGCCGTTGCATCGTTTACATGTCATTGGTATCTCTCTCCTAGTCTGTTCAAATACATGCCAGCTGTTTTGAGCAAGGAATATGCCATGGATTTGGACTGGGTCCGCCAGCGTGCCGATTGTCTATCCTTCTAATAAATAAGGAAAATAATTTCGATGCCTCGGGATGGCCTTCAGGCGTGGGGAAAAAAAGGAAAAAGTATTCTTATCTGTGGCAAGGAACTGAATATTTTGTGAATATAGGAAGAATTTTTCATAGCTTCAAGATCCGTTTGGAAAGTTTCGCTCGGGACTGTCAGAATTCGGCTTTCCTGGCCGGAGGGGTAGCCCATTGACCGCCCAGAAGCTTCTGCTGATCGCCCATAGGGGTGCTTCTGGCCATGCGCCTGAAAACACCATGGCGGCCTTCAGGCTGGCAGTGGAGATGGGTGCGGATATGATTGAAATGGATCTGCATCAGAGCTTGGATGGCCAGTTGGTGGTCATTCATGATCGCTCGCTTCGTCGCACGGCCGGCTCCCGCCGCCTGGTTGGCTCCATGACGCTGGATGCCATCCGTAAGCTGGACGCAGGCGCCTGGTTTCACCCACGGTTCACAGGCCAGCGCATCCCCACGCTCCTGGAGGTGCTGGACCAGGTGCCGGAGGATGTCGGCCTGAACCTTGAAATTAAGAAGGCAATCCGTCCATACCGTGACCTCGAAAAGAATCTCTTACAGCTTCTGGGCAGGCATAAGCGAATGGACCGTTTTCTGGTCTCTTCTTTTGATACCGGTATTTTGGAGCGGATCAGACGTCTCGAGCCTAGAATCAGGCTGGGATTTAACTTCAAGAGGGGACTGCCCGGTCGAATGATGAATCGGGCCGAGCGCCTGGGTGTCGAGTCGATCCATGGGAAGACGGTGGCTGTCAGCGATGAGCATATACGGCTGGCCCACCGCCATGGAATCCGGATCTATGTCTTCACGGTTGAAGACCTGGCCGCGATGAGGCATTGGCTCGACCGGGGAGTGGATGGGATCTTTACGGGGTATCCGGACCGGCTCCAGGGGCTCATTCGGCTGCGGCGCAAGGCCCCTTGATCATGGCCGGAAAGCATGGTAATATTTTAAAGTTTTCGAAAAATCAAAAGGTTAGCCTGGGTATCCTTTCGATCTTTCTATCCCGTTTTTCAGGAACGGAGGTGGATTCGCTCCTTGGGGCGTAAAGTCGTGGTGCAGACAACCGACAGCAAGACCCAAGGAGGGCAGGAAGCCGCGTTGCGGCGATCCCGGCGCATCCTGCAGACGGTTGAGGCCGGCCCCATCGGCCGACCCCGTTGGCGAATCTCCCCCGAGCCTTTCTGGCTGGATGCGGATACCGTCCGGGGCTTGGAGTCCCTGGGACACCGTCTCCTCAAATTCTACGATGTCTTAAACCGGCTCTATCTCGAAAGCGGCCGCGGCCCTGTTCCCGAATGGTTCGGTCGTTATCTCGATCAGGGAAAGCCCTCCGACTTGGTGGCGTTCGGCAGGATGAAGCGAGCCAAAACCCTCCTCCCCGGCATCATTCGACCTGACCTGATCCTCACGGAAGGGGGAATGGTCTGCACCGAACTGGATGCAGTGCCCGGCGGATTCGGCATGACTGCCTGTCTGGCCGGAATCTATTCCGACGAGGGTTTTGAAGTGGTTGGGGGGGGAAGCGGCATCGTCCGGGGTTTTGCCGATATGATCCGGAACGTATCGGAGGATGCCGACCCCGACCTCGCCGTGGTGGTGTCGGAAGAGTCGGAGGATTACAGGCTTGAGATGGCCTGGCTGGCGGAAGCCCTTCGAAAAGGCGGACTGAGGGCGCAGGCCGTGAGGCCCGAAGATCTTGTTTTCAGCGAAGGGGGGATCTTGCTGGGCCCCGGGGGCCAGATGGGGGCGAATGAGCAGGGGCGGCCCCTGAAGACCCTCTACCGGTTCTTCGAGCTTTTTGATCTTAAGAATATTCCCAAGTCGGAACTGTTCTTGTATGCGGCGAAGAAGCAGTGGGTGCATCTGACCCCGCCCGTGAAGGCCCATCTGGAGGAGAAGCTTGCCTTCGCCCTGTATCATCATCCCGTCCTGGCCCCCCTCTGGATCGAGCGGCTTGGTGAGCATACCTATCGGCTCCTGGCGGACCTGTTTCCCAGAAGCTGGATCCTGGATCCGGCCAAGGTGCCACCCTATGCCGTCATTCCCGAATTAAAGGTGTCGGGCCGGGCCGTTTCGAACTGGGAGGCGCTGGAGCCCCTGACCCAGAAAGAGCGTCGTTTCGTGATCAAGCCTTCGGGTTTTTCGGATCGGGCATGGGGAAGCCGGGGCGTGATCGTGGGACATGACGTGTCAGAAGCCGACTGGGGAAACGCCCTTCGGGATGCTCTAGCCGCTTACCCGAGCACGCCGCATATCCTTCAGGAATTTCGCAAGGGAAGAAGAGTGACGGCCACATATTTCGATGAAGACACCGGCACGCTGCGGGAGATGCCGGGTAGGGCCAGGTTGTGTCCCTATTATTTCGTGATCGGCGATCGGGTCGAGCTCGGGGGGATTTTAGCCACGGTCTGCCCGCTCGATAAAAAGCTCATTCATGGGATGAAGGACGCCGTGATGATGCCCTGTGCCGTGCGGTCGAGCTGATGCCCGGGAGAATGCCGCGTTGAAACTGTATCACCTTGAGGGTTGTCCGTATTGCGCCATGGTCCGGCGCAGGCTGGACGAGCTTGGTCTGGCCTACCAGACCATCGAGGTCCCCATGATGGCCCAACTGAGGGCGGAGGTCATCGAGGTGTCGGGCCAGCCTTTCGTGCCGGTGCTCGTGGACGGAGAAGTCGTGTTGGAGGACGAGAACAAGATTATCGAGTATCTGGACATGACGTATGGGAAGGAACCGTCCGGCGATGGCTCTGAATCGTCAGTGTAACCGGATGCCGGAACGCCCACTTTCAAACAAGGAGACCCCTGAAATGGAAAAAGACTGGAGGACGCTTTTTCGGGATAGCGCTGTGAGGCCCGAGGACCTGCACGGGCAGTTCAATGTGGACCCGGAAGAGATGAAGGGGGCGATTGAGGCGTTTCCCATGCGGATCAATTCATATTTTGCCGACTTGATGAAAGAAAAAGGAGATTCACTTGCCCGGCAGGTCATCCCCAGCGCGGAGGAGGTGCAGGGAGGCGATCCCTATGTGGATGATCCGCTGGCCGAGGAAGCAGACAGCCCGGTTCCCAACCTCGTGCATCGATATCCCGACCGCGTCCTGCTCATGGTGACGACGCAATGCCCGATTTACTGCCGATTTTGCACCCGCAAGCGGATTATCGGCCGGCCCGGGATCGTCAGCATGGAGACAATACACCAGGGGGTGGACTATATCCGGAATCACGAGGAAATCCGGGACGTGATTCTATCCGGCGGGGATCCGCTGATGCTAAAAGACGCAGTCCTGGAAGAGATTCTCAAATCCCTGCGTTCCATCCGGCACCTGGAAGTGATCCGGATTGGAAGCCGGGTTCCCGGGGCCCTGCCGCATCGGGTGACCCCGGAGCTGTGCGCGATCCTGCGGCGCTATCATCCGCTTTACATGAATCTACATTTCAACCATCCCGATGAAATTACGCCCGAGGCCCGCAAGGCCTGCGAGATGCTGGCAGACGCCGGAATTCCCCTGGGGAGCCAGACCGTTTTGCTTAAAGGGATCAATGACGATCCCGAGGTGATGAAGCGGCTGATGCAAAAGCTACTGGCCGCCCGCGTGAAGCCCTACTACCTGTACCAGGCAGACCTGGTGAGTGGAACGGACCATTTCCGGACGACGGTGGAGGATGGTCTGGAAATCATGCGTCATCTTCAGGGGCACACGTCCGGCATGGCGGTTCCCAAATACGTGATCGATGCCCCCAACGGCGGCGGGAAGGTGCCGATCAATCCGCCGGATTTCGTGATCGGAATGAATGAAAAGGAAGTGGTGGTCAAGAATTACGAAAACAAGGTTTACTCCTATCCGCAGGTGCTCATCAGGCCGGAAGAAATCCAGGTGCATTCGAAAAACGACCGGCCTGAACCCGAACTCAACGGCGGGCCTGTTTCGAGCCATTGAAGGTTCCCTCGCCCTGATCAATTCAACCGCCGGGGAGGGGACAAGTCGGCCCGTCGGTGCGCCGCCGCGCACGCACGGGCCAATCGACCCTTCCCCCGCGTCTACAGACGCGAGCTTCGCATGAAGCGTCTTGCGTATTTCATTCAGGGATCCATTCTAATCATTCTTGCCGGGCTGGTCCCCGAAAGGGCGGTGTCCCAGGTGCCGGAGGGGCTGCAGGCCCGTATTGCCTCGGTTGTTGTGGACTCCCGGAACCCGGACCTTCTTGCGGTGATCGGGACGGCCGCCGGCCCAGGTTTCGCGCGATATGAAATCGAGGTGGGGCGGGGGGAGTTTCCGGTGCGGTGGATTCGCCTCTCCCGATCCACCGCGCCAAAGATTAACGCCCCGCTGGCCCAGTGGAAGACGGGCAAGCTTGCGACCGAGCTCTATGCGATTCGGCTGACGGTACGCGATTCGCAGGGTCGCAGCCTGAGCGATCGTATCATCCTGGACCTCGGCGATTATCGACCCGATCTCTTGATTGACGGGCTGAGCGTCAAGGCGGCCGACAGGCGGGTTAAGATCCGGGGAGAGGTCCGAAACCAGGGGCCGAGGGCGGTGGAGCCGGCGTTTTCGTTAAGCTTCTTTCTCTCCGCAGGACGCGAGCCCGATGCCGATTCGGTTCTCTTGGGTAAACACACCTTTTCAGGGCTGGCTGCGGGAGCGGGGGAGAGCATCGAAACGGACCTTGAGATACCCGCCGGACTGCGGGATGGGATTTACTTCTTGCTGGGAATGGTCGACCCGGATGAAAGGATCGTAGAGGGGCGGGAGGATAACAACATTCTGGCCGCGCATGACTCCCTGGCCTTTGCACCGGACCTCATGGTTGCAGACCTCAGGCCGCGGGTCGTTCAAAGCGCGACCCAACTCGATTTAACGGTGGATGTGGTCAATCGGGGTACCCGGTCAGTCAAGAAATCCTTTTGGGTATCCTTCCATCTTTCGGTCGATGGGCGGATCGGAGAAGGGGATATTCATCTGGGCCGGCTTCAGGTGCAGGATTTGAAGGCGTCGGAAAGTAGGAGACTCGAAGCGTTGTACAATCTGCCGGGATCGTTGTCGCCAGGTCGTTACTCCGTGCTCGCACGACTGGACCCCGAGGGCAGGGTCGTGGAGTCTTCCCGGGAGAATAACGACTACTGGGGTGGAAGTCTGATCATCGGGCCGAACCTGGTGCCTCGCTCCCTCTCAGCCCAATTGGAGGGAGGAGATCGGATCATCCTGCAGGATCGAATCGAAAACCCGACCCGGTTCCCATCATCCAGGCCGGCCCGGGTGCACTATGACCTGGTGCGCGCCGAGACTGGGGATCGGCGCGAATTGGGGGGGCGTGAAGTTTCGCCTCTGGGGCCCGACGAGGTCTCCTCTCGGCGGCTCTCCTTTGCGATCCCCGATCTCGAGCCGGATCGTTATTACGTCGTGGGTCGCCTGGAGCCGGATCCCGATGAGCTCGAAATGGAGACGGCCGATAATCAATTCCAGAGCCCCGTTATCGAGATCGGTCCGGACCTGCTGATCGGGGCCTTGTCGATCCAGCTCTCGGCCGATGGAAATAAAATCCTCGTGAAGGATACCGTCGTGAACCGAGGAAACCGCCCGGCCAAGGGCCCGATCCGCATCGGCTTTTTTCTGGAGGAGTCGATGGCCTCCGGCGGCCGCGACAATCTTCTGGGGACCCGGGTGTTGGAGGGTCTTTCGGCTGGAGCGGAAACCAGCGGGGAGAGCTCCCTTGCCCTTCCGCCCGGTGTGTCACCGGCGACCGTCGCGATTCGCGCCGTGGTGAATTCCGACGGTTGGGTCCCGGAGATCGGAACGGCCAATAACAGCCGCTTGTCGAATAGACTGCTTGAACAGGACGTCGATTTGGTCTTGCGCAGCCTGAGCGCCAGTCTGCTCTCGGATGGAGACAGTGTGGCTGTTACCGACACGGTGCAGAATCTGGGGCCGGACGATCTGGCACAGTCTTTCATCATTGGTTACTACCTCGCCGACCAGGCGTCCGCAATAACCGATCGGCGCTTACTGGGCGAAAGGCGGCTCGACAACCTAAAAGCGGGCGCCACCTCGACCCGGACTACGGTCGTGAGACTTCCCGCGGACCTTCCGGCGGGAAAATTGTCGGTTCTGGCCCGGATCGATCCCTGGGGGACGATCGGAGAGCGAAACCGATTGAATAATGAGTACTGGGGCAGCAGTCTTCATTTTGGGCCTGATCTGTTGATCCGGGATCTCGATGGGGAGATCGTGGCAGAGAATGGGGAGGTGAAAGTTTCCTTTGTGGTCATCAACGGTGGAAATCGCCCCGCCCCGCCGGGCATTCGAATCGTCACCCAGCTTGTCGGCGAGACCGGGTCGGTGGTCGCGTCCCTGGGGACAAGCCGGCTGGAACCATTGACGGCGGGATCGAGGCAGTCCGTTCGGTCCGTGTTTCCCATTCCGGATTCGGCCCGAAACGGGGCCTATCGCCTCCGAACGATCTTGGATCCGGATTCAGACCTGCCGGAGATTGATAAGACCAATAACGAGGCGATGGGCCCCGAATTCCAACTGGGGCCCGATCTGGTTGTGGAGGCCGTTCAGTTCAGTCTTTCACCCGATGCCACGCAGCTCACCATCATGGATCGGGTGGGGAATCGGGGCAATCGGGCGGCCGTCGGTGAGATCGGTGTCATCTATCTTCTCTCCCGCAATTGGACCATCGAGCGATCCGATATCCCGCTCGGCGATCGTGTCATCGGCCGGCTGGATCCGGGCGAAACCTCGGCAGGGAGGCAGATTTTTCCCATCGAAGCAATGAAGATTCCGGCCGGTCAATACTATATTCTGGTCCGGGTGATGGCGGAGCCGTCCGTTCAGGAAACGGATGCCGCCAACAATATGCGTCCGACCATAAAGCCGGTGGTCATTCGGCAGGGAAACCGAACCGGACGATAGGGTTTTGGATTGTGACAAACCGAAAGTGGGCGATGCGACCCTGGAGGCTGGGTATGGACTGGAGCGGTGGTCGAGGCGGCATGATTCGCGGATCTATCCTGATCGGTCTCAATGCCCCCCTGGTCCTAGGATGCGCCAGCAAGCCTCTTCCCAAGATCATTTACCCCCTGGCTGAATATCCTTAATTATATCGAGCCCATCGGAATCAAGATCGCCGCCATGCCCTTCTCCCCTGGAGGGGATGTCTACGCTGATCCCAGCCTGCCGGCGCAGCAGGCTTCCAAGCCGGCGCTAAACGTTCTGGAGGCCGGCGTTCTCCCCGTGAGGATCATCGGATTCAATCGGACGGATGGGGAAATCGTCCACGATCCGGGACAGATCGTCGGTCTGACAGACACCGCTTCCTACCTGATGTATTCGCATCGGGAGGCGGCCAACTGGTGATCCAGTCGGCGGTTTTCAATGAAGCGGTCAAGGGCAGCCAGGCAGGCCCCGTGATTTAATCCCTGCCGGGAGGAGAAGTGCTTGTTGCGGCGGTGGAAAGCGGGGTCGGAGGGATGGCGTCGGCCGGCTTGACGGGCGGGGCGACCGGGGCGCGGCGAACTTCGGGTTGGGGAGGGCCAGTCGCGATGAGGCTGCCTTCATCGAGCTCATCGAACGGGAATCCGAGACACGTGCCATCAGGCAGCAGAAGCTTTATCCGGGACTTACGGCCGATGGCCTAATCTTCCTGCCTGCGATCCCAGAAATCACCCGCCTGCGCATTCGTCGATTCGATCAAAAAAGTGGAAACCCCCTTTCCCTCACCCTCGGCATCCGCTAGGAAGCGGGGCCCCTAAGCTTTACTCCGAGGCCACCTGAAGCATGGCGAGAACCACATCCGACGTTTGGAAAAATTCGTCCAAGAGCAGGTATTCATTGAGCGTATGGATTTGGCGCATGCCGGTCCCCAGGTTGGCGATGTTCAATCCGTGCGCATTGAAAATGTTGGCATCGCACCCGCCGCCGGTTTTCTGACACGATATCGCCCATCCCCCCCGCCGAGCCGCCTCCATGACCCACTGGACCACGGGGGCGTTCTCTCCCAGCTGCATTCTGTTGTAGTCTCTTTCGATAAGCGTCTCTACCCGTGGCGTCACGGCGTTCCCCTCGTGCCGCAAAACATGCCGGGAGGCAGCTTGCTCGAAGCAGCGCGCCATGTGGCGCGACTGCTCTTGCAGCCGTAATTCGTCGTGGGCGCGGGCCTCTCCGTGGACCACCACCCGGTCCGGGACGATGTTGACGGCAATTCCCCCTTCAATGACGCCGATGTTGGCCGTTGTGTCCGCATCGATCCGTCCGAGCCGCATATCGGAGATGGCATCGGCCGCGACTCGGATGGCGTTGATTCCGTTTTCGGGGCAGATTCCGGCATGAGCGGCCAGGCCGTGAACCGTGAAACGAAGCCGATCCGCGGCTGGTCCACGGGTAAACAAGGCATGGGCGGGCCCCGAATCCAGAACCAGGCCGTCCCGCGAAGAGAAGGAGGAAATGTTCAGATGCTTCGCCCCGACCAAGCCCGGTTCTTCGCAGATGGTGAAGATCACCTCAATGGGGGGATGGGCCAGGCGGTGTTCCTTGAGCGTCTGCAGGACCTCCAAGATAATCGCCACGCCCGACTTGTCATCCGCCCCCAGAATGGTCGAGCCGTCGCTTCGGATCCTGTCTTTTTCCCGCACGGGAATTACGCCGCGGCCCGGCATCACGGTGTCCATATGGGCCGAAAGCAGGATCGAGGGTCCCTGAACGGTTCCGGGGAGCCGGGCCAGGACGTTGCCGGCGTTGCTCCCGATCCGATCACCGGCATCATCCATGCGGGCGTCGGCCCCGAACCGTTTGAGCTCGGCCAGCAGCCTTTCCGCAATCTCCCTTTCCTCGTAGGATGGACTGTCGATCCTGACGAGATCCATAAAGGTATCCACCAACCGCGCCCGTGTGATCATGACTCGTCCACCTCGCGCGCCTGCTGGGTCCTGACCATTCCCTGATCCGACCGGGAAAAACCGAACTTTTCGTAGAATCCGTGCTTATCCCTGGTGTTGAGCCACACCTTCTCGACTCTCGAGATCACCGGGTGGGAAAGCAGGCGGTTCATCAGTTCTTCCCCGACGCCGCGCTTCTGGTATTCAGGGTGGACGATGACGTCCCACACGGTTGCGCGGAATACCCGGTCGGTCAGAACCCGGGCAAAACCGACCAGGCGCTCTCCGTCCCACGCCGAGAAATAGAAGTCGGTGTTTTCCAGCATGGTCCGAACCGCCCCAAGACTGCGCCGCCGGGACCAGGGTGCGAATTCGAAGAGACCGAGGAGGATGGCCGGATCGAGGGGTCCGCCTTCACGGGTCTGGATGGGCATGATCGTCAGGGCCTCGTAGATCCTTGACTACTTTCGATCAATCGGGGGAGTCCGCGGGCAGATGCTTTTGGGCATAAATTTGGAGAACTCTGGCGGTTTGACGCGTGTCGTCAATTGCCCGGTGCGTCTGTTGCTCACCCATGAGTGCCTGTACGATTTTTTCGAGCGAGACTCCGCGGAAACGCGAATAAAAGAGGACCACGGATTGTATGTCCAGCGAACGGTGCCCAAAGGGCCAGCGAATCTCGGCCGACGTCATGCAGTGGCAGCTCGAGGCATATGTGGAGCGCGAGCCGTTTCTCGATTACGACTTTCCGTTGCAGCAGATGAACGGCGTCAATGTCGTCGTACCGAACGAGCTCGTCGTCATTCATCCGATCCGGAACGTGCGCG
>CAYGBP010000011.1:26077-29505 GCA_964348105.1 uncultured Nitrospirota bacterium
GCGAATCTCGGCCTGTTCGTAAAGCTTGCGCAGGAAGGCGATGTCAAACCAGACGTTCCATCCCGCCAGGATGGGAATGGTTTCACCCGAACCGAACTGTTGATGAAATTCGTCCACCACCGTGCGCGCGTTTCTGGCCTTTTTCAAATCATCCATGCTGATCTTATTTACCGCCATCGACTCGGGGTTGATCTCGGCGCCCTCCCAGGGGGCGAGCAGTGAAGAAAATTCGTCGATCGCATTGAGCGATTCGTCAAGAAGCACCGCCCCGATTTCGATGCAGGCATGCCGCTCAGGATCCAGTCCCGTCGCCTCGATGTCGATGACCAGGATCCGGTTCAAACCAATCAGTCCCATTGCCATTCCTTTCTAGCATCTTCTGCGGGGATGATATTCCCACCGATCGCCATTTGGCGGCCCAGTACGCGCAACATTTTATATCATACCACGGTCCTGTATTGAAATCATATTGATTCTGGCCGGGGAGACGTTGGCTTGGATGTCGGGGTAAATCGGCCGTGCCCGCCAGAGCGCTAAAGCAGCTTTGCCTGGGGCGAGAATCCGAGCCAGGCGCCGCCGTCCGCGACGATGACCGCGCCATGCACCAGGGAAGAGGCATCCGACGCGAGGAACAAGGCGACATTCGCGATTTCCTCGATTCTGCCCAGGCGGGAGATGGGAATCGCCTTCTGGAGTTTTTCCTTGATCCCGCCCGCCGCCAGGCGAGCGATGCCCTCGGTCCCTTCAATGGGCCCCGGGGCGATGGCATTGACCCGAATCCCGAGCCCGCCCCATTCCAGTGCGAGGGTGCGCGTGATCGAATCAATCGCCGCCTTGGCGGCCGCGGCGTGGATCTGCCCCGCGACGGCGCCGTAGTGAAGGGTTGCCGAGATATTGATGATGTTGCCGCCGTGCTGGCGCAGATATCGATCGAAGACGGCCTTGCTGACGTTGAAGGTGCCGATGGTATCGATGTCGATGACCGTCTTGAACCCGTTGTAGGAAAGCTGGGAAGCCGGGGCCAGAAAGTTGCCGGCGGCGCCGTTGACCACGATATCGATCCGGCCAAACTGCCGCAGCGCAGTCTCCACAGCTCCTTCGACCGCCGCGCCATCGCGGACATCGGCCGCCACGGGTATGCATTCGCGGCCCGTGGCATCGCGTACGGAGCTGGAGGCGGCCTGAAGCCGTTCGAGGCTTCGTCCGACGATGCAGGCCTGAGCCCCGTGGCCCATCAAAGCCCGGGTGATTCCCAAACAGATCCCGGAACCGCCCCCCGTGATGAAGGCCACCTTTCCGTCCAGGATATTCTCTCTGAACACATCTCCCATGTGCTGGGTATTCTCCGGGCTAGGCCCTTCCCGTTTCCGGCCGAATCCGCCGGTGCGGACGAACTTGGTTCAGTCCCGTGTCAGGGTTGCTTTTCGGGGATGGTGATATTTAGCTCGACGCGTCGATTCTTGGCACGCCCTTCCGCCGTGGCGTTGGACGCGATCGGCTGGGACTTGCCCATTCCCACCACCGTGATGGTCTCACCGGGGACCCCCCGGGTCAGAAGTTGGACCTTGACGGCTTTCGCCCTGTTCTCGGACAGCCTCTGGTTGAGCTCATCTCCACCGGTGCTGTCGGTATGGCCCACCACCACAATACGATCTTCCGGATATTTGACCAGGATCTCGGCGATCTGCCGAACGCGCTCCGAGGCTTCCGGCTTCAGACTGGCCTTGCCCGTGTCGAACAGTATGTCTCCCTGCAGGCTGACCAGGATGCCCTCATCCGTGCGCCGGGTTTCGGCGATCATGGCCAATTCCTTGGCCTGCTTGTCCAGCCGGTTTCCGACAGCTCCACCGAGCAGGGCGCCAGCCGCCGCTCCGATGATGGCTCCCTCTCCCGCCTTCCCCGATGCGCTGCCGATGGCCGCTCCCACGCCCGCCCCGGCTGCCGCTCCCACGCCCGCCCCGATGGCCGTTCGCTTGCCTGGGGTGGTGCAACCCGAGATCAGCAAAGTCGCCGCCACTGCAATCAAGGCCCACTTTTTCATGGGTTCACGCCTCCTCTTCATAATGAACTGACCTTGCATTTTAAAGGTTTTCCTTCCGTGGTTTTCCGATGGTCCCGGCGAAGGCCCCGCCTTTACTTGATGATGAAGATAAACTCGACCCGCCGGTTTTTCGCACGCCCCTGCGGGGTCTTGTTGCTGGCAATCGGCCGGGTCTCACCGAAGCCGGCTGCGATCACCCCATCCTTCGCTAGATTTGCCTTCTGCACGATATATTGCTTGACGGCTTCCGCCCGTCGTTGGGAAAGGCGAAGGTTGAAAACATCCTTGCCGACGTTGTCCGTATGGCCTTCGACCCTCAGCAGCAACCAGATCCAGAACGGGAAAAGATTCCTTCAAGATCTCGCTGCTGCCCGACGCGAAGTTAATCGGGCTGATGTCCTTGCGGGCAATCATCTGCTTGATTTGATCCAACTCCGCCTGCGCCTTTTTCCGGGCTCCCTCGGCCTCACTGGCCGCCAGCCTGGCCCGCTCTGCGCGCTCTCCAGCCTCCCGGGCCGCCCTTTCGGAGGCCTCGGCCAGTTGACGGGATTCGGATGCCTGAGACCTGGCCGCTTCGGCCTGCTCCCGGGCCGCCTTCGCCTGGGCCAGCATCTCCTCGGCCTTGGCCCGTTCGTTGCGCGCCTGCTCCCGGGCGGCTTCAGCCTCCCTGCGGGCCTTTTCGGCCTCCGCCCTGGCCTTGCGCGTCCTCTCCTCTTCTCCGAAATAGATATGGATCAGGCCCGTGACCGTCAGAAGTCCGAAATCCGACTCACGGCCGTTGGCCGCGAAATGGTGATACTGCCCTTCCACGCTCACCGATGCGCCTTGGTTGATGAAAATTTCCACGCCCGCCCCGCCCTGGGCGGAGAATTTGTTCCATTCTTCGGAGTTGGACGGAGCCAGCTCCTGTTTATTCAATGAAATGCCTGCACCGGCCGTGAGATAAGGGCTGACCGCCCATCGGTGGAAGGGATGATAGCGTAATCCCAGGGTGATCGGCCGAAAGCGGATTTCCTGGCCGGTGATCTTATTCTCGTGGAGCAGGTTTGTGTAGGAGGCGACGAGGGAAAGCTCGTTGATCACGCCGTACTGCAGGCGGGCGGTCCAGAGCGGACCGTCTTCGGTCGCGTCATCGAAAGTCCTCGGGATGATGGGGTAGGCCTGTCCTCCTCCTCCGCCGATGGAGAGTCTGCCCCCAAAGTCGATCGCATGGGCGTTGGTAGCCGCCACGAGGCTTGCTAGCAGACCGATGCATCCCAACCAGTTCGTCTTCATCGTCTGGCCTCAACCCCGTCGGTGCGATCAGCCCTGATCTGATCGCCCTTGAAAAAAGCTTTCCTGTATAACACGGCCGGGCCGTCCGGGTCAAGGCAGACCGGGGAGAAGA
>CAYGBP010000011.1:29515-38956 GCA_964348105.1 uncultured Nitrospirota bacterium
TTCGCTTTTCTTTCGCCGATGGGTGGCGCGGGACATGGGAAATCGGGGCCCGCCGAGGCTGTCGCGGGATCGCCCTAGTTCAAGTTGATCAGCGGAATGGAATCATCCTCCTCGGGCTCGGGATGAATGATCTTAAACCCCGCGGCCTCGTGGTAATCGATCGTGGCCCCATTCATGCGGGGAGCGGTGTCGGCCGCGATGGCAACCGTCAGGCCCTCGATTTCCTGCAAGGAATCGTCCGGCTGCGGTTTATCCTCCAGCGTGATGCTCAGGACGATACGCTGTTCATCCACATCCAGGAGCGTTAACCGGACGTAGGGGTCCTCGGGATGCTCCCTGATCAATGACGCCAATTTCTTGACGGCGGATGGAGTCAGATGAACCACTGTAATTCCTCGGGATCCACCGGTTATCGGCAGCCTGGCCGCTAAAGGTTGAGCAAACGCTGCGCGTTCTGGAACAAGATCTTTTCGTGGACCTCCGGTTTGAAGCCGGCCTTCTCGAAATCCTTGAGCCAACGCTCAGGGGTGATAAACGGATAATCCGATCCGAACAACACACGGTCCTGGAGCAGCGTGTTGGCGTACTGAACGAGGGAAGGCGGAAAATATTTGGGGGACCAGCCCGAAAGATCAATATAGACATTCGTCTTGTGCACGGCGATGGCCAGCATTTCCTCCTGCCAGGGCCAGGAGGGGTGCGCCCCAATGATCGTCAGGTTGGGAAAGTCGGCCGCCAGATCATCCAGGTAGGGCATCGGTCGGCCGTAATGAAGCTTGAGGCCGTTCCCCCCGGGGACCCCGGCGCCCACCCCCGTGGTTCCGGTGTGGAACAGGACAGGTATCCCGAGGGAGGCACAGGTCTCCCACAAGGGGTAGAAGCGGCGATCGTTGGGGTAGAAGGCCTGGGCGATCTGGTGACACTTCAATCCCCGCAGGCCAAGCGTCCTGACCGCGCGCTCCAATTCCTTGATCGCGATGCGGCCCTTCCAAGGATCGACGCTGGCGAATCCGATGAAGGTATCGGGGTAGCGCTTCACCACGTCTGCCACATAGTCATTCGTGACGGGCGGCAGCCCGGTGTGGGTTTCTGTATCCCAGGCCAGCAGGACGGCTATCATGTCGGCAGCGCGGTAGTCACGGGCCATATCCTCGATGCTAACCGGAGCATCGTGCTTGTGAAAATAGCGCAAGGCGTCCGCCATGTATTTGCCGCCTCCCTCCACCAGGTATTCACGCGTACCCGGATGGACGTGCATATCGATCGCCCTCATACCGAATCTCCCATTTATATCCTAATCTAGGCTAACATGCCGGGTGGATAGGTTGTCAAGCCGCCCGTTCCCCCCAATGAGGCCTCCTTTCTGATCAACGGGCCAGGGTGCACTGCAGGATTCCGATCTTTTCGGTCACCCGGGTCTTTCGAAAATCCGAAAACCCGTGCGCCCGCAGCCAGCCGGTGACCTCCTCCCAGGTGTAGCAACGCCCTGACTGAGTGAAAAGCAGCATCATCAAGGCGAAGGAGGAGACCTCAGGCGGGTGCGCGCGGTCCCGGTCCAGAAAATATTCAACGATAATGAGTCGGCCGCCGGGCCGCATGGCCCTTTTGATTTTTCTCAGGATGCGCCGATTTTCCTCGGGACCGTAGATGTGGATGACATTCGAGAAAAAGACGACATCGTACGGGCCGCCATAAGCGTCCTGGAAAAGATCTCCCCCGATAACGGAGAACCGGTGGGATAGACCGGCCCGGGCCGCCTCGGCCAGTGCAACCCGAACGGCGGCGGGACGATCGAACACGGTGGCCTTCAACCCGGGGGTCTTGCGAAGCAATGCGAGGGCGTATGAACCCGCGCCCCCGCCGAGATCCAGCAGTTGCTGGGCCCGTCCCAGCTTCAGCGGCCGGATCAGCCGAGGCGAAATGTAGAGGCTTCGTTCGTGGAGGGCTTTGGCAAACTTTTTCCGGAAGATGGGATCGTCCTTGGGTTGCGGCGCGGCCCTTTTCCGGCCGCTTCGGACGGCCTTCGTCAGCCCCATCCAGTCCTCCCAGTGCTCTCCGGCGAGCCATAGAAAATTGGTGATCGAGCGAGGATGTCGGGCGTCCAGATAGGTGCGGGCCAGCGGTGTGTTGTAGAAGCGATTTCCGCGCTGGGTCAAAAGCCCCATGCCAGTCAATGCGTGAAGCAGTAGATCCATTCCCTCTTGCGAGGTGCGGGCGCGTCGGGCGACGGCCGGGGCCGTCAACCCCTTCCGGCCGATATGGGTAAAAACCTTCAGCTCGATCCCGGTGATCAGCGTTCGGGAATCGGAATAGGCGTCTGCTGTTCGGATGAGGTCGTCGTAGGATCGGATCATGTCGGTCGCGGACCTCCGCGGTTGCTAAACTATCAGAGCCTCGCCGGGGGTGTCAAACCCTTCCCGGCCGGCCGGGTCGGCGGGCCCTCGCCAATGGCGCGTTCGGGTGGTTTTTTCAGGGGGATCCCGATTTGTGCATTTTGGGGTTTTCGGGTAAATTTATTAAGTATAAGACCTAGGAGATCAAGATGGCCAAAATAGACGCATTGTTCAAGATCTTGCGGGAGAAGGGGGGGTCCGATCTGCATCTTTCACCCGGGAATCCGGCCTTTATGCGGGCGGCCGGGGACCTGGTTCCGATCATCTCTCAGAAGCTGACGCACGCGGAGCTCCAGGGTCTTTTGTATGAAATCATGAATCCCTCGCAGCGGCAACAGTTCGAAGCGACGCGGGACGCCGATTTCGCCTATGAAGTCCCGGCCCTGCAATGCCGTTTCCGCGCGAATATCTTTTTCGGTCGACTGGGGATCGGGGCCGTTTTTCGGATCATTCCAACGCAGATCCTGACGGTCGAGCAGCTCGGGCTGCCTCAGACCATCTTGAAGTTCACGCGACTGACCAAGGGCCTGGTGCTGGTGACGGGGCCGACCGGAAGCGGGAAATCAACCACCCTGGCGGCGATGGTGGATTATGTGAACCGGACGCGAAAAGAGCATATTCTGACCATCGAGGATCCAATTGAGTTCGTGCATACCACGCAGGGGTGCCTGATCAATCAGCGGGAGGTGGGCGGGCACACCAAGTCGTTCTCCACCGCCCTGCGGGCGGCGCTACGGGAAGACCCGGATGTGATCCTGGTGGGAGAGATGAGGGACCTGGAGACGATTGAGCTGGCCATTACGGCGGCGGAGACGGGACACGTGGTCTTCGGAACGCTTCATACCAGCAGCGCGGCCAAGACCGTGGATCGAATCATTAACGTTTTTCCGACCAACCAGCAGGAGCAGATCCGTACGATGCTGTCCGACTCCCTGAAGGGTGTTGTGGCCCAGCAGCTACTTAAAACCGTAGACGGCAAGCGTTGCGCTGCCCTGGAGATTCTATCCGTTACGCCGGCCGTCTCAAACCTCATCCGTGAGGGAAAGACCTTCCAGATTCCTTCGGTGATTCAGACCGGCAAGGCTGAGGGGATGCAGTTGATGGACCAGGCGCTCCAGGCCCTGGTGACCGCGAAGAAGGTGACGGCCCAAGAGGCCCAGAAGTATGCCGTGAACAAATCCCTCTTTCAGGTCCCTGCCCAAGGAGTCGCGGCCAATGGATGAGCGCAAGATTCAGAAGGGAACGCAGGGCGTTAAGATCCTGCTGTCGACGCAGGAGCAATTGGAGGGCCAGGTTTTCTTGAGGCTGCATGAGGCGCACCATGACGGCCGGCAGAAGGTGGGGGATCTGCTCAATCAGGGATTGACCTTTATCCCCGTCAAGACGGGCAGCGACGCATTCCTCTTGAGCACTTCGCAGATCGTTACCCTTGAGACTGCCCTGGAGTTCGAGCGGGATGACACCATGACCCTGGGCAAAAAATACGATGTCAGGATCAGCATGATTCATGGCAAGGAGATTGCCGGAAACATCTTCGTCAATCTTCCCGACGACTCCAGCCGGATCAAGGACTACTTCAATCAATCCATTCGATTCTTCGCCGTTTTCCGGCCAGAATCCATCCTGTATGTCAACGGCGCCTTTATCCTCTCGGTTTCCCACCGGGAATCGATCTGATCAGCCACCCGACGGCGTTTCGATCCCCGAACCGCAATAAGGCGCTCCCAGTCCGGCCTGAGCCCGGTTGACAAGCCCCCCCGCCGATGTTTACAATTTTTCCTGTCCCAATCCCGGATGCGTCAAACAGTAGATCGGAGGCGGCTATCACGGATATGATTCCACCCCCCAATCAGCGCCGGCATGATGCGAGAGGCCAGAAGACCTCGAGGGAGCCCCTGGGCCTTATCGACCAGTTGCTGGCCCATACGCCGGATGAGGACCCCCGCCACGAGCTGCTCTACGCCCTGCGCCAGAGGGTGCTGGAAGGCGATCTCACGCTGCAACAGACCCGGGCCGAGATCAGAAAGCTCAATGAGGTGGTGGAAAAGGTCACCGCCCCGGCCAATCGGATCGGCACCCTCCTGGGACTGCCCGAGAAGGACCTCGCGCATATTGCGGTGGGAGGCGCCGATTATTACACTAACATCGATCCGCGCATCAAGGCCGAGGAATTGGGCGTGGGCGTAAGGGTCCTGGTGAATGAGGCGTTCGTGGTCATCGGAACCATCGGGGAGGAGCCCGGCGGCGTAGTCACGAAAGTCACGGACTGTCTGCCGGACGGCCGCCTGAGGGTGGGGCAGGAACCCGGCCTGCAGGCTTCGATCCTGCTGCGCTCGCACCGGCTGGTCGGAGCAGACCTGAAGGTGGGGGACGAGGTCCGGGTGGATTCGAGCCATCGGGTCGCCATCGAGAAGGTCCAAAACGCCGATCGGAGGGACTATTTCCTGGAGGAAACGCCGGACGTCACCTGGGAGCGGATCGGGGGCCAGCAGCCGGCCATCGAGGCCATTCGCAACGCCCTGGAGCAGCCCTTGCTCTATCCGGACCTTTTCAAGCGCTACGAATTTACCCAGCCGAAAGGATTTCTGCTTTACGGGCCCCCCGGCTGCGGGAAAACCATGATCGGCAAGGCGACCGCCGGCAGCCTGGTGGCCAAGCTTCGGGAGCAGGGCCAGGAGCGGGTGGAGGAATTTTTTATCCATGTGAAGGGTCCCGAGATCCTGAACATGTGGCTGGGCGAATCGGAGCGGATGGTGCGCGAGATTTTCGCCCGGGCCCGCGAGAAGAGAGGCTCGGGTTTTTTCCCCTTCATTTTTATCGACGAGGCAGAATCCATTCTGGGCACGCGTCGCTCGGGCCGCGCAAACAATATCTTGACCACGCTGGTCCCCATGTTCTGCGCCGAGCTGGACGGCATTGAATCGCTCAAGGAAATGGTGGTGATCCTGGCATCCAACCGGCCCGACATCATCGATCCGGCGATCCTGCGTCCGGGAAGAATCGATCGAAAGATCAAGATTGCCCGCCCCGACCGAACCGGAAGCCGGGAGATACTGGGCATTTACCTGACGAGCGCAATCCCCCTGCGCGGAAGCGACGTGAAGGCCCACGGCGACGATCCGGATCGCACCCGAGGGGCATTGATCGAGGCCGTGCTGCAGGCGATCTTCGGCCATGCCGCCGATCAGAGGGTCTTGGAGTTGCACCTGCGTAGCGGCCGGCGTGACGTGATGTATCGGCAGGATCTGATCAGCGGCGCGATCCTGGCCTCCGTTGTTCAGCGGGCCAAGGAGCGGGCCATTCGCAGGGCAATCGCAGGCGAGGAGGACGGGGTCGGGATGGAGGATTGCCTGCTGGCGGTTGAGTCGGAATACCGGGAAGGGGAGATCCTTCCGCCCAACGATCACCTCGAAGAATGGCTGAAGCTGATCGACGCCGACCCGGAGAGCGTCGCTGGCATTTCCCTGTTCGGGCATCGGGCGAGCCCCGCCGTCGAAAAGCGGGTGATCTAGTGCCCGTCCCCATCCGCCCCGATATCCGAACCGCGCTTTCAATCGAAGGGAAGGGAAACCGAGTGGACAGGCTTTTCGGAATCGAGACCGAATACGGCATTATCCGCGAGGATCTGCAGGAGTCCGATCCCATGATGGAATCGATGGAGCTGGTGCGCTCCTACCTCCCGGGGCCTTTTCGCCCCTCCTGGGATTACGGGGGAGAGGACCCGCGGCAGGATGCCCGGGGCTTCCGGGTGGAGCGGTTGGCCCAGGACGAGGAGGAGAAGTCCTTCGAGCAGATCGACCGCCGCCGACGCTTCTCGTTTCATGAGATGAAAAGCGATCTATCCCTGACGAACGGCGCCAGATTCTACAATGACCATACGCATCCCGAGTATTCGACGCCTGAATGCTCCTCCCTGATGGATCTCGTGGTCCATGACAAGGCCGGAGAGCGGATCGTCCAGGAATGCGCCGACCGCCGGAATGCGGTTTTGGGAGGGGCGGCGGTTCAAATCTACAAAAACAATACCGATCTGCACGGACATAGCTACGGATGTCACGATAACTATCTGGTTCCTCGCTCGATGCCCTTCGAGCGGATCGTGACCGGGTTGATGCCGTTTCTGGTCACCCGGCAGGTCTTCGCCGGTGCGGGAAAGGTCGGGATCGAAGAGCGGGGAACCTATCGGGCCGGCCATTACCAGATTTCACAGCGGGCGGACTTCATCGAGGTCGAGTTGTCGGTGGACACGATGGACCGACGGCCGATTATCAACACGCGGGATGAGCCGCACGCCGATCCCTCGCGGTACCGCCGCCTGCATCAGATCCTGGGAGACGCCAATCTATGCGAAACGGCGACCGCCCTGAAAATCGGGACCACCTGGCTGGTGCTGCGCTTGATTGGCGAAGACCGTGTCCCGAAGGGATGCGGGCTGGAGGAGCCCGTCTCGGCGGTCCGGGAGGTCTCCCGCGATCCTTCCTGCAGGCGGCCGATTCGCCGCCTCGGCGGGGGCAAGATCTCGCCGGTGGACCATCAGGAGATCTATTTGCGCGCCGCGCAGGATGCCTTCGGGGGGGATGCCGATTCGGAGACGCGGTGGATCCTGGATACCTGGGAACGGGTCCTGGCGGATCTACGGACCGATCCCATGCGCCTGGCCGACCGATTGGATTGGGTGGCGAAACGATGGCTGCTGGAAGCCTTCATGGATGCGGAGCGGTGCGGGATCGATGATCCCCGCCTGAAAGGTCTGGATCTCGAATACCACAATCTCCACCCGGAACGCGGTCTGTTTTGCGGCCTTGAGATGGAGGGCCGGATCCGGCGGATCACGACGGATGAGCAGATCAAGGCGGCGTTGGTTACGCCTCCCGCCGGGACGCGCGCCGGGATTCGCGGGCTCTGCATCGAGCGGTTCGGTTCCGATATTCACCGAATCCAGTGGGAGAAAGTGGTGTTTCAGGTGGGGGATTCAAGAAGGGAGCTGGACCTGGGGAACCTCTTCGATCCATCCCAGATCGACTCGCTTCAAGACCGGATCCGCAGGGCATCGAACATACAGGAAGTTTTCGCTTAAGGAGAAACGGCATGGTCAACGGTTTGGAAAGACGAGAGCGTCCCGTCAATCCCCTGGAGAGGCCCGGCGATGAAACCGGCCCAAGAAAACCCCGGACGGATTCCACCAAGGAAAATCTGCTAAAGCGGATGAGAAAGGTGGACCCCAAGCAGGCCGAGCGGTATCGCCAGCGCACGGGGGAGTGAAGGCGGGGATATTTCATTGAAGGGAAAAGGCGATATGTCAGACGGAGATTTTTGGTCGCTCCTGAAAGCCCGGGGTTATCGTTTCGCTCCCGAATCCGCCTTTCGCCCCGGGGGGGGCGGCGAGATTGCCGGGGCGATCACTCAGGCGACCACCATCTTTTCGATCAAATACAAAGACGGCGTGATGGTGGCGGGTGACCGGCGCGCCACTGCCGGCACCACCGTTATGTACGATCGGACCGACAAGGTGATCGATATCGATCGTCATTCGGTCCTGGCCATTGCGGGCGTGCCGGCGACCGCTTTTGAGATCGCCCGGGTCATGGGTCACACCTTCAAGTACTATCGTCGAAGCCAGCTTCAGGACCTGAGCCTGGAGGGAAAAGTCCGGGCGCTTTCCAGGCTGCTCAAGGAAAACGTCCCCATGGCAATGCAGGGAATCGGGGCGGTGGCTCCCATCTTTGCCGCCTATGATCGGCATCGCAATGAGGGTAAGATATTTTTCTACGACATTCTGGGCGCCGAGTTCGAGGGGGTGGAGTTCGCCACCTCCGGCTCCGGGTCACCGGCCATCCGGGGAATTCTGCATTACGAGAACCGCTGGAGCGGTAAACCACTCGCCAGGCTTTCGGAGGAGGAAGCCCTGATCCTGACGATCCGGCTGCTGGAAACCGCTTCGGAGTTCGATGCGGCCACGGGCGGTGTCAACCGGGAGACCAAGCTGTATCCCCAGGTCAAGTTGATCACCCGCGACGGGACTCAGGAGGTGGCGCAGAAACGCCTCGAAGCGCTATACGCACGGAAGGTGGCCACCGCGAAAGCCACATCCTCTTCGGGAGAGTCCTGACATGTATGACGAGCCCTTTCGGTGGGTGGAGGCGGTCCGGAACCGGCATGAGTATCTGGAGGACCAGCTGGCCGCCGCAAGCCCGATCGTGGGACTGGCCTACCGGGACGGCGCCCTTCTGGTGACGCTGGGCGGGGGGACTCCGAAGCTCTATGAAATCTATGATCAGATCGCCCTGGGCGGAATGGGGCATCCGGCCGATCTTGAAAAGTTGAGAAACGCGGTGCTGGACGCGGCCCATATCGAGGGTTTCAACCGCTCGCCGGCCGATGTGACCTTGGGACGCCTGATGAAGTTCGTTCTGGCCCCGGTCGTCAAGCAGGCCTTCGAAGAGGTCCTGCACGCCCCCTATATCGCCAGGATTCTGATGGCGGAGCTTTCGCCCGGCACGGGCGAAGCGCTCTTTGCGCGGCTCAACTATGACGGGATTTTCGAGGAGGGCTCCGGGTCGATGGTCGTCGGGACGACTGCCACCGTCGATTCCCGCATGAGAAACTATTTGCAGCGCACCGGCCACGACGGCACGGCCTCGCTGGGGGAGGCCCTCAGGACGGGACTTCGCTGTTGGGGTGTTTCTCAGGTCAACGCATCGGGGCGGGACGAAGGGGAGCCGGATCTGCCGCCGGCCGACAAGGAGCTCGAGGCGGCCGTCCGTGCCGTCATGAGGGACCGTTTGGTGGAGGCGGCCGTCTTAGACCGGACCCAGCGGGGCAGCTCCAAGTACCGACCGCTTTCCCGTGGAGAAGTACTGGATTTGATCAAGGGATGGGCCAAGTAGATGTTTTCAAGGATAATGGGCCTGGAGACGGAGTATGGCTGTCTGCTGAGCGAGGCCGCTCCCGGTGAGACCCCCGAACGCGTCTCCCGTCGCATCAAGGACGCCGTCTTTGAAAAGAAGCTCGGTCTGCTGGACCTGCACTACCGGGCGCACGACGAGCC
>CAYGBP010000012.1:0-5184 GCA_964348105.1 uncultured Nitrospirota bacterium
GCCGGAGCGGTTGGATTACGGGCGCGCCGCCCGGGTGGTTTCGGGCCTTGCCCGGGTCGTGGAGGAACTGGTCGATCAGGGGCGCTGAAGGCCGGCATTCCTTCAGGCCGACGGGCGGGCGGATTGGGTTTGGGGGGCCGGCGGTTGATACACGTTTTTGTGCAGAAGCTCGGCCAGGAGCCGGTAGCCGGCGGTGGTCAGATGCAGTCCGTCATTCGAGTAGATCTCCGCCAGCCGGAGGGATTGCGGCTCGGCCGTGGCGGTGAATAAATCGACGGCCGGAATGGATTCACGGCCGCAGAGGTCTAGGATCATCCGGTTCAATTCGCGTCTGGGCGGGATGAGCGCGTCGAATCCACGGATGGAGGGGACGGTGACGGCGACAGGCCGGATTCCGGCCTGCATTACCCGGCCGTACATCGATTCGAGGTTCGCCATAATCTCGCCGGGCGGTTTGCCCCAGCCCAGGTCATTGGTTCCGCCGAGGATGATGACGTCATCCGGCCCCCTGGAGATCACGTCGCGGTCCAAGCGCAGAAGCATCTCGTGCGTCAACTCGCCGTTGATTCCCCGGATCTTGACCTGCGCGTCTTTTCCCAGCAGATTCTGAAGAAAGCGTCCATAGGGCGTGGTCTGTCCCATCGGATGTTCCGGTGTCGGGGACTGATAACCCACCGTCAGGCTGTCGCCGAAGGCGATGATGAGCATCTGAGTCTAATACGGGCGGGGCCATTCGGATGGCCCTGGATTAAGTCGGATCGGTTTAGTACTATTAACACAGGTATCCAGGTGGGAACAAGGAGCGCCGCGGGATGGTCGAAGCGCCGGATCTTACCGTACAGTTTCCCCGCAGCCCGCGGGAGCGGCTTGTCGGGTTGGTCCATCTGCCCAGGATGATCGATAAGGCGAGGGCGATGGCGGCGGGGACGCTGGGAGAATATATCTTTCCGTGCCCCCTGGACCTGTCTTTGCTGGATTTCCTGAAGATCGACGCGCAGGCGTTCTGCGAAGCGGCCGCGGAGCGGGACGATCCCGGGATGGAGGCCTGGGTTCGTGAGCGCGCCAGGGCCCTGCAACCGGATCAGATTCGGGAATGGAACGAGCAGTTTCTGAGCCGGCGTCCGACGGACGATGAGGGCAGGAAGCGGTTCGATGAGATCCGGGAACGGGTCGCGCCGGGCCGGATGGATGTTACGACCTGGGTCCAGTTGCTTGATATCGAAGAGGGGCGAATGCCCTAGGGTCGACGGGTTTTCGGAATTCGTCCGAATCGGGCATGATGTCCCGCTTGTGCCGGCTGGCATAGGGGTGGCGAAATGAGGGGGTCGGGAGTTTCCGGAACGGAAAAACCGGAGGAGGTGCAAGGGGTGGATCTGTCCCGGCTGAGGATCGAGCGCTCGGACGAGGCCTTTACCGGGGGCGGGAGGCGCGGCCCGAAAAGGGTGTTCTGGGCGGCGACCCTTCTGGTGCTCGCCGCGCTGACATGGGGCCTGTATTATTTCGCCGCATTGACTCCCCGGAGCGTGCGCGTGGTGACCGTGGTCCGCATCAGTGCCACGGAGGCGAGCGTCGTGCTGAATGCGAGCGGCTACGTGGTGGCCCAGCGTCGCGCCGCGGTGGCGTCCAAGGGAACGGGGAGGCTGGTCGATCTGGCGGTGCGTGAAGGGGACGAGGTGCGAAAGGGGCAGGTGATCGCGCGGCTGGAAAGCGACGACGTTGAGGCGGCGCTGGCACAGGCCCGGGCGAATGTAAACGTGGCCCGGTCCGAATTTAATCGCGCGCGGGCCGAATACAATGACGCCGCCCTGTCTTATGAGCGCCGTAAGAGTCTGTTCGAGGCCGGCCTGGTATCGGAGGCGGAATTTGATTCGGCCGAAGCGCGCTATCGCCGGGCGCAGGCGGCCATGTCGTCGGCCGAGGCCGCCATCCGGGCCGCGGAGGCTGCCATGCGGGGCGCCGAGGTGGGCCTGGAGAATACGCGCATCAGGGCCCCCTTCGACGGAACCGTTCTGACGAAGAATGCCGAGGTGGGAGAAGTGGTCGCCCCGTTCGGTTCGTCGGCCTTTGCGAAGGCCGCCGTCGTGACCATTGCCGACATGGATTCGCTGCAGGTGGAGGCCGATGTGTCCGAGTCGAACATCGAGAAGGTCCTCATCGGCCAAAGTTGCGAGATTATCCTGGATGCCTATCCCAAGGTGAGGTATCGGGGCGTGGTGGATACGATCGTGCCGACGGCCGACCGTGCCAAGGCGACCGTTCTGACCAAGATTCGATTTATCGATCGGGATGAGAAAGTCCTGCCCGAAATGAGCGCGAAGGTCGGGTTTCTGTCTGACCCGGGGAAGCAGGAGGCCGAGGAGCCGAAGATGGCTGTGAGTCCCGGCGCCCTCGTGGAACGGGACGGCCGAAAGGTGGCCTATCGCCTGGTGGAGGATCGCGTGCAAGAGGTATCCGTCTCGGTCGGGGAGCCGCTGGGGCGGTTGCTGGAAATCCGCTCAGGGTTGGCGCCGGGTGATCGCGTTGTCCTGGATCCACCCGACGATCTCCTCGACGGTCAATCGGTTCGGGTCAGGTCGGAGGGCTGAGGGTGATCATAACCGCCTCAGAGATCGAGCTTCGAAACGTCTCGAAGAGCTATCGGCGGGACAGCCTCCTGATTCCCGTCCTTCAGGACATCTCTCTTCAGATCGAGAAGGGGGACTTTCTGGCTCTTCAGGGGCCGTCGGGATCAGGCAAGACCACGCTGCTGAATCTGATCGCGGGGATCGATCGGCCGGACCGGGGCGTGGTGCGAGTCGCGGGGACGGACCTGACCGGTCTGTCGGAATCGGATCTTGCAAGATGGCGCGCCCGCCACATCGGTTTTATTTTCCAGTTCTACAATCTGCTGCCGGTGCTGACCGCCCTGGAGAATGTGGAGCTACCCCTCCTGCTGACTCCCTTGTCCAGGAAGAAGCGAAGGCACCATGCCGAGACCGCCCTGCAGATCGTCGGCCTGGGGGATCGCATGCAGCATCTGCCGCGGCAGCTTTCCGGTGGACAGCAGCAGCGCGTGGCGATCGCGCGCGCGATCGTGACCGATCCGATGCTGCTGGTGGCGGATGAGCCCACGGGTGATCTGGATAAGGCCTCAGCCGAGGATATTCTCAGCCTGCTGGCCCGTTTGAATCAGGAATTTTCCAAGACGATCGTCATGGTGACGCATGATCCGCGCGCGGCCCAGCAGGCTCGAACGATTCGCAATTTGGATAAGGGCCTTTTGGTCTGAATGGAATTCGCTCACCTGATCTTCAAGAACGTCCTGAGGCACAAGCTCAGGTCGCTGCTGACCGTCCTGGGCATCGCCCTGGCGATCGGTGCCTTCGGTCTTCTGCGCACCGTCATCTCGGCCTGGTATGGCGGGGTGGAGGCCTCGGCCCCCGACCGCCTGATCACCCGCAACGCCATTTCCCTCGCCTTCCCCCTTCCCGTCGCCTACAAGGAACGGATTGAGTCGGTGCCCGGCGTCGAGCAGGTGTCGTTTGCCAACTGGTTCGGCGGAATCTATATCGACGAGAAGCATTCGATGTTCCCGCAATTCGCGGTGGAAGGCTCCAAAACCTGGTTTGATATTTTTTCGGAATTCGAGCTTCCCTCCGGGCAGCTGGAGACCTTTTTGCGCGAGCGAAACGCGGCGATTGTCGGGGCCAAGCTGGCCGACCGCTTCGGATGGCGGGTCGGGGATCGGATCCAGATGCGGGGCACTTTTTTCTCGGGGGATTGGGATTTTGTGATTCGCGGGATTTACAGGGGGCGATTCAAGACGACGGATGAGACCTGGTTCATGTTCCACTGGACTTATGTCGATGAGAGGCTCCGCCGCAGCGAGCCCGAACGGGCCGGGTATGTGGGCTGGTTTGTGGCGAAAATCGCGGATCCTTCCCTTTCGGCCGCGGTCAGCCGATCGATCGACGAGCGGTTCAGCAACTCCCTGGCCGAGACGCTGACCGAGACCGAAAAGGCCTTTCAGCAGGGGTTCGTTTCCATGAGCGATGCCATTATCAACGCCCTTCAGGTCGTCTCACTGGTGATCATCGGCGTCATGCTGGCAGTCCTTTCCAATACGATGGCGATGGCGGCCCGCGAGCGGATTTCCGAATTCGCGGTCCTGAAGACCCTGGGTTTCAACGCCGTTCATCTGACCATGCTCGTGCTGGGGGAATCGATCCTGATCGCGCTGCTGGGCGGAATCCTGGGGATGGCCTTGATCTATCCGGCGGCGAGCGGCTTCGAAAAGGCGCTGGGGGATCTCATGGGGGCCATTTTCCCCGTGTTCGAGGTCAAGGCCACCACCCTGTTGCTGGCTGCGTTGATGGTTATCGCGGTGGGGGTGACCTCGGGCATCTTTCCGACTTACCGCGCCGTCACCCTTCGCATTGCCCAGGGGCTCCGCAGGCTCGGTTGACGCATGATGATCCCATTCAAATACAGCGCGCGCAACCTGATCGCCAGGCGCCTCACCACGCTGCTGACCGCGGCGGGGATTGGGCTGGTGGTATTCGTCTTTTCGGCCGTCATGATGCTGGCCTATGGTCTCAAAAAGGCCCTGGTGGCGAATGGATCGCCCGAGAACGCGATCGTGCTCAGGCAGGGGGCCGAGTCGGAAATCATGAGCATGATCAACCGCGACCAGGCGGGAATCATCACTTCGCAGCCGGAAGTCAAGATCGATGCCGATGGAAATCCCGTGGCCGCCCCCGAGGTGGTCGTCCTGATCAATCTTCTCAAACGGGCCACGGAGAGGCCCTCCGAGATCAGGTTCGCGTCACTCAGGGCCGACTTTGGAGGCCGGGGACCTCCGAGGTGATCGTGGGATCGGCGGCCGCCGAGCGTTTTCAGGGGATCGCGCTGGGGGACTCGGTTCGTTTCGGCATGAGGGATTGGACGGTGGTGGGCGTGTTCGAGGCCGGGGGGGCGGCCTTCGAGTCCGAGATCTGGCTGGATGCCGAGCAGCTTATTCAGGCCTTTCGTCGCCCGGTGTTTTCATCCGTCACGGTCCGGCTGGCGTCGCCCGCCCTTTTTGAATCATTTCAACAGCGTCTGGAGAACGATCCCAGGCTGACCGCTCAGCGGCCGTTGAGGCTGGTCTCCCATGGCAACGGTGTGATCGACGGAGCAGAATTCGCCACCCACAGCGAGCTCATC
>CAYGBP010000012.1:5194-7950 GCA_964348105.1 uncultured Nitrospirota bacterium
CTGACCGCTCAGGTGATGCGCGAAATCCAGTATTATGAGGATCAGTCCTGGATGACGGCCACCTTCATTCAGATCCTGGGGATCTTCATCACGGCCATCTTCAGCGTGGGGGCGATGATCGGAGCCATGATCACGATGTACGCGGCCGTGGCGAACCGGACGCTGGAAATTGGTACCCTGCGCGCCCTGGGATTCCCGCGCAGGAGCATCCTGGCCGCCTTCCTGTCCGAGTCCCTGCTGCTTTCCCTGATCGGCGGCCTCACGGGCTTGGGCATGGCCTCTCTACTGCAGACCTTGACCTTTTCCACCACCAATTTCACCACCTTTTCGGAGATCTCGTTTCGCTTTGCACTCTCGCCCCTGATCGCCTTGGAGTCGATCCTCTTTGCCGTCATCATGGGGTTTGCAGGCGGGTTCCTCCCCGCCGCCCGGGCGTCCCGCCAGCCGATTATCGAGGCGCTTCGCTCTGCCTGAATGCCTCGTCAGGGGCGAATGCATCCGCGTCCTGGATGGCCTTCAGCATCCGGATGGCATCCCGGAGCGGCCTGACCTCGTGGGTGCGGAGAAAATCCACCCCCTGCAGAAATGCCCAGATTTCTGTGGCCAGCGTCCCGGCGGCTCGGTCCTTCAGATCCCGGTTCAGGGTGGTGCCAATAAAGGATTTTCGGGAGGTCGACAGGTAGATCCCGACCCCGAATTTTTTCAGACTCCCCAGGTTTTTGAGCACCGTCAGGCTGGGCTCCGGATCGGAATCCAGGAAAAAGCCCATGCCCGGGTCGATGAGGATGTTTTCCCTTTTGATGCCAGCTTTGCGAAGAGATGTGATCCGTTCATCGAAAAACCGGTGAATGCGATCCATCAGGCCGCGTTCACCGTGCTCCCGACGGTCGGCATGCGGACCCTCGGCCCGGGAATGCATGATGACGACCGGAATGCCCGCCTCGCGGAGCATTTCGACGGCTTCGGGGGATCTCAAGGCCGTAATGTCGTTGATCATGTCCACCCCGAGCTGCAGCATCGCCCGCATCACCGCGGGCTTGTAGGTGTCCACCGATAGCCGCAAACCCTCAGTCTTGAGGGCGCGTACGACCGGCTCCAGCCTTGCGATCTCGGTCTCGGCCGGTACTTGCGCCGCTTTCGGGTTGCTGGACTCCGCGCCCAGATCGATCCAGTCGGCCCCCTCGGCGGCCAGTTGTTTCGCCTTTCGAACGGCCGTGGCCGGATCGAGATAAAGGCCTGCGTCCGAGAAGGAATCCGGGGTGATGTTGAGGATCCCAACGATCCGCGTCTCTTTCATTGATCCGCCTTTCCCGCCTTGCCGTGATATCCTAATCCCCGAGGCCACGGGCCGTCAAGCCGCTTCCTTGACAGGGTGAGGTCCATTCGTTATACTCGCAGCGCCCGTTGCGAACCATTTGTGGAGTGACCGCCGTGATCGTAAAAGACATCATGACCCCGCGCCCCTACACCATCAGCCCGGAGAAGCCTGTCCTGGAAGCCCTATTAATGATGTACGAGCATGATATCCGGCGGCTTCCAGTCGTGGAGAAGAACGAGTTGGTCGGGATCGTGTCCGACCGGGACATCAAGCAGACCATGGGGCGGCCCGAGCTGGCGGGGAAGCGAGAGGCCGAAGAGCCGGAGCTGGACATGGTGGTGCGCGAGGTTATGAGCCGCAATGTGGTGACGGTCGGCCAGGATGAAGATATCCGGGAGGCGATCGAGTTGATCGTCGAAAACCGGATCAGCGGCCTTCCCGTCTTGGACCAGGACGAAAAGCTGGTGGGCGTTATCTCCGCCATCGATCTTCTTCAATATTGTCTGGATCTTCTGGATCAGGTCAAGCAAGGCAGGCAAAAATAGCTCGACGGTCGGGCCTCGGCAGCCTGGCGCCGGCACTCCAGCCACTTCCGTTATGGGGCCTTCCAGTCCGACATCCGGGCCCTCCCCCGGCGCTTGACAATTTCGCCAAAAGCGACAACAATTTTTGTTAAAACCATCGGGGGTGGGAGATGCAGGAATTTTCGCCGGGCCTTGAAGGCGTTCCAATCACAAAATCCAAGATCAGCTTTGTGGACGGGGAAAAGGGCATCCTTGAATACAGGGGGATCCCCATTGAGGTCCTGGCCGAGGAAAGCTCGTTCACCGAAACGGCCTTCATGCTGCTCTTCGACCGGCTGCCGAATCAGACCGATCTGAAGTCGTTCACGGAGGATCTCTCCAGGCACCGGCGGATCAAATACCGGATCAATGACCTCATCAAATGCCTGCCGGAGCATGGCCATCCCATGGATGCCGTTCAGGCGGCCGTCGCCGCGCTCGGGATGTTCTATCCCGACAAGGCCGTCCTGGACCCCGGGATCCAGTATCTTTCGGCCGTTCGGCTCATCGCCAAGCTGCCCACCATCGTGGCGGCGTACGCCAGGCTTCGCCATGGGGACGATTCGGTCCTTCCCCGGGACGGCATGGATCATTCCGCCAACTTTCTGTATATGCTCACCGAGCATGAGCCGGACCCCTTCAAGGCCAAGGTGCTGGATACCTGCCTGATCCTCCATGCCGAGCACACCGTCAACGCCTCCACCTTCAGCGGGATGGTGACCGCCTCTACCCTGGCCGATCCCTACACGGTGGTGGCCTCCGCGATCGGAACGCTGCGGGGGCCGCTGCATGGAGGAGCCTCCGAGGAGGTGGTGGAGATGCTCCGGGAGATCGGCTCGGTCAAAAACGTCCGGCCGTTCATCGAAAAACGACTC
>CAYGBP010000012.1:7968-12362 GCA_964348105.1 uncultured Nitrospirota bacterium
GGATCCCCGGGCGATCATCCTCCAGAAGATGGCCCGACAACTGTTCGAGCGTGGGGCTCACTCCCCGCTCTATGATGTGGCGGTCGAGGTGGAGCGGGTGGGCGAGGAATTGCTTGCCCACAAGGGGGTCCATGCGAATGTGGATTTTTACTCGGGAATCATATATGATGCCCTGGGCATCGAGATCGACCTGTATACCCCTATCTTCGCCATCGCGCGCGTGGTCGGGTGGCTGGCCCACTGGCTGGAGCAGCTGAAGGACAACCGCATTTTCCGTCCCGAGCAGATCTACATTGGGGAGCATCAGAAGCCATATACGCCAATCGAGCAGCGCCCCTGAACGGCGCACCGCGGGCCAGTCGCCATGAAGCTGACCCGGCGGACCGTCCTGTACATATTCTTCAGCGTCCTATTCCTGGCAGTCGCCATCAATTTCTTCAGGATGATGGGTCAACAGGCCGTGGTCCTGACCTGGGCAGAGGGGGATGAGGTCCATCTGGACGTGGCCGACTCGCCCGAGGAGAGGATGGTCGGCCTGCTTTTTCTGGAACAACTTCCCCGCAACCGCGGCATGGTGTTTCTGTTCGAGGATGGCGAGCCGATGCGCCTCTGGACCCGGCATTATCGCTTTGCCGTCGACCTGGTCTGGCTGGGGCCCGATTTTGAGGTGGTGGGAATCCAGCCGGACGTCCCCCCGTGTGAAAAGGACCCCTGCCCCACATACTCGCCCGAAAGCCCCGATGCGCGATATGCCCTGGCCCTGGCGGCGGGCGAGGTGGCCAGGCGCGGTCTTCAAGAAGGAGATCAGGTCATGCTGAGCCGGGAAGGCGGCTGATCATCGCCCGGATCATATCCCAAGCATTTCCATCAGCCGGGCAAGCACGCGTTCGCGAATCTGGTCTCTGACGCTTCTAAACACATCCATTACTTCATTCTCTTTTCCGGTCGCCCGGGCCGGGTCGTCAAACCCGATATGAAGGCGGGTCGTTGCCCCTTCGATCACCGGGCAGGCCTCGTTCGCCTCGGCGCACAGGGTGATCACGCAGTCGAACCGCTCGCCTTTGAATTCCTCCAGATGCTTGGAGCGCTGCCGGGAGATGTCGATCCCCAGCTCGCGCATGACCGCGATCGCCTTGGGGTGCACCGGATGAGGGGATAAGCCCGCCGAGCGGGCCCGGATGCGCGGGCCGAGCTCATGATTGACCATGCCTTCCGCCATCTGACTGCGGCAGGAATTCCCGGTGCACAGAAAGAGGACGCTGAGTGGCACGGGGGACATCGGGTGCACTTCAAAAGTGATAGGAAATCTGAAGCCCGAAGGAATTCTGGTCCATCGAGATTCTCGCGCCGCTATTCACCCCGGCCAGCGCCTGGAAGGCGGGCGGGATATCGCCTACACCCACGATTTCGTTCTTGAAGGCCTTCTTGTATGCCGCGGACAGTTCCCAGTGTGGACCCGGCTGAGCCGGCAGAAAACGGTAGGTTGCCCCGACTGTCAGGTGATCTTCAACAATCGCGGGGAATGCCAAATTATTGAAGACCTCCGACTCACCGATCGGTGATTTGGCGTGGTTGAAGCCCATCCTCACCGCGAGTGCATCCGTGACCTGATACTGAACCCCCGTTGCAAACACCCACTGATCGTCCCAGTGAAAAGGCAGGTGAATGGATGGAACCGTCTGGGTGGGGCCGCCCCCGGTCGGAGTCAGATCGAAAGTTCCGACCAATTTGACCGAATCATGCGTCGCGCTCCAGTCGATCCACTTGACGTCAAAAGTCAGCAGGAGCCGGCTGCCGGGCCGAATGGCCACACCGAGGGCCGCCTGCTGCGGAAAGTGCAACTTCAGGTCGTACCTTCCCGGGATCGTGTTGGTGACCGTGCCCGCGGGCTGCGGAAAATTCTGTACGGCATTCGCCGGGAGGCGGTATTCGGTGTCTTGAAATAGCTGCTGGCTGCTGTAAGAAAATCCAACGTCGGCCCATTCCATGACGCGGTAAATAACCCCGAAGGTGGCTCCGATCCCGAAAGTGCCGGGCGCCCGGCTGAGGTCCAGGCTGATTTCGGGCGGAGCCCCCGGTAGGGTGATATTCCGGAAAAATTCCCGGATCTCAACGGATTGATAGTCTCCGTTGAGTGCAAATCCGACGGCGAGCCGGTCGTTGATTCTTGCCGAGACCGTCGGCGCCATCTTCCAAAACTGAATGGAAGTATAAATGTCCGCTTCGCCGAAGGCTCCTGCACTGATGACGTCATAGTCGACGCCTAGGCCGGAGGTCCCGTACATTCCCCCGCCGAAATAGACATTGTCCCGCCCGAAGGCCGGAGCGGTCCAGCCGATCGCGGGGACACCGTACAACCTCGATCCCCCTTCGGTGCTGGCGCCGCCAAACGAAGCTAAGTTGAGCCGCCGGTTGGGATTGAACATTTCCATGTTAAAATCGGCCCGGTTCCCGATCAGCGCCATGCCAGCGGGGTTGGAGAGGGCCGTCATGGCGTCGTAAGGCGCCGCCGTCGTCGCGCCGGCCATGCCCTTCTGATAGGAGCCCACCGCGATCAATTGATAGCCATTCGTCGCCCAGGCGGGGTCCGAAAACAGCGCGAGCAGTATGGCAAAAATGGATATCCGAACCGTGTGGGCCGATCCCGCACTGGGGCACTTTATCTGCTTCATGACGATACCCGGGTTTGGCGGATTTAAAGGAAATGGTGTGCTGAACCTTGCATACTGAATACATAATCCGGAAGGGGGAAGTCAAGTCGATGGCCCCGGTTTGCAGGCGCGGGCGGGAGGCAGGGGGCAATCCGGCGAATATCCCGGAAGCCCGACTTCCGCTAAGGAGCCGGGCCTACTTGGCCAGCAGCCCGGACATCACTTTAAGACCGATCTCCATGCCTTTGCACGGAACCCCTGCGTGGAAGGGATTGCCGGCCTTGAAACGCCACGGCAGGTAAAGCCCCAGCATCTTTTCACCGACGCGCCACAGCTTCGAAGTGCCGACCTTGTAAAGCGCCTCCGTCCCGGGGCGGACCTCCACCGGCCTGTCAGGACTTCCGGTGAGGCGAAGGGGGATCTGGGCGAAGGTGGCCTGATCGAACTGCTCCATTACGCACATGCTGACGGGGTCGAAGGCCACTTCGGGCTCTCGGCCTAGCACCGCGGACGCCAGATGCTCGGCGGCCGCAAGACGATGAAGAGAATGACTGGATCAAGGAGGGACGAGATGCAAGTCAAAGGGATGATTTTCGCGATGGCGATGGTCCTGACCACGCTGTCATCCGGCAGTTTACCCGCTTTCGCCGGGGAAGACGACGCGAGACGCTACCGGATCGATGTCACCAACGTCACCCGCGGGCAGGTCATCACGCCGCCCGTGGTGATCGTTCATCAGGCTCAATTCAGGCTTTTCGAGCCGGGCTCGCCGGCCATTTCCGAGCTGGCCGCCCTGGCCGAGGACGGGGTGATGGGTCCTCTGATGGCGCTTTTGGGGACGCTGCCGACCGTTTATGACTTCAATCGCGCGGCGGGCCCCGTCCTGCCCGGTGCCACCGTCTCGGTCGAGGTCGAGGCGCAGGGGGATTTCAACCGCATCCCCGCCGCGGGGATGCTGGCTTCCACCAACGACGCATTTTTCTCGGTGGCGGGCGCCCGGGTGTCAGGGACACGCAGGACGCTGAAGGGTATGTGCATGTCCATGGCGGAATCCAGGGTACAGGCGACCTGGATCCGGCCGCGCACGATTGCAGGGTCGGCCGGCCCGGCCTGCATGGGCGGCGTTCCCATCGGAAGGGACGATTCCGGGCGATCTGCTATACTTTGCATTATTGGCGGGGGAGCGGGCATGCTGATCAAGAAAGGTCCGGGTTGGCGAAGCCCGGACCGAGAGGCGACGCCGGAAGCCGTCTATCTGACCCGGAGAAAATTCCTGGGGCGATTGGGTTTGGCCGGCGGCTGGGCCGTGGGGCTGATGACGGGGTGTATTCGATTCAATGGTGAAGGCCCCGAGATCATACCGCTTTCCCGATGGCCTTTGACCGAGGTGGAAAAGACGGTTTATCCCGCCGCCCGAAACCCGGCATTCGAGCTGGGCCGCACCGTGACGCAAGAGGCCGTTGCGGCGCGCTATAACAATTTCTACGAGTTCTCCAACGGCAAGGATGACGTCTGGAAACGGGTCAGAGGGCACGAGTTTGAGCCCTGGACCGTGGAGGTCGGGGGCCTCGTGGAAAGACCCCGCACGTTCGACCCTGACGACCTGCTTCGACTCATGCCCGTGGAGGAGCGTTTGTACCGCTTTCGCTGCGTGGAGGCCTGGGCCATGGCCGTTCCGTGGACGGGCTTTCCGATGAAGGCGCTGGTGGACCATGTTCGCCCGCTCGCTTCCGCGCGATTCGT
>CAYGBP010000012.1:12372-14479 GCA_964348105.1 uncultured Nitrospirota bacterium
ACTGACCACCCGTCATTGGAAAACGGCTCCCGGGACCTTCCTGCATTTCGGGGCTCCCTGGCCCTACACCGAGGGGCTCACCCTTGAGGAGGCCGTCAACCCGCTGACGCTGCTGGCGACCGGCATTTACGGCCATCCTTTGCCGGAGCAGCACGGCGCACCCCTGCGACTGGTGGTGCCCTGGAAATACGGATACAAGAGCATCAAGTCCGTCGTCAGGATCGAATTCACCGAACGGCAGCCGGCCACCTTCTGGAACACCCTGATTCCCCGAGAGTACGATTTTCGAGCGAACGTCGATCCGACGGTGCCTCACCCGCGGTGGTCCCAGGCGAGCGAGAAGATGCTCGGCACGGGAGCGGTGCATGTGACCTTGCCCTTCAATGGATATGCGGAGTACGTGGCCGCGCTCTACTGAGTCGAACGTCATCCGACCGCTCCAGCCGGAGCGTAAGATCCCTTACAGAATCATCGAACGGGGCTTGATAAGCTGAAATACGGTTTGGAGAAGCCCTCGGCTTATGCTATGATAACGGGCTGGAAAATGTACGCCGCGGCCGGGCGGCGGCGTGTCGTGATTGGGGAATCAACCTGACGGGGGGGATGATCGATGATAGAAATGAGTGAGCGCACCGTCTTTCACCTTCCGAGAACCACGAGGTTCGAGCGGGATCAGATCCATTTCTTCATGGATGGAGAGGCGCCCAACTGGATTGCGGTGGATGGGCGAGGGGCCTGGATCCTGGAGCGAATCGACGGGAAAAGGAGCCTCGGTGAACTCATTCGCGGGTATGGCAGACAGTGCGGCGCCGAGTCGGCGAAGGCCTGGCTTCACGTTCACGATTTCTTGAGTGCCGTATTCAGGCAGGGAATGCTAACGACCGAGCCGCCCCGTGATGTCCGGTACACCGGTCGCGGTAATCATTTGAAGCCGGAGCGGTTACAGGAATTCTGGTTTCATACGAACAACTCCTGCAATTTGACCTGTACCCACTGCCTGGTGTCCTCACACCCCGGGGGCGATCCGGGGCAGGACACCTCATTCTATCGCCGGGTCATCGACGAAACGCACGATCTGGGCGTCTTCCGATACTTTTTTACGGGCGGCGAGCCTTTTCTGCGAAGGGACATCTTCGATTTGATCGAGTATATTACGGAGGAGAAGGGCGCCGAGCTGATCATCCTCACGAACGCCACCCTTTTCCGTGACGCGCGGCTGCAAAGGCTGGATGCGCTCAACCGCCGGCGTCTCAAGCTTCAGGTAAGCCTGGACGGGGCGACGCCGCAGGTGAATGATCCCATTCGCGGTGAAGGAACCTTCGCCCGGATCACGGAGGGCCTGCGGACCCTGAGCGAGATGGGCTTCGACACCTCGCTGACGGCGGTGGTGATGAAGGATAACGTCAAGGATCTGGTCGGTCTGCCCCGGCTGGCGAAGGACCTGGGGTCAGGGTCGATCCACCTGATGTGGCCGCACCGGAGAGGACGGATGCTGGAAGTAGGGCCCGGACCGGATTCGCAGCTGCCGGCGATCGAGGAGCTGCTGCATCTAGCCCGGGAAGTCAAAAGAGAATCCGACCGTCTGGGCGTGACCTTCGACAACCATGAGTCCTACAAGCTACGGGTCAACGGCCGTCCCGGCGTCAAATATGATCTGGGAAATTCCTGCTGGAGCAGTCTTTGCCTCTATTCCGACGGCCATCTCTATCCGTCCGCCGCTTTTGCCGGTCATCCGGCCTTGGATCTGGGCGACGCGCGGGTCGGATCGGTGAAAAGATTATGGCTGGACAGCCCGCTGGCCAAGAGATTCCGGGAGGCCAGCGTGGTCGAGAAGGCCGGTTTGAACGGGGATCCCTTCAAGTACATCACGGGGGGAGGGGATGTCGAGCACAGCTACTTTTTCAGCTCCGGAAACGGCGGCGGGGGGGATATCCTGGCCGCCGATCCTTACTATCCGCTCTACGTGGCGTTGATGCAGGACGTCATGTTCGATCTGGCTTCGGCCGGCCGGGACTCCTATAATCGAAGGTCAGGATATCATCCTCCCCAGGTCCTGCATGCGATGGGGGCCGGTGCGATTTACAGCGCACTGGCGGAGGATCATCTC
>CAYGBP010000012.1:14489-19250 GCA_964348105.1 uncultured Nitrospirota bacterium
GAGCACGCTTCATTCGAATTGCGTCCTGTCCTTCGATGTCGAGCTGCCGCGCCGAATCGTGCAGGAATTCTATGGCGAAGCGGCCGAAAAACCCAAGGCGGAATTGTGTTGTCCGGTCAATTATCAGGCGGACGAGATCGCACATATCCCCTCGGAGGTGCTGGAGCGGTTTTACGGCTGCGGATCGCCGGTGACCCTTGCCGACCTCAAGGAGGGCGAGGTGATGGTCGATCTGGGTTCCGGAGGAGGGATCGACTGCTTTATCGGGGCTAGAAAAGTGGGGCCGTCTGGTAAGGTGGTCGGGGTGGACATGACCGATCAAATGCTGCAGGTGGCGAACCGGAACAAGGAGCCGGTGGCCAGAAACCTGGATTATGACGTGGTGGAGTTCAGAAAGGGCTTTCTGGAGGACGTCCCGGTGGAGAACGGGGCGGCCGATCTGCTCACTTCGAATTGCGTGATCAACCTTTCTCCCCAGAAACCGAAGGTCTTCGCCGAGATGTGGCGGGTCCTGAAGGACCACGGGCGCATCGTGGTTTCGGACATCGTCACGGAGGCCCCGTTGCCGCCACATCTGCGCGCCAACGAACAGCTCCTGGGAGAGTGCATCGCCGGCGCGCTGACGCAGGACGAGTTCCTGGCGGCGCTGGAGCGAGCCGGTTTCTACGGGCTTTCGATCCTCAAGAAGAGCTTCTGGAAGGAGGTCGAAGGGCATCCGATCTATTCGGTGACCGTTCGCGGATTCAAATACGAGAAGAAGGAGGGTTGTGTCTTCATCGGGCAGAAGGCCATCTATCACGGACCCTTCAAGGCCGTCACCGACGAAGAGGGACACCTTTTCGCACGTGACGAGGCGGTGGAGGTCTGCACCGATACCGCCGCCAAATTGAAAAGACCACCCTATGCCGGCGTCTTCACCGTTACCGAGCCCGACGCCAGGACCGTCGAGATGCACAACCGCGATTCGGCCGTGGAGGCCGCTGCCTGCGGGCCGGGCTGCTGCTGAGACAGGGCGGCCGAAACGGCGGCGTTGCGGCATTCGGGCATGCGGTCAAGCCCGCCGCACGTCCCGGTCCGGCGCATCCGAGGACTCTCCTGGCTTTCGGGCAGACGGATCCATGAGCATGATCTCGGTCATCATTCCCACGCTTAACGAGGAAAATCAGATCGGCTCGGTGGTCGAACACGCCTTTCGGGCGGGCGCGGCTGAAATCATCGTGTCGGACGGGGGCAGCCGGGATTCTACCGTGGAGATCGCCCGGGGCCTGGGATGCCGGGTGATCGGCGCGCCACGAGGCCGTTCCTTTCAGATGAATGCCGGGGCCGGTGAGGCGAAGGGGGAGATCCTGCTGTTCTTGCATGCCGATACGCTTCTCCCACCGGAGGCCGGGGACTGTGTGCGCCAGGCCCTCCGCGATCCGGGTGTCGTCGGCGGGAGATTCGATATCCGGATGGACCGCCGGGGAATTCGTTATTCACTGCTTTCGCGCCTCATTAACGGCAGGTCCCGTCTCACCCGCATTTCGACGGGTGATCAGGCCATTTTCGTGCGCCGGGAGGTCTTCACCCGGCTCGGCGGTTATGCCGAGATTTCCCTGATGGAGGACGTGGAGTTGAGCCGCCGGCTGAAGCGGATCGGCCGCGTGGCCTGTCTTCGCAGCGCGGTCGTGACTTCTGCGCGTCGCTGGGAGCGTGGCGGCTGGTTGAACACGGTGCTCCTCATGTGGTGGCTTCGGTTTCTCTACGCGATCGGGGTGGCGCCGGACCGGCTGCGTCGATACTACCGGTAATCCCCGGAGCCTTCTCCAGGGAGGTGTTCATCTCGTCGCGGGCCGGCAGAGGGATCTTTCCAAGGATTTCGAGATGACGGATAACGGACTGGTTCTGTTCGCCAAGGCTCCGGTTCCCGGGCGGGTGAAATCGCGCCTGATCCCCCACCTCGCCCCCGAGCAAGCCTGCGCCCTCTACCAGGCCTTCGTTCGCGACTCACTGGATCGGTTTCACCCCAAGCTCCCCCATCGTCGATACCTGGCCTGCTATCCCTCGTCCTGCGATCCTTTTTTCAAATCGCTCCGCGGAGAGCAGGGCGTTGAGTTGCTGGAACAGGCGGGTTCGGACCTCGGGGAGCGGATGGCCGGCGTGGTTCGCGACCTTCTCGGGCGGGGCCTTCGCCAGATCGTGCTGGTCGGCGCGGACAGTCCCACACTACCCGCGGAGCGCCTCGACCAGGCATTCCAGGCATTGCGCCGCCGTCCGGTCGTGATCGGGCCGAGCCGGGACGGGGGATACTATCTGATCGGCATGTCACGGTGGATCCCGCACCTCTTTCGGGGTATTGCCTGGGGAACGGACGGCGTGATGAGCCAGACGACTCAGGTTCTGAACCGGGCAGGCATGCAATGGGAAATGCTCCCCGGATGGTTCGATGTAGATGATCAAGCCTCCCTTGAGGAATTGCGAAGGGAATTGTCCCGCGACACCCGCCTCGCCCCCCGCACCAGGGGAATTCTCGAAAAGATTTCGGCAGTCACCGCTCCGGAAGCCTACCGCTAAAGGGCGCTCGGCCGGGCGATTCCAGCCTTCGAACTCGGCACGACGCCAGCTTCACGGCGCGGCCGGCGGGGCTTGAATTCACGCGGAAGTTGTTATATCTTTTTAATATGGATATCGTCTCCCCGCAACTCGAGGCCTATATCGACGAGCTGTTGCCGGCCGATGACGACATATTAAAAGAGATGGAGCGCGAGGCTCGCAAGCGCCAATTTCCGATCGTCGGGCCTCAAGTGGGCCGGTTGCTGCGCCAGTTGGCCATGCTGACCGGCGCATTGCGGGTGTTCGAGATGGGATCGGGTTTCGGGTATTCGGCCTACTGGTTTCTGAAGGGGATGCCCGTGGAGGGGCGGATCGTCCTGACGGACGACTCGCAGGACAACCTGGACAAGGCGAGGTCCTATCTCGGCCGCGGTGGATTTATGAGCCGCGCGACTTTCGAGCACGGGGACGCGCTGGAGCTGGTGGAGCGGTACCCGGGGCCGTTCGACGTGATCTTCAATGACATCGACAAGGACCGGTATCCCGAGGCCTTCCGCAAAGCCCTCCCCCGCCTCCGTCCGGGAGGCCTGCTGATCTCGGATAACGTCCTTTGGTTCGGCTCGGTGGTGAGCGATTCGCTGGAGCCGGACGTGCAGGGGATCAGGGATTACAACCGGCTCATCTCGAAGGGTGAAGAGGTGTTCAGCGCGATCATTCCGATCAGGGACGGGTTATCCGTTAGCGTCAAGGTATAGCCGGCAATGGTGGTCCGGCGCGGAGGAGAGAAAGATGGGTGAGTTCGTGAAGGTGGCAGAGGTGGGCGACGTGGCCCCTGGATCGGGGAAGGTGGTTACCGTGAAAGACAGAACCATCGCACTATTCAATGTGGACGGGGCGTTCTACGCCATCGATAATACCTGCGTGCATCGCGGCGGGCCTCTGGGCGAGGGCGAAGTCGACGGGAGTGTGGTCACCTGTCCATGGCATTCCTGGCAGTTCGATGTCAAGACGGGTGTCTCCCCTGCCAATCCGGCGGCGAAGGTGGCTACGTACGAGGTGAAGACGGAAGGATCGTCCGTCATGGTATCGGTTTAGGATGGGTCGGGTTCGATTCATATGGAGGAAGAACGCATCTTCACGATAGGGGAGGCCAACGGTCTGGTGCCGGAACTGGAGGCTTTGTTTCTGGAGATCAGGCGAGAGCGAAAGCTGTTGGCCCGGGTGGAACCCGAGATCAAAAAGGCTCGGGCGCGCTCGGATCTGGGCGGGGGAAGTGCCGCCGGACCGCGCTACATCCATTCGATGGAGCGCATCACACGGCTGGTGGAGCGGATCCAGGAGATGGGCGTGCTGGTCAAGGACATCGAGCGGGGCCTTTGCGATTTTCCATACCTTCTGGATGGCCGGGTGGTCTACCTGTGCTGGCGCCTGGGTGAATCCGAGATCCGGTGGTGGCATGAAACCCATACGGGGTATTCGGGACGGCAGCCCCTGGAGGAGGCCTGACCTTGCCCGCGCCCCACTCCGGTTTGCAAGATTTCCGGTCGCTTGCCCCCCGCGGACGGCGTCCCGCGCCATTGTTGTCAATGCAATCCCGCCTGTGATATATTGTTCCCATGCAGCATTATGACGCCATTTTGATGATCGCCAGCAGCGAGGCGGATTCGAATCTGTACTACGCCACCGGCTTTCTCGCACCGGATCCATTCATCTTTCTTCAAGTCGGTCAGGAGAAAATTCTCTTGATGAACGATCTGGAGCTGGACCGGGCCCGTGACCAGGCCAGGGTGGATCACGTCCTTTCGCTCTCGGAGTATGAAAAAAGCCTCAAGGAGAAGGGAAAGGAGGCGGGGTGGGTCAACGTCCTGGACCTGGTGTTTCAGGAGCGGAAGATCAAGTGGCTGCTCGTTCCGGGCGATTTTCCCATCCAATACGCGGACGGCCTCCGGGGAAAGGGTTACCTGTTGGAGTTCAAGCGGGAGCCCTTTTTCGAGGAACGCACCCTGAAATCGGAGGAAGAGGTCGCCTTGATCCGCGACGTGCAGCAGGCCACCGAGGAGGCCACCGATCTGGCCATCCGGGCCGTGCGTGAGGCGGATGTCCGGAAAGGACAACTCTATCGGGACGGTAAGCCCCTGACCTCGGAGGCGCTCAAGCAGATCATCAATGTCAGGCTGATGGAAAAGGGTTGCGTGGCCCAGCACACCATCGTGGCATCGGGAGATCAGG
>CAYGBP010000012.1:19260-32074 GCA_964348105.1 uncultured Nitrospirota bacterium
CCGCACAACGAGGGAAGCGGACCGATCCGGGCCGGCGAATCGATTATCATGGATGTTTTCCCCCGCTCCAGCCACACGCGGTATTACGCCGATATGAGCCGCACGGTGGTGAAAGGCAAGGCCTCCGACGATCTGAAGCGAATGTATGACGCGGTGCAGCGGGCCCAGGAAACCGCCCTCGGAATGATTCATGACGGCGCCCCGGGCCGGGAGATCCACGACAAGGTGTGCCAGATCTTCAAGCAGGGCGGGTATGAAACCGGCAGCGTCAACGGCCGGATGCAGGGCTTTTTCCACGGGACCGGGCACGGGCTGGGCTTGGACGTGCACGAGCCGCCGCGAATCAGCCGGAGCGATTCCGTTCTCAAACGGGGCCATATTGTCACGGTGGAGCCCGGGCTGTACTACCCCGGCAAGGGGGCGGTCCGGATCGAGGACCTGGTTTGGGTGACCGATACGGGCTGCATTAATCTGACCCAATATCCCAAGCAATTGGAAGTCTAGGGGCGGATCGAAAGGATTTGGGATCTCAGGGGTCGTGGAGATTATCCCTTTTGGGTTTTCACGTTCCCGCATCCCGAATCCTTTTCTTATGAGGGACGCCTGAATGGCCGGTCAAGGGAAGGGGCGAACGGTCGACGAATCGGCCACGGAGTTGGTTCAGCTCATCCTGCCGAATGACACCAATCCATTGGGCAATGCCCTGGGCGGCCGGGTCATGCACTGGATCGACCTGGTGGGTGCGATCGTGGCCTACAAGCACAGCCGCCGCCCCGTGGTGACCGTGGCGATGGAGCGGCTGGAATTCATTCATCCCATCCGGTTGGGCCATATCGTGACCTTGAAGGCGCGTCTGCAACACGTCGGCAACACCTCGATGGAGGTGGGCGTCAAGGTCTATGCCGAGGACATCCCCAGCGCAAAAAGCCTCTTGGCCAGCCAGGCCATGATTACCTTCGTCGCCCTCGATGATCGGGGAAGGCCCACCTCCGTCCCGCGAGTCGAGCTGAGGACGGACGAGGAGCGAAGCCTGTTCGAGGCGGCGGAGGCCCGCCGAAAGCAACGGACGCGTCAAGGGGGGTAAATGCGAATCACGGTTCGGGTACAGAAGTTCGATCCGGAAATCGATCCGCGTCCTCATGATCGGGATTACCGGCTGGATGTGGCCTGGCGGGGCAACACGGTACTGGATACGCTTTTTCAGATCAAACAGGAATTGGACCCCACCCTCTCGTTCCGATACTCCTGCCGCAGCGCCATCTGCGGATCCTGCTGCATGGTGATCAACGGGCAGGAGAAGCTGGCCTGCAAGACGATGATCGTCAATGAGATTCGCCGGCGGGGCGAGGTGGTGGTCCGCCCGATGCGGCAGGCGCCCATCATCCGGGATCTGGCGGTGGAGCTGGAGCCCTTCTTCCGAAAGGTCCGTGAGGTCACGCCCTGGCTCGCCGCAGGGGAGGCGGTCGGGGAGCAGGGGGCCAAAGTCGCCGTGACGCGGGAGACGCTGGAAGCGTTTCATAACGTGGATGCCTGCATCATGTGCGGCGCCTGTCTTTCGGCTTGCAGCAGCTACGAGGTTTCCGCGGGATTCCTCGGCCCCGCTGCACTGGCCAAGGCCTATCGGTTCGTGGCGGACCCGAGGGATCAGGCCCGGGCGGCCCGTCTCCGGCAGCTGGATGGGGAAAACGGCATCTGGGATTGCACGCGATGCAACTTCTGCGTGGAGGTTTGCCCGAAGGATGTGCAGCCCATGGAGGCGATTATCCGGCTGCGTCGAAAGGCGATCCAAATGGGGCAGACCTCCACCGTTGGGGCCCGCCATATCACGGCCTTTATGGAAGTGGTCCGGGGGGAGGGAAAGCTCAATGAAGGCCTCCTGCCCATCAAGATGCTGTGGCGCGATCCCCTGCGCATGATCCGCACCGCTCCCCTGGCGCTGAAGATGTTTCTTCGAGGCAAGCTTCCGCTGCCTTACAAGCCTGCGATCAAGGGAATCGCGGCAGTCCGGCGGATGTTCGATTCGCGACGAGGGAGCGGGACGGGGCCCAACCCGTCCTGATGCCGTCCATTCGCACCTTAGGGGGATGATTGAGATGAAATACGCATTCTATACGGGCTGTGCCGCCAAGGGGGCCTGTCCCGAGCTTTATCAATCCTCGGTCAAAGTGATCCAGAAGCTGGGCCTCGAGGTGCTGGAGCTGAAGGATGCCACCTGCTGTGGAGCGGGCGTGATCCGGGAGGGCGATCCGGACCTGAGCCTGGCGCTCAACGCCCGCACCTTCGCGATGGCGGAGGAGGCGGGGCTCAACGTCATGACGGTCTGCGGGACCTGCCAGGGCGTCATGTCCAGCGCCCGCAAGCAGCTGCGCGAGGAGGCCGGGGCGATGGATCGCGTCAACGCCCTGCTGGCCATGGACCACCGGGTATACCGGGGCGACACGGAGGTCAAGCACCTGCTGTGGATCCTGATCAAGGAAATCGGGATGAGCCGCCTCAGGGAATACATCGTGAAACCCCTGAACGGACTTCGCGTGGCGCCGTTTTACGGGTGCTATATCCTGCGCCCATCCTGGGACCTCGGTTTTGACGATCCCGTCAACCCCACTTCCCTGGAGACCCTGATCTCGACGCTCGGAGGGTATCCGGTGGAATATTCGGGACGGACGAAATGCTGCGGTTTTCCCGTCATATTGGAGAAGGAGGGGGTCGCCATGGAGATGGCGGGCGCCAATCTGGCCGAGGCGAAAGAGATGGGGGCCGACTGCCTGGTCACCCCCTGTCCGCTCTGTCACATGAGCCTCGACATTTATCAGGGGCGGGCCGAGGAAAAAATCGGCGCCAACCTTGGCCTTCCCATCATCCACCTGCCGCAGTTGGTGGGATTGGCCATGGGAATTTCCAGCAAGGAGCTGGGAATGAACCGCCACATGGTGCCCGTGCGGCGCGTTCTCGAAAAGCTAGGCGTGAACTGATTGAAAGGGAGCATGATGAAGGAGATAGCCGAGAACGTGATTGATGCCGCACTGGCAGGGGGAGCTTCCTATGCGGATGTGCGGCTCATCGATATACAGGATGAATCGATCGCCACGCGCAACGGGGAGGTGGAGAGCCTCGGAAAGATGGATTCGCTGGGCCTGGGCGTGCGGGTCCTGGCGAAGGGGGCCTGGGGCTTTGCGGCGACGCATGACCTGACCCGAAACTCCATCGCCCAGACGGTCAAGAAGGCCATCGCCGTGGCCCGGGCCAGCGCCATGGTCAAGGGGGGGCCGGTCCGCCTGGCCCCGCTGGATGCGGTGGTGGACCGCTGGACGGCCCCGTGCGAGAAAGACCCCTTCAAGGTTTCGCTGGAGACCAAGATCGATCTGCTGATGCAGGTGGACCAGCGGCTGAGGGGCGTTCGGGGGGTCACGCTGGCGAGGGCGTCTTTGTGGTTCGTTCGGACAAAAAAACTTTTCGTGAGCAGTCTTGGCTCCCGGATCGAGCAGACCTACCATCAATCGGGCGGGGGCTTCTCCGCCTTTTCATACCTGGACGGGGGGCTTCAAAAGCGATCCTACCCCAATTCCTTCGGCGGACAGCATCTCCTGGCCGGATATGAGGCGATCGAGGAGATGAGGTTTCTGGATCACGCGACGCGGGTGGCCGAGGAGGCGGTGGCCCTTCATCAGGCGGATCAATGCCCGCAGAAGAGGACCGCCGTTATTTTGGACGGATCCCAACTCGGCCTTCAGATCCATGAATCCATCGGGCACCCGATCGAGCTGGACCGTGTGCTGGGGCACGAGGCCAACTACGCCGGGACCAGCTTCCTGGAGCTGGACACGTTGGGGAGCCTTCGATATGGATCAGGGCATGTGAACGTGGTGGCCGATGCCCGATTGGAGCATGGCCCGGGGCTGGGCAGTTTCGGTTATGATGATGAAGGGGTGCCGGCCCAGGGCGTGGATATCATCCGGGAGGGGTTGTTTGTAGGTTATCTGACTTCGCGGGAGACCGCGCCGGCGGTGGGAACGGCCGGAAGCAACGGCGCGATGCGGGCCGACGGCTGGAACCGGATTCCCCTGATCCGGATGACCAACGTCAGCTTGAAGCCGGGGCCCTGGAGGCTGGAGGATTTGATCGCGGATACCGATGACGGGATCTTTATGGAAACCAACCGGAGCTGGTCGATCGACGACAAGCGGTTTAATTTTCAGTTCGGGACCGAGATCGGGTGGGAGATCAAGAAGGGCCGCAAGGGCCGGATGCTGAAGAATCCGAGCTATGGCGGGATCACCACCCGGTTCTGGAATGCCTGCGACGCGGTCTGCGGGCCCGAGTCCTGGGTGCTGTGGGGCCTTCCGAACTGCGGGAAGGGCCAGCCCGGTCAAGTGATCGGGACGGGCCACGGGGCTTCCCCCGCACGATTCAGGGAGATCGAGGTGGGAATGGCCTATGCCTAGGCTGCTATGAAGCTCACGAAAACCGACTGCCGCAAGATCTTGGATGGCGTCCTGAAGCGGAGCAAAGCGGATCAGACGCTTGCGGTGCTCACGGGCTCCGAGAGCTCACTGACGCGATTTGCCAACAACGGGATCCACCAGAACGTCACGGAAGAATCCCTGGACCTGACGGTGCGCGTCGCCATCGGAAAGCGCACGGCGAAGGCCAGCACCAACCGTCTGGATTCCGATTCGATTCAAAAGGCGATCGATGTGGCCTGTGACCTGGCGCGGTTCGTCCCGGAGGAGGAACTGCCGCCGCTGGCCGGCCGGTGCCGTTACGAGGCCCTGAAGCGCTATGATCAGACGACGGCCCGTCTCACGCCGCGCTCGAGGGCCGAGTGGATCTCCCAGGCCATCGAACCCGCGCTATCGCAATCCCTGGTGGCGGCCGGCTACCTCTCCAACCAGGTGATGACCACGGCGGTCGCAAATTCCGCGGGGATGTTCGCCCATGACCGCCATACCCAGGCCGAGTTCTCGATGACCGCGATGGCGGGGGACAGCTCCGGCTGGGTCAAGGATGCCGCTCCCTGCATCGAGGAGATTCGAATCCCTGCATTGGCCAAACGGGCGGTCCAAAAGGCGCTGGACGGGCGCTCCCCTCGCGACCTGGAGCCGGGACGCTACACCGTCATCCTCGAGCCGGCTGCCGTGGCGGACCTTCTGGGATTCATGACCTATGACTTCGGGGCGCTGTCGGTGCATCTGAAGCAGAGCTTCATCACGGAGAAGATCGGAACCCGGATGTTCGGGGAGAACATCACCATCCAGGATAACGTAGGGCATTCCCTTCAGATGGGGTTGCCATTCGACGGGGACGGGATCCCGCGGGAGCGGGTGAAATTGGTGGAGGGCGGTGTGATCAGGAATCTGGTCTATTCGGCCACCACCGCCCGCAAGATGGGACGGCGGCCGACCGGTCATGGCCTGTTCTTTGAACCGGACGAGATGCCGATGAATATCGTGATGGAGGGCGGCCGGCATTCGCTGGCGGAGATGATTGCCTCCACGCCGCGGGGCCTTCTGGTGACCCGCTTTTGGTACATCCGGGAGGTTGATCCCACCCAGAAGATCCTCACCGGGATGACCCGGGACGGCACCTTCTTCGTGGAGAATGGCCGGGTGAGCCATGCGGTCAAGAACCTCCGGTTCAACCAGGGGCTGGTCGAGATGCTCTGCCGCGCGACCATGATGGGCCGACCCGTGCGCGCCTCGGGGGAAGAGCATTACGGGTGCATCGTCGTGCCGCCCATGAAGGTGGACTCGTTCCAGTTTACCGGAAAGACGGTGTTCTAGGACCTTTTCTTCCTTACGGGGTCCGGACCCTTGTCGCAGCCCGCCTGCCTTGACAGAAGCCAAAAATTGGCATATAAATTGTAGTAGATCTGATCGGGTATCTATCAAAAATATAAGGGATTTTTGGCTTTTACGCTCAACTGACCGAGGTGCCTATGAGACGAAGGAAGGTGACCGTCATCGGGGCGGGGCATGTGGGTGGCACCACCGCCCAACGGCTGGCCGAGAAGCAGCTCGGGGATATCGTCCTTCTCGACATCATCGAGGGGATGGCGAAGGGAAAGGCCCTCGACCTTTGGGAGGCCGCCCCGCTGGCGGGCTACGATGTCCGGCTCTTGGGAACCAGCCGCTATCCGGACACGGCCGATTCCGATTTGGTGATCGTGACATCGGGTTCTCCCCGCAAGCCGGGCATGAGCCGGGATGATCTTCTCAAGATCAATGCCGATATCGTTCAGAAGGTGGTCCGTGAGGTGTCGAAGACCTCGCCCGAGGCTATTCTCCTGATGGTGTCCAACCCGCTGGATGCCATGACCTACGTGGCCTACAAGACCAGCGGATTTCCCAAGGCGCGGGTGATGGGGATGGCAGGGGTCCTGGACTCGGCCCGCTTCCGTTCCTTCATCGCGATGGAGTTAGGGGTGTCGGTCAAGAATGTGCAGGCCATGGTCCTGGGGGGCCACGGAGACTCCATGGTTCCCTTGCTTCGACACACCCAGGTTTCAGGTATTCCATTGGCCGATTTGATTTCCAAGGACCGGTTGGATGCCATCGTCAAGCGCACCCGGGAGGGGGGAGCCGAAATCGTAAATCTCCTGGAAACGGGAAGCGCCTACTATGCGCCGTCGGCCGCCGTGGTGGAGATGGCGGAGGCCATCATCCTCGACAGGAAGGCCATTCTTCCCTGTGCCGCCTACTGTGAGGGGGAATATGGCGTCCGGGGACTGTTCGTGGGTGTCCCGGCCGTCCTGGGTAACGGAGGTGTTGAAAGGATCGTTGAATTCAAACTGGATTCCACCGAGGAGCTGGCCCTGAAAAAATCGGCGGCGGCGGTGGAAGAGCTGATCCGCCTCGTGGACAAAATGATCGAGAATTGATGGGATAGTCCAGAATGTTTCATTAAATTAATATATTTCATTAATGAATTTTCTCTTCGTTTTTAAAGTGTAATTACTTGGTTTTTCAGGGTTTTATAATTTCCTTGCATTCTTCTTTTGCAAGGGTTATAATTCAGAAGTGAAACACCCACTGGGCCCGGGCCTGGCACCGCAAACAGGCCTAACAGTTTGATAAATTTAGACTTTTTTATTAAAATGGATGGGTGGTATGCCTCTTGCACATTATTTTCTGCAGGAGGGACCACTGATGCAGTGCGAACGATGCAATGGCGAGATGGCGTATGAATGCTTTCAGGACATGGATGATGACACCGGCAACCTGTTCTTTTACGGGTGGCGGTGCCTTCTGTGCGGAGAGATCCTGGATTCCGTGATCGTGTCCAATCGGCAGAACCGCCCAGCCCCGTTGCTGAACAGGAACAAAAAGCTGATTACCTCTTCAAGGCATTGAAGACCCCGCAGACACACTGACCTGATGACCTCGGTGATTGGCTCGGATGGGCTGCGAGAATCTTCCCGCCGTCTGACTGCGAACCGCCGACGGCCCTTGTCGAGCCGCACGCAATCCTCTGGAGGTCAAGCTTGGGGAATTCCGAAAACGAAAAGGTCCTCCTCAAAGGGGCGGGAAGCCGTCCGATGGATCTTTCCGCCTACCGGTCGATCGGGGGATACGAGGCGTTGAGCCGATGCCTTCGTGATTCGACGCCGGAGGGAGTCCTCGCGGAGGTCAAGCGCTCCGGCCTGCGGGGGCGAGGGGGCGCGGGATTCCCCACCGGGAAAAAGTGGGACCTCGCCGCCCAGAAGAAGGGTCCCAAGAAGTATGTCTGCTGCAATGCGGCCGAAGGGGAGCCGGGGACCTACAAGGATCGCACGCTCATCCGCAGCAACCCCCATCAGTTGATCGAGGGCGTCATCCTGGCGGCTTACGCGGTCGGATCGGACGAGGCCTACATTTTCCTGAAAGAAGGTTTCAGCGAAGAGTATGCAATTCTGTCCCGGGGCGTGGAGGAGGCCGCGGAGGCCGGTTTTCTGGGTGAGGATATTCTGGGGACGTCATTCCGGCTGGAGATCAAGGTGGTGAGGGGTCCCAACGTCTACATCGCCGGCGAGGAGACGGCCATGCTGGAGGCGATCGAAGGGCGACCGGCGCGTCCCAAACAGAAGCCCCCGTTCTACCCGATTCAACACGGGCTTTACGGCAAGCCGACGCTGGTCAATAACGCCGAGACCCTGAGCAACATCCCGCATATCCTGACGCGCGGCGCCGAGTGGTATTCGCGGATCGGCCACCCGAAAAGTCCGGGCACGATGCTTTTTACGGTGGGCGGCGAGGTGGAGCGGCCCGGCGTTTACGAGGTGCCACTGGGGACTTTCCTCAAGGACCTTATCTACGGGCTTGGCGGCGGATTGCGGGGCGGACTGAAATTCAAGGCGGTGTTTCCGGGTGGACCTTCCCAGGCCTTGCTGGTGGAGCGGGATTTGGATGTTTCCCTGGATTTCGAGTCCATGAAGGAGCGCGGGTCGGGCCTCGGGACCGGGGCCGTCATGGTGTTCAGCGAGGCGACCTGCATGGTCGCTGCGGCGCATTATTTTGCCAGTTTTTTCATGCGGGAGACCTGCGGTCAATGCCCCCCTTGCAAGCTCGGGACGATGCATATGGCCCACCTTCTCGAGAAGATCGAGACGGGCCGGGGGGAGACCAAGGATATTCGCTCTCTCGAGCAGATCTTCGGGCTGATCCGGGGGCGGGGCTATTGCGATCTGATTAACAGCAGCGTGCGGTCGGTGGAGAGCGCACTGAAGCACTTCCGGCACGAGTTCGAGGCGCATCTTCGCGAAAAGCGATGTCCGCTGAACGGTATGCCGGATGACCTGGCGTATATCGACCCCCACTCGGCTGTGGTGGAAAAGGCGGGGACCGCCTAAGGTCGTCGAAGATGCCGAAAGGGCAAACATTGGCAATGACATTGAGCATCGATCCATGGGTCCTGTGGTCCGGGGAAATGTTAAACTTTTATCCGGATATCTTAAATCGTGGAGTGACCATGAGCGAACTCAATTTTCGTGATCGAAAGCGAATCAGAAACCGATTGTTGGCGATTTTCAGGGAAAACGGAAAGGTGACCGAGCGCGATCTTTTTCGGCTGTCCGCATTGACGGGAATCAACTATTCCAGCATCGTGGAGGTTCATCAATCGACCCGTTACGGTGCCAAGCGGGGATTCAGGGGGTTTTTCAAAGGGCGGATGGCAGGGGGAAAGCGAGGAGGCACTTAAAGTTCTCGGATTGACATGGGTTTATCCGGGGTGTTATAATAAAAAGACGAGCCAAATCGAGATCTTATTGATTTTACGGACAGATCTCGTATGAAGGCCCGGTCGCCGAGGCGATCGGGGGGGCCATTAGACCTATGTAAGAATGAAACAACCCCGAACAGGCCTCGGACGGGTTGTTTTTTGCGAACAGTTGTTAGTTGTAAGGAGGACCATGATGATCGGACTGACCGAATCTGCAGGCGCCAAAGTCAAGACCTTGCTGGAGTCTGAGAACAAGCAAAATTACGGCCTCAGGGTCTACGTCACCGGGGGTGGATGCCAGGGTTTCCAGTACGGAATGGCCTTCGAGGAAAAGGCCAATGAGGACGACCAGGTGCTGGAGTACCACGGCGTCAAGGTATTCATCGACCCCCAGAGTGCCATGCTCCTCAACGAGGCGGTCGTAGATTATGTCGAGGGTCTGGAAGGGGCCGGTTTTGCGATCAAGAACCCCCAGGCGAAATCCACCTGCGGTTGTGGCCACTCCTTTAGCGCCTAACGGGCTGCGGCTTTAACGCCCTGCCCGGCCGGCAGGGAGGAGGTCTTGAATGGCGGTTTGTTGGATAAAGGCCGGTTGGTGCGGCCACGAGGCGGTCATCGACGCCAACAAGAAGGACTCGGACACGATGGTGTTCAGCCTGGAAACTTCCTGCCCCTACACGACCGAGATGCACAAGAGCTTCAAGGAGTTGAATATCCAGAGCGAGCTGGGAAGCCGGATCAACGAGACGGTCACTTACCAGATGGCGTCCAAATTCATTCCCTGCGTGGGTTGCCCGATTCCCAGTTACATCCTGAAGGCGGTCGAAGTCCTGTCCGGCTCTTATCACGAAGAAGACACGATGGTGAAATTTTTGAATTTCAACGGGCAGCCGCATGATTCCGATTCCCGGTTAAAACCCACGGGCGCGGGGTGATGGCTGCGGGGATGATTGGTCGGCGAAGTGCTTGACCCGAATCCCGGATACGGGATAAAATTACACGTTCAATGATCAGGCTCATCGTAAGGCAAAAGGAGGGGTAGGAAATGGCGCTACTGATTAATGGTGAATGCATTTCGTGCGGTGCTTGCTTACCAGAATGCCCCAACGAGGCAATCTTTGAAAACGTGGCAGCGTGCGAGGAGGCGGGCAACAAGCTGACGGATGGCGAAGGCAGCCAGCTGACCCAACAGAATATCGACAGCATTTATGTCATCACTTACGACCGCTGCACGGAATGCGTCGGCCATTTCGATGAGCCCCAGTGCGCGGCGGTCTGTCCGGTGCCCGATTGTTGCGTGCCGGATCCGACCTACCCGGAGTCGAAAGAAGTCTTGTTGGATAAGGCCAGGAAGCTGAATCCGGACAAGGAAATTGAAGAGTCCAAGTGCTGGAGCGGCGTGCGGAGCTAGTTGCCGGCGGTCTCCGGTCCCATCGTTTTGAATGATTCACACCCGGCGGGGTCGTCTTGGCGGCCCGCCGGGTGTCTTTTTTTTGGGGGGCCGGATGCGGTTCGCTCCAGGCTGAGCCACCATGCCGAAGTGTGTCTATTGCGGCGTCAAGAAGGGAAAGCGCTCCTGCCCCGCCCTGGGGGGTCTGATCTGTAGCGCGTGTTGCGGCGCGCATCGTGGACGGACCATCCATTGTCCCGCGGACTGTCCCTACTTCGAAACACACGAGTCCTATCAGCGCGAGCGGGTGGGTGCCGTCTTCCTGCAGGACCGGCAGGCGATCTGCCGTGATCTGGAGCAGCGTCTGGGAAAGTCCTCGCTGCGGTTCCTCTATTTTCTGGATGTCATGACCTACCGCCACTTTACAGGCCGGCGGGAGGTCCTCGACCATGAGATTCTCATCGGACTGGAGCATGCGCGCAAGGGTCTGGGGCCGATCATGGTTCCGGGCGCCGTCCCTTCGGCGTTTGGAGAGGAGCTGTTGAGGGAAATTCGTGATTTTTCAAGCCAGGCGCAGATCCCTGCCGAAACCGGCCTCGAGGTCTTGGACCGCTCGATGGATTTCCTGCGCGCCTTCAGCCGGTCGCCGTCCCAATCGAGCCGTTACTGGAGGGGCTTGGCCGGCTTCGTCGAGCAGACGGACCCTTCGCTTGCCGGGCGTCTGCGCCGGCCCGAACCTTCATCACCCGGCCTGATCATCCCACCGGCCAATCCGGCGGAGCGTCATGGCGGATAGCGCGACCGGACCCGGCGCTTTCACGACGGAAGAGGTCTCCTTCATGAGGGACGGCGCCGTATTCGACCGCAAGGAGGAATTGACCCGCCGGATCCAGGGAATATTCAGGCAGCTTCAGAAGGAACTCTCTTCTCAGTTGGATCCGGATTCTTTCCTTGCGCCCGAAGGCACCGATTTTGTGAGCGGGCAACTGGTGCGCGGGGAGCGGTTTCATTCCCGTCCGTACGTCTACCTGGATTATCCCAAGTTTTTTTCCCGCCAGGCCATCTTCACCTACCGGTCGTTCTTCTGGTGGGGATGGGACTTCGTGTTTGCCTTTCTGCTGGCTGGACCCCATCTGGGCCGCTACCAGGACAGCCTGCTCACGAATCTGGATGATTTCCGAGACCCTGCCTATTATCTTTCCGTTGCGGCCGATCCGTGGCAGTGGCGCAGGGACAGCCCTGAGACGCTGAAAATCGCCGAATGTTCGAAGGAAGAGATTCGAAGGCGCCTGGGTGCAATGACCTATATGAAGCTGCAGTATTTCCTGGGCTTGGATGATCCGGTATGGAGGGAAGGCCGTCTCGTCGGCAAGGGTCTGGAGGTTTTCAATCGCATGCGCTGTGTCGTTTCGCGGTAGCCGCTCAGAACTGGTTTTTAAAATAGATGAGCAGGTCTCGGACCGACAGAATCCCCACGATCCTTCCCTCATCGGTGATGGCCAGCGATGCCAGGAGGGAGAAGCACACGGTGATGGCCAGGTGGCGGATACCCCGCTCGCTCATGAGGGCGTTGGCATCCTCGGCGGTTTTCTCGATATCGAGGGAAATGATCGGGCTGCTCATGATGGACTCGACCACGGCCTTTTCGGTGTTCAGGGCTTCGGCGAGCCCCCGCCTGACCAGATCGGATTCACTGAGAATCCCGACATGATCCGACCCGCGCACCACCAATACGGAACCTATTTTCCCGTCACGCATCAGACAGGCGGCCTCCTTCAGGGTGGCATCATGGGAGATCGTCTTCAGCTCCCTGCTCATCAAGATGGCTAACGGCAGCATTGTTCGGTCTTATCCAAGTGAAAGGAGACAGGACCCGCCGGTAGTATATCAAGATCGGCCTGAAAAGGTCAATGAAGGCGGGGTCGGGCGGACGCTATTCGTCCTGATCCAGCTCCACGGTCCAGTACAGGTAATCCTTCCAGACTTCCGGCGTGTTCCTGATGCCGGCCGTCAGGGTGGTGTAGGGCCGCCAGGTCGGGCGCCGGGGCTGTTTGATCAGGTGCATCGAGGCTTCAAGGGGTGTGCGCCCGCTTTTTCGGTTGTTGCATCTCCAGCAGGCGGTGACGATGTTTTCCCAGTTCTTCTTTCCGCCCTTCATGATCGGGATGACATGATCAAAGGTCAGATCCTCGGTCCGAAAGGCCTTCCCGCAGTACTGACAGCGGTAGT
>CAYGBP010000012.1:32084-32479 GCA_964348105.1 uncultured Nitrospirota bacterium
CCTGGTGCACCCGCGCTCCGGAGAGGGAGATCTTGCGGGTGAGATCGCGCTCCGATGAGGGGACCGACACCTGGTTGCCGGTCTCGATCCGCACCACTCTGAGAAGGCGCAGCACGGCGGGAAGCTGCAGCGTGAGGGAGACGCCGTGAATCGTCCGCTCGTAGACTTCAAGAACCTCCACCTTTTCCTGCCACAGCAGGCAGATCGCCCGTTGCCAGTGGATCACGCGAAGGGGCTCGTAAGTGGAATTGAGCAAAAGGGTCTGTTCCATTCGGAATCCTACCTCCGGCCATTCTAAGCCTGAATTTTATCAGGTCCGGCCCATTCGTTGCAATAGGCGCGGACGGGAGCGTGATCAGCCCAACCAGCTCCGCGATGGCCGCGTTGCCGTACTC
>CAYGBP010000012.1:32489-36135 GCA_964348105.1 uncultured Nitrospirota bacterium
TTGCAATAGACCGGGGCAGGGCCCGGTTCAGCTCCGGCCGGCCGTCGCCTGGTAGATCAGGTCATGGACGAACGGCCGGAACAGCCTGATCTGGTCGTTGTCCCGGCTTGGATGGACCCGGTTAGTCAAAAGGATCACTACCAGATCCGAGTCCGGGTCGGCCCAGATCGAGGTGCCGGTGAATCCGAGGTGGCCGAAGGATCGGCTTGAGAAGTGCTGGCCCGAAGTGGAGGGCTTCGAAGGAGTGGTCCAGCCCAGTGCCCAAGCGTCCTCGGGGATTCGCCCGGGACGCGTGGTGAACTGCCGCACCAGCTCCTGATTGAAGAGCGGGTCTTCGCCCCTCAGCCCGGCCATGTAACGGGTCATGAAAGTCTGCAGATCCTGGGCCGTACCGAACAATCCCGCGTGCCCCGCCACCCCGCCCATGATATGAGCATTCTCATCATGGACCTCTCCTCTGAGCACCCTCCCCCGCCAGGGGCATTTCTCGGTGGCCGCGATCTTCCGGTCTTTCATCACCTGCATCTGCTGCTCGGTGTATAAGGGCAGGTAGAAGGTATCCTTCATTTTCAGGGGGCCGAAGATCCGGTCGGCGCAGAATTCGTCAAGGGATTTCTGGGTGATCTTTTCGATGATCTCTCCCAAAAGGATGAATCCCAGGTCGCTGTAGCGGCTCTTGGTCCCCGGGGGATGTTCCAGCGGCTCCTGATGGATGATCTCGTAGAGCAGCATCTTGGCGCCCACGATGTTGCGAACGCCGCTTTGCTCCTGGGTGACCCTTGAAACCTCCTGGTACAGCGGACGCCAGCCGGGAAGGCCGGAGGAATGCGTCAAAAGGTGAAATAGGGTGATGCCCTGGCGATCCGATGCGAGGAAATCGTGGATATATTTGCTGACGGGATCGCCGAGGGAAAGTTGCCGGTCGGCCATGAGGAACATCGCCGCGGTAGCGGTGGCCACGGGCTTGGTCAGCGAGGCCAGGTCGAACAGCGTTTCTGTCGTCAACGCGACGGGCTGGGGTTGCAGTGCGGCGTGCCCGTAGGCCTCGAAATGAACCGTTCTTCCCTTGTGCTGTACCAGAAGAACGCCGCCGGGAAAGAGTCCCTTGGCGACGGCCTGACTCATTGCCTCCGTTACGGTTTGAAGCATGCGAGGTCCTCTTTGAGAGAAGGCTTTCCCCCTCGCATTAATGGTATCACATTTCGGAATTCTTGACAAAATCAGGAGGTTTGGCGGGCGGCGGCTTCCCCGGGAGGCGGTTTGCAGTCCCGGACCGTCTTCACGTCGATCAAACTTGAGACGAAGATTTTTCCGTCCCCGGGGTTTCCAGTGCAGGCCGAGATCCTGATCGTATCGATTGCCCGATCCGCCAGGGTGTCGCCGACCGCAATCCATAGCAACACTTTCGGCAGTTCTTCGTATCGAACGGGTCCGACGCGTATCCCTTTTTGACGGCCCCGGCCCTGCACCATCATGCGGGTGAGGGACGAGATTCCCGCTTTCTCAAGGGATGTGACGACTTCTTTTTCCCGTTCCGGGCGGATGATGGCCGTAATCATCTTCATGAGTTGACCTCCGAGGTTTCGGGGACGAGGATGGGTCGGGCGGGCCCCGTCGGCAGATGCCGCGCGAGACGCTCGTCGAGCAGTTTCGCCAGGGCAGGGTGACCCATCCGGTTCACGACCTGGCAGAACGACTCGTTGTCCCGGCGGTGCTCCACCGCCAGCGCCAGCAAGGCATCAAGGGTGGGGATCACCATTTCCTCCGTGATTCCTTTTCGCACGATCTGACCCAGACCGATATCGGGGTATGACCTGCCGCCCAGATACAGCAGATAGGAGTAACGGGTTTGGTCCCCGATCGTCGTCATGGTCCCGGCCAGCCCGACGTCCGCGATTTGATGTTTGGCGCAGCTGTTTGGACAGCCAGAGATATGGATCGAGAGCCGGCTGAACAGCTCGGCCCTGCGGGGGTCCTTCGGAGTATACCTTCTTAGAATTTCCCTCGCGGCGCCCTGCGCGTTGGTCACGGCCAAGACGCAAAATTCGGTCCCGGGGCAGGCCACCAAGCGGGCGCTTGGAAGCTGACCTTTCGGGCGTAAGCCAGCCTGAGCCAGGGCGCGGGACACTTTTCGTGCAAGCGGGGCGGGAACCCAATGGATCTCGGCATTCTGCTCGGCATTCAGATGCAGCTCCGCATTCCCGTAACGCCGGCTGATCCGGGCCAAGGTGCGGAGCTGCTCCGCCCCGATCTCGCCAAGGGGCACGTCGACGACCGTCCAGGCGAAATCCGCCTGCTTCTGAGGCCGCCATCCGGGGGGGAGATGCTCAGCGCCGTTCCCTGTGCCCAGCGTGGCCCTCAGCCGGCCGACGGAGGAAGGGGTGCTCCTGGGCTGTCTTCCCACCTGTTTGGCGGCGGCGAGGGTTTCGGGAAGGGTGCGCTTGCATTGATAGAGCCGTTCGAAGACGCTCGCGAATTTTTCCCTCCCCCAGGATTCGATCAGCCATTTGAGCCGTGATCTGGCCTTCTTTCGGGTTCCATGCCGGGCATGGATTTCCAGGATGGCCTGGGTGGCCGCCAGGGCGTCGCCCGGCTCCATGAAGGGCTTGAGCTCAAACCCGGGGATCGGGTGCGTGCCCAGGCTTCCGCCGACCCACAGCGCGAACCCCGCCTTCTCCCGGGCATCGGCTCCCTCAGGCCGCCGGGTTGCCACGAATCCGATGTCGTTGATCGCTGCGTGGGGGGCACACTCACCGCATCCGGCGAAGTAAAGGTTGAGGCGGTTGGGCATGGTGGGATTGATCTGGGCCGAAAGCGAAACAAGGTGATCGCTGAGGAGCGCCGCCCAGGGCCGCACGTCGAACGGCGAATCCGGTGAGATGGCGGAGTGGGGACATGCCATGACGTTTCGAACGGTGTGGCCGCATGCCGACCGTGTGGAGAGCCCGATTTCATCCAACCGTGTCCATACATCGGAGATCTCTTCCAGGCGTACCCAGTGCAGCTCCAGGTCCTGACGGGTCGTCAGGTGCGCCCGGCCCCGGCCGTGTGTCTCCGAAAGCTCGGCCAGGGCGAAGAGCTGGGTCGCCGTCAGGCGTCCCGCCGGGATGCGAATCCTGACCATGAAATAACCGGGATGTTTCTGGCTGCAGACCCCGAAGGTCTTCAGCCTGTAATAATCATCCGCCGTCAGGGCCATGGCGCCCATCTCGCGAATCGCCTCGAAGTTCAGGTCCAGACCCTCCTGCTTGATGCGCTCCACCTCGAGATTTCTGGGATAGGCGGATGGATACTCGGTCATCGGAATCCGGACCGGCAGGATGGAGTCGTGGGGTGAGGGAGATTGGGCGCCAGGTTCGGTTTTTTTCGAATGGCAGAGCTGAAGGATGTCGACCACCAGCTGAGCGCAGCTTCCGCATCCGGTGGATGCACGGGTTGCATCGGCCACCTCCTCAAGCGTTTTCAGATCTTTCTGACGGATGTTGGCGGTGATTGTGCCCATGGTTACCTCATTGCATTGGCAGACCAGTTCCTCGTCGCCCATCGAGGCGACCACATTGAAAGGTGCGTCGGGGCGATCCGGGACAGGCGACAGCATTTCGGTCAGCTGAGCCTTCGAGTCCGAGATGCCCTGGCCCGTCTGTAT
>CAYGBP010000013.1:0-498 GCA_964348105.1 uncultured Nitrospirota bacterium
GGTACACCATGCGGAAGAAGAAGGGGTTGAATTCTTTTTTCTGGCTGCGCCAACGAAATTTCTCGGAAATGAGCAGGGACGGGTCATTGGTATGGAATGCTTGAAAATGGAACTGGGCGAGCCGGATGACTCCGGTCGACGCAGACCGGTTGCCATTGAAGGCTCAGAGTTTGAACTTGAGTGCGATTTGGTTATCGTAGCCGTGGGTGCCGGTGCCAATCCTTTGCTGACGCAGAGTACCGAAGGATTAGAGTTAAACAAATGGGGCTATATTCTGGCGGATCCTAAAACCGGTAAAAAGATAAAGCGGCGATTTTTTGACGGGCTGGTCTTCCACCGAGTCATCCCCGGTTTCATGATCCAGGGCGGGGATCCGCTGGGCAACGGCACGGGGGGACCGGGATACCGGTTCGAGGATGAATTCAGCTCGAAACTGAAGTTCGATCGCCCCGGCAGACTGGCTATGGCCAACGCCGGTCCCAACACCAACGGGAGCCA
>CAYGBP010000013.1:508-1139 GCA_964348105.1 uncultured Nitrospirota bacterium
AGTTTTTTATCACCGAGGCCCCCACGCCGCACCTGAATAACCGGCATACCATCTTCGGCCAATGCGACGAAGGACAGGATGTCGTCAACAAGATTGCGAACACCCCCCGTGGATTCATGGACCGACCCACCCGAGACGTCGTGATTCAAAAAGTCACCATCATCCGACAAAAGTAGCCGTTGCGAATGTCCGGCGCGCTCGAAGACGAAGCGGGTGACATCATCGGCAAGGCCAGGACGGGCCTTGGGCTGTCGATCGCGGAACTGTCCTCCCGCTGTGAAATCTCCCAGGACCGTCTCGCCCGGGTCGAGGCCTGCAAAGAGGTGCCAACCCCCGCTGAAATCGATTCTCTTTGTTCGGCGCTCGGCCTTGAGCGCCTCAAGCTGGCGGCCATTGCCGAGCGGACCTGGACGCCCAGGCCCCCGCCGGAATGGATCGGGGAGTCGGTGGCCACGGTGCGCGGGAGCATCGGAGGATATCCTGTCAACGGGTATATCTTATTCGATCCTGCGTCTCGTGAGGCCGCCTGCGTCGACACCGCCTATGATGCCAAAAAGATGCTCAAGGCGGTCGGCGACCTGAAGCTTAAGATCAAGTTCATCCTGCTGACCCATGCCCACCGGGATCACGT
>CAYGBP010000013.1:1149-7756 GCA_964348105.1 uncultured Nitrospirota bacterium
GCGCGGACGATGAATTGGGCCGCCGTGTAATCGGGGATCACGTTGGCGGCGTGGAGACGATTCGCAAACAGACCGGCGCGTCGGTCATCCTTCACCGCGACGAGGCGCCCTTATTCTCCCAGCAGGTTTCCATCCGACCCGACAGTCTCGTATCGGAGGGGACCGAGCTCACGCTTGGAACCGGGCGGATCCGGGTCATTGCCACGCCGGGTCATACCCGGGCTGGTGCATGCTATCTACCGCATAAAGCCTGCTTTGTCGGAGACGCCTTGTTCGCGGGATCGACCGGTCGGTCGATGTCGCCTTCGGGGTTTCAGGACCTTCTCTCCTCGTTGCGGCAAAAAATCCTTTCATTGCCGGAAGACACGATCTTGTTTCCGGGTCACGGACCGGCTACCACCGTCGGGGAGGAAAGACTTCACAACCCCTTTTTTTAGGGGGCGCTTTCGCTACGGGAATCGGTCCCGCGGGGCTGAAACCGATCCATCAGCAGCATCAATCCTGCGAAAACCAGGTAGGCGAAGAAGAATCGGAACGGGAGCCGGGATTCCACGGCCCAGGGCCAAAATAGCCTCCCGTCCTCATAGGGGGAGTGAATGACGCCGAACAGCGTAAAAAGCCCGGCGACCCCCGCGAAGGCGGCGGCCGAGCGCAGGCGCTTATCGATGATCCGGGCCAGGGTCGAACCCCACAGCAGGGAGGTAATGATAAAACCGTTCGCCAAGACGAGAACCGTTTCGAAGCTGACCGCTACATCGCCCTCAAGGCTGGCAACGGCGATCCCAGCGGCCGACATGACGGCCTTGAGCTGGATCAGGACCAGGTAGGCCACGATCGGCAGAAAGGCCAGGACGACCGCTTTATGATGATGCCGGGGGGTGGCGTAAAACGCCTGGGCGCAAATCTCCAGCCCGACGAAGACCAGGATGGGCGCCATCGCCGCCTCAGGAATCAGGTGCACGAACAGCGTCAGGTAACCCAGGATCCCCCCCAGTCCGATGAAAATCGCGGTCATCAAGGTATAACCGGCCCCGCCTCCCATTCCTTTATAAGCCGGGTGACCGATGTAAGGCGTGGTCTGTACGACCCCGCCGCACAGGCCGCCGACCAGGGTCGATGCGCCGTCCGTCAGCAGGATGGATCGCGTATGATATTCGTCACCCGCCGCGGCCGCGCTCTCGGTCACATCGATTCCCCCGATGGTAATGGCCAGGGCGAACGGAATGGCGATCGGAAGATACGGTGCCACCCCCTCCAATCCCTGTAAGAAGCCGATGTGGGGTAGGGGCAACGCAACTTGCAATTCTGCGGCACCGGTCAATACCTTTGCCCCATCGTCGATCCATCCGAGGAGAATGAGCAGATAATAGGTCCCCACACCGACCAGGACGGCCGCCAGCGCCCCCGGGATGTTTCCCGGAAACCGCATCCGGCCGATGATGCAGATGAGAATGATCGCCAAAGATGCAAAACCCACAACCGGGTGAGCAAAAAGTTTCAGAGAAGGGAAAAAGGCGATCAGCAGCACGGCGATGGCCGCAATGGGTCCCAAGAGGCCGGCCCGCGGTACAGCCTTTCGTATCTGGTGGCCGACCAGCGATCCGCATATCTTGATTAACCCGGCAATCACGATGGCTGCCATCGAAATCTGCCAGGCCATCTGGGCGTCCTTTGTCACAAGATAAGCCGGCCCAATGATTCCGAAGGTAAAGGCGAACAGGGAGGGGGTGTCAATACCCAACGGCATGGCGGTCACGTCGGTCCGTCCCGTTCTCCTGGCCAGGCGAATGGCCATCCAGGTAAAGATGAGATCCCCCAGCAAAACACCCATCGCGGAGCCCGGGATGATCTTGTAAAGGACCAATTCCTTTGGAAAGCCGAACACGCCAATCAGGATCGATGACAGGATGACGAGCTGGGTCATGTTATCCAGCATCAACCCGAAAAAGGCATTCAGGTCTCCGGGGCGAAAATACAGTGACGAAATCCGATGAAGGTGAAAAAAATGGAATAGGCGCTGAAAAACGGAATGAGGAGGTTGAGGATGATTCACGACATCGTATTTAATACATATTGACTTTCGGGAGTCAATAGTGTATACAAAAAAACATTTTTGACTGAAAATTCCGCCAGATAGACAGGACAGGCTGCCGAAGGGAACGGACTCACCCGGCGTCCGGACCGGACCTTACCCGCAGGTCATCCTGCCTTCAGCACGGAAATGGCATCACGGAATCGAAAGGAGTCGCGCATGGGTCTGGATCCCGTCCGCATTGACAAGATTTACAAGAGCTATTCCGGCTTTTACGACATCATCTTTAATCGTCTTTTTCAAGAATCGCGCGAGGCCGTCATTGAGCACCTCGACATCCAGCCGGGCGCCAAGATCCTCGAGGTCGGCATCGGCACGGGACTGTCTCTCCCCCTTTATCCGCGGCACTGCAGCATCACCGGCATCGATCTGTGCGAGGAGATGCTCAAGCGGGGGGAAGAAAAGGTCAGGCAGCATATGCTGGACAACGTCGAGTTGGTTCAGATGGACGCCTCATCGCTGCAGTTTCCCGACAACACATTTGACGGGGTGGTCGCCTCGATGGTGATCAGCGTCGTGCCGGATCCCCGGAAGGTCATGCGGGAGATGATCCGGGTCTGCAAGCCATCCGGGAGGATCGTGTTGCTCAATCACTTCCGCAACGGAAACCGGTTGATCTCAAGGGTGGAACGGATGATTTCGCCCCTGTGCACGCGCATCGGTTTTCGGACAGACCTTGCGCTGGAGTCGCTCCTGGAAGGAATGCCTTTGACCGTCCACAAGAAATCCAACGTGAACCCGTTCAAGTTCTGGCACCTGGTGGAATGCCGCAAGGTGAACGGGCATCCCAGTCTGCAAGCCAACTGAACTGATTACCGCAAACTTATAGATCGCGCGATAGGGCCAGACTTTGGGGATGGCACAATCAGACGGGCTTAGGCCGTATTAGAACACGATGCAGCGCTGCCCACTCGGATCGGAGCGGTTGAAGGCGCCGTCCTGAGCGGCGACGGTGTAGCAATACGTAGTGCCCACAATCAAAGAATTATTCCCCCCTCCGGTATCCGTGAAAGTTAGGATCGCTCCTTGGGTCGTTCCAATGGTAGGCCCCACATCCAGACGGTTGATTAAATAGCTGCTGATGCCGCTCTGATCGTCCGTAGAAGCCTGCCATTCGATCGTGACGGACCCGGCTCCCTTTGTAATGGAGGTCAGCACCGGTACCGTTGGCGGCTGGTTGTCGCCCCCGGTTCCATCGGCCGCATCGGGGGAGTAGATCGCGTAGCGCAGGCTCAGTGGGTTTGAGAGGACAAAAGATTGAGTATCGAAGTTTTGATCGGCGAAACGCTCCTCCAGCCAGTCTTGACTATCCTCCAGGAAGCGACCGAGTTTGAGCGAATCTTCTGAAACTCCCCCGCGGTCAACCCCCGCATAATCAATGACGAGTTGCACCGACGGATCCGGACTGCTAAGGTTTATATGATAGCCCTTCCCAATCTGCCCGGGAAAGATGGCAGAGCAATCGATGCGGATCTCAAAAGTCCTCGGGTTGATCGGGCTCAGGTCCGCGATCCTGGCAAGGCCGTCCCGGCTGACCAAGACGCCTTCGTCATTGGTGCCCGTAACGGGACGGGGATCGCAGTTGCCCCCGGGCCCACCGAAGTTTAACTCCTCGCCACCAGTGCCGCAGGCCAAAAGGACGGAAGAGATCAGGACGATTGCCAACCGAGCCGCATAAGAGCATAACGCATTTGCTCTGTATTCCATGACAAACCTCCCGAGCGCCAAGCCTTGAGATGTTGCAATTTCAAGACCAACACGCAGGCGCCGAAAGATCTGCATAACTGCCTGTCTCTCTTGCCCTATTCAGCCGCCGATGGTTGATCCTCGAAGGCGCCAGAGAAGGAAGGCAATAATCTTCCACTTTTTTCGAATCGATTCCCCTCATTTTCGAATAGCCCAGGTTCCTGACGTCAGCCTGGGCAAAGAGGGCAGGGGGGCGTCATTCTCAAGGGGGAAAAGGGCATCAACCGGGCTTCATTCTGCCTGCGGTAGCCATGACACCTGGAACGATCAGCTGTTTGGGTGGAAGAACGAGCGGGGGAGCTTGCAATTCAAAAAAAGCCGGCCCTGTAACTTGCCCTGGCCGGCTGGAGGGAACATCCTATTCAGGGGCATCTCTGTTATTCCAGCGCCGGTCGGATGTTCTGCGGTTGGCCCTGGCAGGCTTGCGATTGCCTTTGCGACGATCGCGACCCGATCTTCTTTCCTTGCCCAGGTGGTCCACCACCAAATCCCTGAAGGTCTTGTACTGATCGGGATCCATCAGACGCCAGGGCTGGTTGATCTTTTTCATCTTTTCCAGTTGTGACATCACGTAATGCACGTATTCCTGGGGACTGTAGACGCCCGGGTATCCGATGACCATGGCTTGAAGGGAAAGAAGGGCTCGGGTCTTTGGATCCAAGTTCTTTGTCTTCATCTTCGTCGTCTTGGACTTCATCGCTGATCCTCCCGATTTGCGGAAGGTCTTCCGCGCCATCACGACGGACTTCCGCTTATTCGCCTACGGTCTGCTTCGCCGCCTTGTCGCGGGGGCTGTCGGCCAATATGATCACACGATTTGCGCTCACCTCGGCGAATCCCCCGGCAATCGAGGCGCGATGCTCCTGCGTGCCGATGCGGTAGATCACTTCGCCTTCCCGCAGCGTGCTCAGAAATTCGCAGTGCCCGGGCAGGACCCCGAAATCGCCCTCGCCGCCGGGCGCCCTGACCTCATCCACTTCTTCCCGAAGGATGAAACGCTCAGGCTCCACGATGTCCAGCGTTATCCTGCTCTCCAACGCAATCCTCCCGAAGGATTAACGTGCCCCGAGTTTTTCGCCTTTTTCGACCGCCTCCTCGATGGTCCCTACCATGTAGAAGGCTTGCTCGGGCAGATCATCGTGCTTCCCCTCGGCGATCTCCTTGAACCCGCGTATGGAGTCCTTCAATTTGACGTATCGGCCCGGCGTTCCGGTAAACGCCTCGGCCACGAAGAAGGGCTGTGATAAAAAGCGCTGGATCTTCCTGGCCCTCGCCACGGTCAGCTTGTCCTCCTCGGATAGCTCGTCCATGCCAAGGATGGCGATGATGTCCTGAAGATCCTTATACCTTTGAAGAATCGACTGGACCTGGCGGGCCACGGCGTAGTGCTCCTCTCCCACGATTCTGGGCTCGAGAATCCGAGAGGTCGAATCCAGCGGATCCACCGCCGGGTAGATTCCCAGCTCTGCCAGCTGGCGTGACAACACGGTCGTCGCGTCCAGGTGGGCAAAGGCCGTGGCGGGCGCCGGATCCGTCAGGTCGTCAGCCGGGACATAGATCGCCTGAACCGAGGTGATGGAGCCCCGTTTGGTCGAGGTGATCCGTTCCTGCAGGGCCCCCATCTCCGTGCCCAGGTTCGGCTGATACCCAACGGCCGAAGGCATTCGGCCCAGCAACGCGGACACCTCCGACCCGGCCTGGGTGAATCGGAATATATTATCGATAAAGAGGAGCACGTCGCGGCCCTCGTCATCTCGAAAATACTCGGCCATGGTCAACCCGGTCAGGCCGACGCGTAACCTCGCCCCCGGCGGCTCGTTCATCTGGCCGTACACCAGCACCGCCCGATCGATGACGCCGGAATGCTTCATCTCAAGCCACAGATCATTCCCTTCGCGGGTTCGTTCGCCCACGCCCGCAAACACTGAGAATCCCCCGTGTTCCTTCGCAATGTTGTGAATCAGCTCCATGATGATCACCGTCTTGCCGACGCCGGCGCCTCCAAATAAGCCCGTCTTTCCCCCTCTCGAATAAGGTTCCAGGAGGTCGATCACCTTGATCCCTGTTTCAAAGACCTCGGTGGCGGTTTCCTGATCCGCCAGGGGCGGGGCCTCACGGTGAATCGGGTAGCGCTTTTCGGCCTTGATGGGGCCCAGCTTGTCGACCGGTTCGCCGACCACATTCAGGATTCGACCAAGATTCTGCTGCCCCACGGGAACGGCGATGGGTGCACCGGTATCCTCTGCGGCCATCCCACGGGTCAGCCCGTCGGTCGAGGACATCGCCACAGCGCGCACCCGGTTTTCCCCCAGGTGCAACGCCACCTCCAGGGTCAGATTGATCGCCGGCCTGCCCGAGGTTGAATCCTCCGGCTGCTCGATCTTGAGCGCATTGTAGATATTGGGAAGCTGGCCGCCGGGGAACTCCACATCTACGACCGGCCCGATGACCTGTACCACTTTTCCTTTATCCACTTAAAGCCTCCATCTGCCAGACAGTTGTTCCGCCCGGAGATCTGGTCAATTTCCGGGCCCGCATGCGTTTTCGGTTGATAAACCTTTTTAATATCCCTTATTTGAGCGCCTCTGCGCCACCGATGATATCCATCAGCTCCGTTGTAATCGCCGCCTGCCGGGTCTTATTGTAGACCTGGGTCAGCTTGTAGATCATCTCCTGGGCATTGCGTGTGGCCGCATCCATCGCCATCATACGGGCACCCTGCTCACTGGCCGAGGAATCCAGCAACGCCTGGAAGATCTGGACCTGAAC